>NZ_VSJH01000020.1:0-1324 GCF_008124495.1 Pseudomonas sp. CK-NBRI-02 | reverse complement strand
TGTCCCGTCCTGAATAAGGTTTACACCTTTCCCCCGAGAATCTGGAGACCTCGATGGTGCATGGTGTGAAGCGAACACAGCGTGATTACTCGCTGACTTTTAAATTGGCTGTAGTGGATCAGGTCGAAAAAGGTGAATTGACCTGTACTCAGGCCCAGGAGCGGTACGGTATCCAGGGCAAATCTACAGTTCTGGTATGGTTGCGTAAGCATGGTCGGCAGGATTGGAGCCAAGGGGCGTCGATCCGGGCCGAGAGGAGCTGCGCGATGTCCGACCCCAAAACGCTCACTCCAGAGCAGCGGATCAAAGAGCTTGAGCAGCAGCTTGAGCTGATGAGCCAGAAGGCTCAGTTCTTTGAGACCGTCGTTGATGTCCTGAAGAATGACTACGGTGTATCGGTCGTAAAAAAGCGATCCGGCAAGTCCTCTCGCAAGGTCAAGTCGCAGGACTGAGCATTGCCAGGGCTTGTCAGTTTCTAGGCATTAGCCGGCAGGCTTATTACAAGCGCAATCGAGCTGCCGACAGTAAAGCTCATCAGGCAGATCGGGTTGTCGAGTTTGTTCAGAAAATCCGGATGCGTCAGCCGCGACTGGGTACACGGAAACTGCACTATCTGCTGCATTGCCAGCCTGATAAACGAGTCCAAGTTGGCCGAGACCGGCTGTTTGAGGTTTTGGGCGAGCGCCGCTTGCTGGTGCTGCCCAAGCGGGCGTATCACAAGACAACCCAAAGCTATCATCGCTTCTACCGTCATCCCAATCTTCTCAAAGCAGGCCCAAATCAGGTAGTTCCGTCAGGGCCAGAGCACGTCTGGGTGGCGGATATTACCTACCTGCCCTCCAGAAGCGGCCCGCTGTACCTGAGCCTGGTAACGGATGCATATTCCAGAAAGATTGTTGGCCATCATGTCCATGAAAGCCTACATGCCGAGTCGGTTGCACAAGCCTTTAGACAGGCCCTGCGCAAGCGGCGGCGCCACCAGCCGTTAGTCCATCACTCCGACCGCGGTATTCAATACTGCTCAGCGCTATACCAGTCGCTGCATACAAGGCACGGAGTTCATTGCTCGATGACTGACGGGTACGACTGCTACCAGAACGCTCTAGCCGAGCGCATCAACGGAATCCTCAAAACAGAGCTGTTGCTGAGTAACCCAGAAGATCTGGAGCAGGCACGGAAGATGGTTGATGAGGCCGTGCAGATCTATAACACGGAGCGGCCTCACATGGCCCTGAAACACAAAACGCCCGATGCGGTGCATCGGGCGTTTTGAGGCCTACCGGCCTACCTGAACAGGTGTAAACCTATTTCAGGACTAGACACA
>NZ_VSJH01000019.1:0-17333 GCF_008124495.1 Pseudomonas sp. CK-NBRI-02 | reverse complement strand
GCATCCAGGACTGCCAGGTAGGCGTCCACACCCGAGGTGTGCGCCTCGAGGAAGGCGTGGTCGAACACCGCCGGCCCGCCTTTGGCCTGGGCCTCGCGTTCCCACTGCAGCAGGAACTTAGCGATGCCACGCATGGCCGCCATGTCGCCGCCCAACGCCGGGCGGAAGTACGCAGTGTTGGTCGGCTCCGAGCCGTTGCTGAGCATTTCGAAGGGGTGCTGCGGATGCTGGAAGCGCTCCAGGCCACGCTCCTTGAGCGGGTTGAAGCACACCACCTGGGCACCGCGCTTGACCGCCTCGCGCAGCGGTTCGAGCATGCGCGGGTGGTTGGTGCCGGGGTTCTGGCCGATGACGAAGATCGCGTCGGCTTCCTCCAGGTCATCGAACACCACAGTGCCCTTGCCCACGCCGAGGGATTCGCCCATGCCCACGCCACTGGCTTCGTGGCACATGTTCGAGCAGTCCGGGAAGTTGTTGGTACCGAAGGCCCGCACGAACAGCTGGTACAGGAACGCCGCTTCGTTGCTGGCCCGCCCAGAGGTATAGAACTCGGCCTGGTTGGGCGACTCGAGCGCCTGCAGGTGCTGTGCGATGAGCGCGAAGGCGTCGTCCCAGGAGGTTTCCACGTAATGGTCGGTGGCCGCGTCGTAGCGCATCGGGTGGGTCAGTCGGCCCTGGTATTCAAGCCAATAGTCGCTCTGCTCGGCCAGGGCACTGACGCTGTACTTGGCGAAGAAGGCCGGGTCCACCGAACGGCCGGTGGCCTCCCAGTTGACCGCCTTGGCGCCGTTCTCGCAGAACTTGACCATGTCGCTTCCCGGCGATTCGCCCCAGGCACAACCGGGGCAGTCGAAGCCGCCGTTCTGGTTGGTCTTGAGCATCATGCGCAGGTTCTTGAAGGCGTTCTCGCTGCCCAGCCAGGCCTTGGTCACACTCTTGAGCGCACCCCAGCCAGCGGCGGGGCCGTTGTAATCCCTGATGTGGTTGTCTTCGCTCATGGGGGTCCTCGGGCGCTTGAAAATGCACCGGCAGTGAATCTCCGGCTTTTTTCCAGCCTATGAAGAGCGGCCCCAACGCGTCCAATCGATATGCCTGACAGTGTGATAAACGGTTTCGATCAAGACCGGCAAGCCGCGTATTTCTTGGCCTGCGGCCATGATAGAGGAGACTGATCGTTTAGTCGGGGAAAGCAATTTGACGGGGGTGCGCACAGGTTATAGCTTGGAACTAGTCCGCGGCGCCCCGCCGCTTCACCTAACCTGCAGAGCACGATCGTGGAAGAAAACACCCGGGCACTGATCGACGGATTCAATCGGCGCATCGACTATCTGCGGATGTCGGTGACCGACCGCTGCGATTTCCGTTGCGTCTACTGCATGGCCGAAGACATGCAGTTCCTGCCGCGCCAGCAGATCCTCAGCCTCGAGGAGCTGTATCAGGTGGCCGAGCGTTTCGTCGCCCTGGGGACCCGCAAGATCCGTCTGACCGGTGGCGAGCCTCTGGTACGCCAGGGCATCGTCGAGCTGTGCGCACGTATTGCCGCGCTGCCTGGTCTGCGCGAGCTGTGCCTGACCAGCAACGGCTCGCAATTGGGCCGTCTGGCCCAGCCGCTGTTCGATGCCGGCGTATCACGCCTGAACATCAGCCTCGACAGCCTCGATGCCGAGCGTTTCCGCAGCCTGACCCGCACGGGTGACTTGAACCAGGTGATCGCCGGCATCGACGCCGCGCGCAGCGCCGGGTTCCAGCGCACCAAGCTCAATTGCGTGGTGCTAAAAGGCCGCAACGACCATGAAATCATCGACTTGGTGCGCTTTGCCGTCGATCGGGAACTGGACATCTCCTTCATTGAAGAAATGCCCCTGGGCGTGATCAACGAGCATGAGCGCGGCGAGTCCTACTGCTCCAGCGATGAGGTGCGCGCACGCATCGCCGAGCATTTCACCCTGGTCGACTCGGCCGAGTCGTCCCAGGGCCCGGCCCGTTACTGGCGCCTGGCCGAAGCACCACACACCCGGGTCGGTTTCATCTCGCCCCACAGTCACAACTTCTGCGCCACCTGCAACCGCGTACGCCTCACCGTCGAGGGCCGCCTGCTGCTGTGCCTGGGCAACGAACATTCGATGGACCTCAAGCAGATCCTGCGCGCCCATCCAGGCGACGCCGAGCGCCTGGAACGGGCCATTCGCGACGCCATGCAGCTCAAGCCCTACCGCCATCACTTCGAAGTCGGTGGCGAGGTGCAGATCCTGCGTTTCATGAACATGACCGGCGGCTGACCGGCCGCCTCTGGAACACCATGATCGTCCATCCCCGCCCCGATGTGCTGCGCGTGCTGTTCACCCTCAAGGGGTCGATCGTCAAACGCATTGCCCTGCGCTGCCTGATGGTGACCTTGCTGGCCGCCTTGATCGTGCTGATAGAGCATCACTTTCCGGCGTTCTTCTACCCGGTCAGTGCTACGCCATTCACGCTGCTGGGCCTGTCGCTGTCGATCTTCATGAGCTTTCGCAACAACGTCTGTTACGACCGATGGTGGGAGGGTCGCAAGGCCTGGGGTCAACTGATCATCGAAGCGCGCTCGTTCATCCGCGAAAGCCAGGTGATCAACGATGAGCACCTGCGCGCCCGGCTGCTTCGCGGGCTGTGCGGCTTTGCCCACGCCCTGAATGCACGACTGCGCAACGAAGATGAACTGCAGGCTGCCGGCCCCTGGCTGGCCGAGGCTCCCCGCGCAGGCTCTTACAACCCATGCGACGCCATCCTGCGCGAGATCGGCGAGCAGTGCTCGCGCCTGGCCGCAGACAAGCACATCAGCGAATGGCGTTACACCCTGCTGGAACAGCGCCTGGTGGGGATGTCGCAGGTGCAGGCGACCTGCGAGCGGATCAAGAGCACACCAATGCCCTTCCCTTACACGTTGCTGTTGCATCGCACCAGCTACATCTTCTGCCTGCTGTTGCCCTTCGCCCTGGCCGAACCCCTAGGCTGGCTGGCCCCGGCGTTCACCACCATCATCAGCTACACCTTCTTCGGTCTGGATGCCATCGGCAACGAGCTGGAAGACCCGTTCGGGCGCGATGAAAACGATCTGCCGACCGATGCTCTGGTACGCACCGTCGAGCGCGACGTGCTCTCAGCCCTGGGACACGAGCCACTGCCGCCGGCGTTGATGCCGGTCGATCATGTGCTGAGCTGAGCAACCGCCGCGCGGCCTGTCGCAGTGGGCTTATGCGTGAATACATCAGTGGGCCCACCAGCGCATTCGCGGGTGCCTGCCAAGCGCTTGTCTAGCCGCGGCTTTCGCAGGCTCCCACCGCCTTGAGGTGCGGGACGAAGTTGCATGGCCGGTGCCGCGCATCCAGCTGCTCCACCAGAATGCCTTCCCAGGCCGTGCGACAGGCGCCGGTCGAGCCCGGCAGGCAGCAGACCAAGGTGCCGTTGGCCAGCCCGGCCAGGGCCCGGCTCTGCACGGTCGAGGTGCCGATATCGAGAATCGACAGTGCCCTGAACAGCTCGCCGAAGCCATCGATACGCTTGTCGAGCAGGCACTCCACCGCTTCGGGGGTACTGTCGCGACCGGTGAAACCCGTGCCACCGGTGATCATCACCACCTGCACCTGTTCATCGGCGATCCACTGGGCGACCTGGGCGCGGATCTTGTAAAGGTCGTCCTTGAGCAGCGCGCGCGCCACCAGGCGATGACCGACCTCCACCGCTCGGGTGGCGAGCAGCTCGCCCGACGTATCGTTATCGAAGGTGCGGGTATCGCTGACGGTCAGCACGGCGACATTGAGCGGTACGAACACTGCATCCGGTTTCACACTCACCTTGGTTTCCTCTGCATGGGGCATGGTCACATCACGCTAGGGCCAACCCTTGGGCGACGTCCAATCGATATGACGAACCAAACCATCAACCGGCTCTATCATCACGAAACAATGGCCAGCCACGGCAGACTTGGTTAAGGTCGCGCAATCGACTCCTTGCCTGCCAGACCGCGCCATGGACATCAAACAGCTCAAATTCCTCATCGCCCTCGACCAGACCCGACACTTCGGGCAGGCCGCCGCGTTGTGCCACATCACCCAGCCAACCTTGTCCATGCGCCTGCGCAATCTCGAAGACGAACTGGACCTGGTACTGGTCAAGCGCGGCCAGCGCTTCGAGGGCTTCACCGAAGCCGGCGAGCGCATCCTGGCCTGGGCCCGCACCCTGCTCGCCGCTCACGACGGCCTGCAGGCCGAGGCCGCCAGTTGCCGTGGACAGGTGGTCGGCAGCCTGCGCCTGGGCACCGTGCCGCTGGCCAGCTTCAATCCCATGCACCTGCTGCTGCCGTTGCGCGAGAAGTACCCGGAGCTGCACTTTCAGGTCAGTTCGCTGAGCTCCGAGCAAATCATCGATGGCTTGAGCCGCAACCAGCTGGACCTGGGGATCTGCTACCTGGACCAGGTCAATACCAGCTTCTTCGAGGTGATCGAACTAGGCACCACCACCATGGGCCTGCTGCATGACACCCGGCATTTCGCCTTCGACGGACCGCAACTGCGCTGGGAAGCCTTGGCCAACCTGCCGCTGGGCCTGCTGAGCAAGGGCATGCACTACCGCCAGTCGTTGGACCTGAGCCTGCGCAGCCGGGGCCTGGAGCCAGCTGCGGTGCTGGAGAGCGACTCCACGTTCCAGCTGATCCAGGCCATCAATACCGGCCTATGCTGCGCGGTGATGCCGCTCGATTGCGGGCTGGAAGAGTTGTCCGAGCACTTGCGCATCCTGCCCATCGCCGATGCCAGCATCCACAGCCCGGTAGGCTTGCTGCTGCGCCGTAGCGAGCCGCGCTCGGCGATTGCCGAGCAGTGCTTCGACGAGGCCAAGGCGCTGTTTGCCCAGCAACCCTGAGCGCGTCCCTGTAGATCTCAAGGATGCTCCGGATCGTGTCCCAACGACTGCAAGAACAGCGAGAACAACTCCGGCTGCGAGGAAATATCCAGCTTGGCATACAGGTGCCGGCGGTGAACCTTGACGGTTTCCGGAGAAATCGCCAGACGCTCGGCCATGGCCTTGGATGAGTAGCCACGCAGGATCAACCGGGCGATCTCGAGCTCGCGCTCGGACAACACCCCCGCCCCGAAATGACTCAGCGCATCGCGCACCTGGGCCGCCACCGGCTCGCCCGCCGGCATCAGGCGTTGGCTGCGCAACTGCCAATGCTGTTGCATCAGGGCCAGCACCCAGGGGCAGAACATCGCCAATTGTCCGCACTGCTGCGAACTGAACGGCCGGCGCATGCCCAACGACAACGACAATGCCCCCTGGCCCGGCAACTGCAGGATGAACTGCACCTCGTCCTCCAGCACGTTGGCATGGAAGTAGTTGAGGTAGTACTCACTTTGGTGGAACTGGTCCGGCGCCACCTCATCGAGCCGGTACAACCCGCTGGACACGCCATCCTGGCAGGCCTGGAAGAACGGATCGAGCTGGTACAGGCCACTGAGGTACAGCGGCATCGCCGCCGGTCCGTCCTGGGGCGCGGCGTCGTATTCCTCGAGCACCAAGGGAGCTGCGTTGCTGGGGTAGAAGACCGCCAGGGCATTGTCGAACGGCAGCCAGCGGTGCAGGAGCAGGATCAACTGCTTCCACAAGCGGGGCTGACCGATCTGTTCGATGGTGCGACCAAGGTTGGCGTGAATGCCGACTTCATGAAACAGGCTTTGCATCCGCAGGCTCCCCTGAATAGGTGATGGGATTTGCCGTCTTTCCCGCCTGCGCGTCAAGTGGGCGTACCCCAATAGGGTAATTGGCCGCACGCCCCGTCACGCCTAGATTGCAGCCCATGCCACGCCCCGCGTCGAGGGCACGCTCCCTTTCTTCGTCACTGCCTCAACCACCAATAACAATTCGAGGAGAACGACATGCACGACAGTGCGCTCAAGCCCAGCCTGGGCATGCTCGATGTGGTCGCCATCACGGTCTCGGCGGTCACGCCGGCCAGTTCCGTGTTCGTCATCGCCCCTTTTGCCATCTCCCAGGCCGGCAGTGGTGCCTTCCTGGCCTTTGTCCTGGCCGCGCTGCTGGCCTTGATGTTCGCCTGGTGCTACGCCGAACTCGGTCGGGCGCACACCTCGGCGGGTGGCGAGTATGTCTATGCCAAGCGGGTATTCGGTGGCATGGCCGGCTACGCCACCTTCCTGACCGTGATGGTGATGCTGCTGTTCATCCCGCCCGTGCTGGCCACGGGCGCAGCCACCTACCTCAACAGCGCCCTGGGCACGCAATTCGACACCCAGACTGTCGCCCTGGCCATTGTCGCCGCCAGCTACGGCCTGGGTATTCTCAACATCCGCGTCAATGCCTGGGTCACGGGTATCTTCCTGCTGTGTGAGGTTGCCGCCCTGCTGGTGATCGTGGTGCTCGGTTTCGGCAACATCAGCCAGCCGCTCAGCGTGCTGACCCAACCCCAGCACATCGACCACGGCCTGCTCACCGCCGCGCCCTGGGCCCTGGTGATAGCCGCCATGGGCACCGCGCTGTTCTCCTACAACGGTTTCGGCGGCGCCGTGGTGCTGGCCGAGGACATGAAAGACGGCGGGCGCAGCAACCACCACGCCGTGCTCTGGTCGCTGGCACTGGTGGTGGCGATCGAGCTGATACCGATCGGCGCCCTACTGCTCGGCGCGCCGTCGCTGCAAGACATGCTCGCCAGCCCCGACCCGATCGGCTATCTGCTCACTGCCCACGGCAACGAAACGCTGTCGCGGCTGGTCAGTGCCGGGATCTTCCTCTCGGTGTTCAACGCCATCATTGCCATCGTCATCCAGTCTGGCCGGGTGGTGTTCAGCAGCGGTCGCGACCAGCTGTGGACGCCCGCGTTGAATCGCCTGTTCACCCGCATCCACCCCCGTTGGGAATCGCCTTGGCTGGCCACCTTGTTCCTCGGTGTGCCCTCGGCGGCCCTGACCTTCAGCTCCAACCTGGAGGGGCTGACCTCCTTCACGGTCTTGCTGCTGCTCATGGTCTACCTGGCCGTGGCGTTATGTGCCCTGTTCAGCCGGGTACTGCGCAGCGACCGCGAGCACCCCTACCGCATGCCGCTGTGGCCTCTACCCGCCTTGCTGGCCACCATCGGGGCTGGCTACCTGCTGCTCAATGGCCTGCTCGACGCCTCGGTCCGCGACACCTTGATCATTCTCGGCATACTGGCTGTCTCGGTGATCCTTTACAGCACCTACGGCAAGCTCAGCCCCACTTTCCAGAAACGCTGAACAACAGGAGTCCCTATGCGCGCGCGTCAACTTGGCATCACCCTGGGCCTGGGCACCCCCGGCCAATTCAACGCCATCACCGATGTGCCCGGTGTTCGCGTCGGTCACAGCACCCTCATGGCCGATAGCGACGACAAGCAGGTGCGCACCGGCGTCACCGTGATCCAGCCGCGCCCTGGCGCAGCCCGCCTGGCGCCCTGCTTTGCCGGGATCCATGTGCTCAATGGCAACGGCGACGCCACTGGGCTTGAGTGGATCCGCGAAGCGGGCCTGTTGACCACACCGCTGGCCATCACCAATACCCACAGCGTTGGCGTGGTGCGTGACGCGCTGGTCGCCGCCGAGCGCGATGCCCTGGCGGACCCGGCCGTGTACTGGTGCATGCCGGTGGTCATGGAAACCTATGACGGCCTGCTCAACGACATCTGGGGCCAGCACATTGGCCCGGACCACGTGAACGAAGCCCTGGCCCGTGCCGAATCCGGCCCGGTCGCCGAAGGTGCGGTGGGCGGTGGCACGGGCATGATCTGCCATGAGTTCAA
This sequence comes from Pseudomonas sp. CK-NBRI-02, assembly GCF_008124495.1. Classification (NCBI taxonomy): domain Bacteria; kingdom Pseudomonadati; phylum Pseudomonadota; class Gammaproteobacteria; order Pseudomonadales; family Pseudomonadaceae; genus Pseudomonas; species Pseudomonas sp. CK-NBRI-02. The sequence goes on along the minus strand of NZ_VSJH01000019.1, from coordinate 9,532 downwards.
GGGTGGCATCGGCACCGCCTCGCGCAAGCTGTCGACCGAACAGGGCGGCTGGACGGTCGGTGCGCTGGTCCAGGCTAACCACGGTCAACGCCGCGAGCTGCGCGTCGATGGCTATCCGGTGGGCCGGGTACTGGATGGCATCCCGTCGCCCTTCGACGAGCGCGGCGAGCCCGGCATGGGCTCGATCGTGGTGATCATCGCCACCGACGCTCCGCTATTGCCACATCAGTGCCAACGCCTGGCCCAGCGGGCCTCCATCGGCATCGCCCGCACCGGCGGCGGTACCGAAGATGCCAGTGGCGACCTGTTCCTGGCGTTCTCCTGTGCTGAGCAACACTTACCCGCCGCCGAGTACGGCCGCAAGGGCACCCCGTTCAGCCTGCCGGTGCAGATGCTCAACAACGACCACATCACGCCATTGTTCATGGCGGCGGCCGAAGCGGTGGAAGAGGCGATCGTCAATGCCCTGCTGGCAGGCGTCGACATGCACACCGCCGACGGCGTGCTGGTGCCGGGGCTCGGTGGCGAGCGGCTGCTGGGGGCCCTGCGCCAGGTGGGGTGGCAGGGTTAGGAACCGGGGGCTGCTGTGCGGCCCCGAATCCCCTGAAGCAGGTGCGTTTCGGAAAAAACTAGGAAACAGAGCGCAGGCTACCCAGCTCCTCGCCCGTCAGGAACAACAACGAGAACAGCTCGCTCTGGGAGTTCACGTCCAGCTTGCGGTACACGTTGCGCCGATGGACCTTCACCGTCTCGGCGGAAAGCGCGAGCTTGGCCGCGGCCTCCTTGTTGGAGTGGCCGGAGAGGATCAAGCGCACCACATCCAGTTCCCGTGCGGTGAGCACCGACTCCAGCTGCCGGCGCGCTTCATCGCGACCTTGGGCAAAGTCCAGCGCCGGTTTGCCCGCAGGTGCCCGCTCCGGCAGGCTCTCGAAATGCAGGCGCTGGCGCATCAGGCCGATCAGCCATGGGCGGATCAGCTCCAGCATGGCGAGCTGCTCGGCACTGAACCGTCGGCAGCCCCCCAGCGACAGGCACAGCGTGCGCCCCTGCCCCACCACCACGTTGAACTGGACTTCGTCGGCGACCACGTTATGGGTGAAATACAGCCGGTAGTAATCGGTCTGCTGGAAGTGCTCCGGGGCGATGTCGGCCAAGCGCACCAGACCGGTCTGCGCCTGCTCCCGACTGTTGAGGTAGAACGGGTCCAGCAGGTACAGACCATTGGCGTATTCGCTCACCAAGGGGTCGATGCCCTCCCGGTCATAGGGGCTTTGGTCGAAGATCAGTGGCTTGTCTTGGCTGAACAACAAGGCAACCCAGGAATCCACTTCGACGAAGTCGCCCAGCAACGTGGCCAGCGTGCGCCAGAAGCTTGGTCGATCGAGGTGCTCGATGCACTGGCCTATGCCCTGGTGCCACGAAAGATCCTGCAGACTCAGGCCCATGCCTACCCCCGGGTTAACCACTCGGCGTGATTGTTTTGACAGTCGTTGTTTTCATACTTGCATCACCCTTTGCAAAAGTCACCCGACCTCAAAGCGGTCGGACACCACGAGACGGACGCCCTATGAAGATCGAAGTCATACAAACCACGACGCGCGATGGCGACACGCCCTACAACCTCAGTTGCATCCTCAAGGACATCGCCCAGTGTGCGCCGGACACCGACGTCGTGCTGTTCCCCGAGTCGCACCTGACCGGGTTTCTCAGCCAGGAAGACGTCGGCACGCTCTCGGAGTCAGTCGATGGCGAAGCCGTGCAGGCAGTGGTCGAAGCGGCGCGCCAGCGCAATGTGGCGGTGGTGCTGGGGCTTTATGAAAATGCCCATGGCACCTTCTACAACACCACGCTGTTCATCGCGCCAGAAGGCATTCTGCTCACTTACCGCAAGACCCACCTGTGGGTGCCGGAGCATGGCATCGTGGTGCCTGGGGATCGCTTCTCCACCGTGGAGTGGCGTGGGGTGCGCATCGGCCTGCTGATCTGTTACGACAGCGAGTTCCCCGAGACGGCCCGGGCACTGACGGCACTCGACGCACAGGTGATGCTGATCACCGATGGCTTGGCCGAGCCCGAGGATGACGTGCATCGTGTGTCGGTGATGGCCCGGGCGATGGAGAACCAGGTGTTCGCCGTGGTGGCCAATCGGGTGGGCAATGGGCCGGACGACTGCATGTTCGTCGGCAACAGTCTGGGGGTCGACCCCTTTGGCAGGACGCTGTTCGAGGCAGGCCGGGGCGAGTCACGGCATACCGTGACCCTGGATCTGTCGCTGATCGGCAAGGCCCGTGCCTTCCACGACTACCGCGCCAACCAGCGCATCGCCCTGCCGGGTGAGCGCATCGAGCATCCCAACGGCCTGCGCGAACTGCTCATCGGCTAAGTCCCGGGTGGCGCACGCACGACTACGTGGCGCCTGCTTCGCGGGTAAACCCGCTCCCTCAAGTGCTGCAGTGTCATTAGAAACACTGCTGTACCTGTGGGAGCGGGTTTACCCGCGAAGTGGCCAGATCTGTCGATACAGGACTATCGCCATCCCCTCTCAATGCCGGGCCAGCACCGCCTCACCCGCCACGCCAGCAGGCGCTTCGTCGATCTGCGCCATGCTCAGGCGCGAAGTCTCGCGCAGCATCAGCGAACACACCGCTACCAACGCCAATGCCCCAGCTCCATACAGGGCCACGCCCAACGGGTTGTGGTCGGTGAGGATGAGGATCGCCGTGGCGATGCTCGACGCTGTCCCACCGCCCAGCGCGGCACCGATCTGATAGCTGGCCGAGATCCCGGAATAGCGCATGCTACGCGGGAACTGCTCACCCAGAAATGCAGGGATCGGCCCCTGGGTCGCGCCCATCAGCAAGCCCGTGAGGCTGTAGGCGAACAAAGCGATGCCGAAACTCTTCATGCCTACCAGTTCGAAGAAGGCGAACAGCCCGAGCGCCATGACCACCGCACCGAACACCATCACCGTGCGCCGGCCCAAACGGTCGGACAGGTAGCCGAACAGCGGCGCGGAGAACACGATAGCGATCGACAAGGTCAGGTCGAACATCAATGCCTGGGTGCTGCCGAAGCCCACCTGGGTGGCGTAGGTCAGGAAGAACGTGCTGCCGATGTAGGCGATGGTGCAATAGCCGAAGGCAATGCCGGTGCACAGCAACAACTGGCGCGGACGCTGGCGCAAGGCTTCGGCCAATGGTGCACGGACCGGCTTGACTGCCGGGGCTGCGACCGGTGCCGGTGCTTTCAAGCGTGCGTACAGGCCGATCAGCACCAAGGTGCCGCCGAGCCAGAACGGGATGCGCCAGGCAAAATCCACCAGGTTGTCATTGAAGGCGGCACTGACGATGGTGAACACCACAGCGCCGAGGATGCCACCGACGCCGATGCCCATGCTGGTAAAGCTACCCCACAGTCCTCGCCTGCCCGGCGGCGCCGACTCGATGCCGAACAGCGCGGCACCGCCCCACTCGCCACCGGCGGCGAAGCCCTGGATCAGACGCAACACCACCAGCAGGATCGGCGCAACGACGCCGATACTGGCATGGCTTGGCAAGCAGCCGATGAGGAAAGTGCTCAAACCCATGAGCAGCAAGGTCGCGACCAGCACCTTCTGCCGGCCGATGCGATCGCCATAGTGGCCGAACACCAAGCCGCCCAGCGGCCGGGCGAAGAAGCCGGCACCAAAGGCGCTGAAGGCCACCAAGGTCGCGGTCAGGTGATCCATCTGCGGGAAGAACACCTGGGGAAACACCAGCGCAGCCGCGGTGCCGTAGATGATGAAGTCATAGAACTCCAGCGCAGTGCCCATGCCGGAGACGCAGAAGGTCCGCAGCGCAGACCGGGACGACGCAGGGTTGGATTGTTCCGCATGCATTGTTGTTGTTCTCGTTGTCAGCGGGTGCCGCCCTGCTCAGGCGGCACCGGGTGGGGCTCAGAAACGTTCGAAGCCAGCCTTGGCCAGTTGCAGCGGCGTGCCCGCCACGTATTCCAGTACGCAGCGCTCGGTATCGATCCCCACGCTCAGCAGGGTTTCCCAACGTTCGGTGTCGGGCATGGCCATGTCCGGGTGGAAGCAGATCGGCGCGCTGTCACCTTGTGCGCCACACATGGCTTCGGCGCGGGCGCGCAGATCGGCACTGCCCATCTGGCCGATTACCTGCTCCAGGTGGCCCAGGCGGCACTGGGTATCGGCACGGTCGGCAACCTGCTCGCCCAGGCTCAGTTGCGGGTCGAGGAAGTGGTTGGTGTGCAGCAACCAGCCGTCTTCACGCGGCAGCACCAGCGCCGTGCGCTCAGGGCTGAGCTCGATGCTGACGGCGCGCGGGCTGCTGTCCTCGCGGGAGAACACGGTGAGCACGGTGGAGGCACTGACCCGCGCCGAACGGGCCAGCTCGATGGCCTCCTCGACGCTGCTGGCCTCTTCGAGCAGACGACGGGCAATGGCGTGCACCGGCACACCGCCGCTGTCGTTGTCACTGGTGTGGTGGAGAATGTTGAAGTGCAGCCCCAGACCTGCGCTGTTCACGCCCAGCTTGGCAAGCATGCCGAATTCGCAGAACAGCTTGACGTTCATGCCACGTTCGGTGTGCAACGCCAGCATCAGGCCATGAGGGCAAAGGCTGTCGTGCCAGTCCCAGGTCTGCAGGGTCTGCGGCGCCCGCGGACCGCGCGGGGCATGCACGGTGGTGGAGCATTCGCTGTGGCGGGTGCGTGCAGCCAGCACCTCGGTGCGCGCGTTGAGGCTTGCCAACTGCCACACCGGCAGGTCGGCGCCGCTGGCCATGCCGATCACCTCGGCCGCCAGATTCGGGCTCCAGGCTTCCAAGGCGGCCAGACTGTTTTCGCCGATACGTTGCGCCTCGCGCACGGACACGCCCACCCGAGGGAAGAAGTCCAGATAGAGCTGGGTGGTATGACGGATCTGCTCGGCGAAGCGCTCGCCGATCTGGCGACCACGCTCGGCAGGCGTGCGGATATCGGTGACTAGGGTATGGATCTTCACTGCGGGGAACTCCTGGTACAGCAGGCTCTGGGCATCGTTGCTGTTCTGGAAAGAGTGAGGCCGCCTCGCACCTCTGCTGCATGCACCTGCCTTGGGGGTGGCAGATGGTACTGGACCGGGCACGAAGTGGCCGCTGTGTTCAGGCAACCACCGCTAGCCTAGCGAGCCGCCCGCGGTGGATCATCGCCACAACCCGCACAACTTTTGTGCCCAGGCGGAACAATTGCGCCCCGCAGCCCGATCACAGCCCCTGGCTGCGCAGTTGCTCGTGCAGCAAGGCGATGAACGCCTGCACCTTGCGCGTGTTGCGCCGATGGGGCAGGTACAGCACGTGCACCCAGGGACCGAAGGCACTCAAGGCCCGCCAGTAGTCCGGCAACACTTCCACCAGTTGCCCGCTGGCCAGATAAGGCGCGGCGCACCAGGTGGGCACGAACTGCAGACCATGGCCATCGAGCAGGCAGGCGAGCAAAAAGTCGAAATTGTCGCTCACCAGCCGGGGCGTGGGCTGGCGCACACGCAACGTCTGGCCTTCATGCTCGACCCACCAGAAGCTGCGGTTTAGCAGCGGATGACGCAACAGCAGCCAGTCGTGCTGGGCGTAGTTCTCCAGGGTGATGGCCTCACCACGTCGGGCCAGGTAGTCGGGGCTGGCACACAGCACCACGCGGTTCTCGATCAGCGGCTGGGCAATCAGTTCGGGCTGGTCGGTGGGGCCATCGCGCAGCGACAGATCGTAACCGCCATCGATCAGGTCTTCATTGGCATCGTTGAGGTTCACCTCCAGACGCACCTGCGGGTGTTCACGCATGAAGCGAAAGCAGACCTGGTTGAGAAACGCCGGGCCGAACGAAGGCGGCGCGGTGATGCGCAAGGTGCCGCGCAGTTCGTGCTGCAACTGCTCCACCTCCTCGGTCACCAGTTGCAGATGCATCAAGGCCTGGCGCGCACCTTCCAGATACACCGTCCCGGCCTCGGTCAGGGCCATACGCCGGGTGGTGCGCTCGAACAGGCGCACGCCGAGCTCGGCTTCCAGGTGAGCGACGGCCTTGGTGATGGCCGAGGGCGTCTTGCCCAACTGCTCGGCCGCACGACTGAAGCTGCCGTGTTCGGCGGCGGCGACGAAGATGGTCAGGGCCGTCATTTTGTCCATGGTTTCTTCCTGTTCGGCACAAGCGAGGCAATGAAGAGCGCGTGCGGGTATCCACGCCTTTCCATCAAACCCGCAAACAGCGCGGATTTGAATAGGCGTCGAGCGGCGTGTGGCTTGCGCCATGGCAATCATAGGCCAGGGATTGTTTCCCGATCGCGAAAAAAGTTGTGCCTGTCGTCGCATTTAACCGGCCTTGCGCGTTGGCTAGGCTGCGGCGCAATCACAACAAGAACGAGGCACCGAATGAAGCACCTCCTGAAGATGGCGATCAGCGCGGGCCTGGCCTGCACCTCCCTGCACAGCTTCGCGGCAGTGGACGTGATCTTTCACAACGCCAAGGTCTACACCGCCGAGCCAGGCCAACCGCTGCAGCAAGCGGTGGCGGTCGAGGGAGAGAAGATCGTTGCCGTGGGATCCGACCAGGCCGTGCTGCGCCTGAAGGCCGCCGCCACCCGCGTCATCGACCTGGGTGGCAAGGTGCTGATGCCGGGCATGCTCGATTCTCACTCCCATGCCATCAAGGGCGGCCTGCAACTGGAACTGGCCAACCTGATGGGCGAGCAGATCCCGCTCGATGAACTGGAACAACGCCTGCTCGAGTGGCGCAAGGATGGCAAGGCCGTGCGAGGCGAATTCCTGGTCGTCGGCGGCGTGCCAGGGACCTATTGGGATGACATCCCAGCCCTGGAGCAGCGCTTCAACCACGGGCAATGGGCCGAGCAGCCGATCCTTCTGGCCGCCAATGATATGCACACCGGCTGGGCCAACCTGGCCCTGCTCAAGCGCGCCAAGATCGATGCCAAGACCATCGCGGCATTGCCTGCCGAGGCGCGCAGCACCATAGGCCAGCATGAGGACGGCACACCCAACGGGTTCCTGGCCGATGCCAGTTACTACCCGGTGACCGACCTGCTGCCACCGCTCTCCCACGACACCCTGATGACCGCCGGCCGCATGGCCCTGGACTACTCCAAGCAGCTCGGCATTACCGGCTGGATGGACCCACTGGCCAACGAACTGCCCGGGGCGGACGTGAAGAACGACTCGCTCGGCGTGCTGCCGGTCTATAAGGACCTCTCCCAGCGCGGCGAGCTGACGGCCCACATTGCCGCGCTGCTGATGGCCGACTCAAAGGCCCGCCCGGCCGACCTGGATGAGCTGGACAAGGTACGCCAGCAGTTCCTCGGCGTGCGCAACCTCACCCTGCCCGGCATCAAGGTCTTCGCCGACGGCGTGGCCGAGATGCCGGCGCAGAGCGCAGCGATGCTCGAGCCCTACAAGAACTCCGGCCAACGCGGCGAACTGCTGCTGGACCCGAAACACTTCGGTGAGCTGGTCGATGCCGCCGATGCACGCGGCTGGCTGGTGCACGTCCATGCCATCGGCGACCGCGCCGTGCGCGAGGCGCTCAATGGCGTAGAACAAGCCCGACGAGCCCGTCACAGCGGCGTCCCCCATTCGATCACCCACCTGCAGATGGTCAGCGCCCAGGACTACCCGCGCTTCAAGCAGCTCGATGTGATCGCCTCGATGCAGTTGTACTGGGCCAGTGCCGACGAGACCAACCTCGATCTGGTCAAGCCGTATGTCGATGAACACGCCTTCGCCCATAGCTATCCGGCCCACTCGCTGTACAAGGCCGGTGCGACCATCGCCGGGGCAAGTGACTGGCCGATCACCACCCCGGAGCCGTGGAAGGCGATCTACCAGGCAGTGAGCCGCAAGGGCCCCAAGGGGGTGCTCAACGCTGACGAGGCCATCGACCGGCAAACCATGTTCCAGGCCTACACCCTCAATGCCGCCCGCGCCATGCGTCTTGAGCAGCAGGTGGGCTCGCTGAAAGTCGGCAAGCAGGCGGACATGATCGTCTTGGACCGCGATGTGCTCAGCGTCGACCCCGAGGCGCTGCGAGATACCCAGGTGTTGCAGACCTGGTTCGCCGGCAAGCAGATCTACCAGCGCTGATCGCTTGGCGGGCCAACCCGCTCCACAGGCGCAACACCGACGCCTGTGGAGCGGGTTTTATCCGCAAAAAGCCACACCCCGCGTCACCCGTGCACAACAACAATAAACGGAAAGCATCGAATGACCTTACGCAACCTCATCGCAGGCGGCCTGCTCGCCTGTGCCCCGCTGGCCCATGCCATCGACCTCAATGACGATTTCAGCCTCGAGGCCAAGGCTGGCGTGTTCAGCGACTACCGCACCCGTGGCATCTCCCAGACCCAGAACGATCCAGCCCTGCAGGGGTCGCTGACCCTGGCGCACGCCAGCGGCCTGTACGCAGGCGTATGGAGTTCGAACGTCGACTTCGGTTTCGGCAGCAGCACACGCCAGGAGCTGGACTACTATGCCGGCTACTTCTGGCAGATCAACGACGATGTCACCCTCGATACTTCGTACATCAAGTACGTGTACCCGCGTCAGGGCAACTTCAACTATGGCGAGTACCACACCGAACTGCGTGCCTGGGGTGTGCTGCTCGGTGGTAACTACTCGGAGAACTTCAACGGCGACCAGTCGATGCTCTACAGCTATATGGGCTACACCACCCTGCTACCGTTCGACACCGACCTGCTGGTGCGCTACGGGCGCAACGACTACAAGGACCCAAGCTGGTTCGCCAATGACGGGACCAGCCGGGACGACTATCACGAGTGGGAAGTTAAGCTGACCCGCACGATGCTGTCGCTCGATTGGTCGGTCAGCTACATCGACACCGACCTTTCCGAAAACGAATGCGCCAGTTACCTGGGTTTCAAGGATGTCTGCTCGGCCACGGTGGTGGCTGCGGTCAGCAAGACATTCTGATCCCTGCGGCCCCCAGGGCTGCCGCCGGCTCCCACGGGTACTGCGCCGAGCCTGAGAACGGCGCGATACCTGTGGGAGCGGGTCTACCCGCGAAGGACCCGCCTCAGATCCTGAAGCTGCCCACCAGTTGCTTCAACCGCCCCGCTTGCTGGCTCAGGGCATCGCAATGGCGCAGGGTTTCGTTGAGGTTCTCTACCCCTTGCTGGTTGAGGCTGTTGATCTGGGTGATGTCCAGGTTCAGGCTCTCGACCACTGCGCTCTGCTCCTCGGTGGCGGTGGCCACCGACTGGTTCATGCCGTCGATCTCGCCGATGCGCTGGGTCACGCTGGCCAGGCGTTCACCCGCCTGGTTGGCCACCTGCACGGTCTGTTCGCTGGACACCTGGCTTTCGTTCATGGTGTACACCGCCTCGCGCGAGCCCACCTGCAGGCTGGTGATCATGCGGTGGATCTCTTCGGCCGACTCCTGGGTGCGGTGGGCCAGGTTGCGCACTTCATCGGCCACCACGGCGAAACCGCGCCCGGCCTCGCCAGCACGGGCGGCCTCGATGGCGGCGTTGAGC
>NZ_VSJH01000018.1:0-72664 GCF_008124495.1 Pseudomonas sp. CK-NBRI-02 | reverse complement strand
TTCGGCAGTGGTGCGTGGGAATTCGGCGATCGGCTGGCCGTTCACCGGAGAGGTGTTGGTGAAGTATTCACCCTTGACCGGAGGAACGAACTCACCGCCGATGTAGTTGCCGTAGCGGCTCTTGAAGGAAATTTTCGCGCCTTCGGTACCCGGATGTGCGTAACGCATGGTGTGTCTCCTGGCTCTAGCTCGTAGGGGTTGTGAGTGTGGTGTAGTTGTGCGCCGCTCAATAGGCTTGCGGTGTTTCACCCCGGGCCAGACGCTGGTTGATGTCGTCGATCACCCCTGGCAAATCGGCGATGGTGTCGATCAGGTAGTGTGGACGGGACGGCTCGAACATCTTGACGATGCGCGCGCGCTCCTCGGCCAGTTTGGCCGCCGGCAACGACTTGTAGGCCTGGTAGGACAGGCCCAGGGCATTGCCCGAGCAGGTAAGGGCTACGGTCCACATGCCGGCGCGACGGCCTTCGAGGATGCCCGGCCAGGTGTCGTCGACCTTGACGCAGGCGGCGACGTCATCGATGCCCAAGGCAATCACGTTGGCCAGAGCCTGGGCGGGCCATGGTCGGCCATTGGGTGTTTCGTCAGTGGCCACCACATGATCGGCGACATAACCGTTGTGCTTGGCCAGTTCCACTACCTTGTCCATCACCACTTTCGGGTAGCCGGAACAGGAGCCGATCTTGAGCCCCTTGTCACGCACCGCTGCGATGGCCTCAAGGGCACCTGGGATCAGCGCCGAATGCACGGCGATCTTCTCGATCTGCAGGGGCATGAAGCGCTCGTAGATGGCTGTGACGTCGTCGTCGGTAGGTGTACGACCGAACACCTTGCGGTAGCGCTCGGCAATCTCGGGCACATCGCACAGGGTACGGATGTGATCCCACTTGCCCATGCCCATCGGGCCACGGGCTTCGTCCAGGGAAACGCTCACACCGAATTCGGCGAAGGCTTCGACGAAGATCTGGGTGGGCGCGAACGAGCCGAAATCGACGACGGTACCGGCCCAGTCGAGAATCGCGGCTTGCAACGAGGAAGGCTGTTCGTAGTGCATCGTGGTGGCTCCGGAAATCGCTAACAGGCACCCAAGATCCGCGCAAGGAATCCAGGTCAACGGTATGGGAAAGCGTCGAGGCAGCTAAGCGTGCCGCCTCGACAGGGCCGACTCAGGCAGCTGGACGTTGCATGTCCACGCCCATCGCCAGAAGAGCGTCGGCGATGGCACGCAGCAGTTGGTGAACGATGTGTTCGTCGATCTGGCCGATGCAGCCGATGCGGAAGCTTTCGGCCACGGTCAGCTTGCCGGGGTAGATGATGAACTGGCGGGCCTTGAGTTCGTCGTAGAAACGCTTGAAGTCGAAATTCGGATGCTCAGGGCTGAAGAACGTGGTGATGATCGGCGACAGCCAGCAGTCTTCAAGCAAGGTCTTGAAGCCTAGCTCGCGCATGCCGGCCACCAGCACATCGCGATTGCGCGTGTAGCGCGCCTGCCGGCCCGCCACGCCACCTTCGGCACGGTGCTGCTCCAAGGCCTTGTGGAAGGCCACCACGCTGTGGGTCGGCGGAGTGAAGCGCCATTGTCCGGTGCGCTCCATGTAGGCCCACTGCTCGAACAAGTCCAGACTCAGGGAGTTGGCGCGGCCCTTGGCGGCCTCCAGCACACTGCGACGGATAATCACGAAACCGAACCCCGGGATGCCTTCGATGCATTTGTTGGCAGACGAGACCAGCACATCGAAGGCGATGTCCTGAACGGTCAGGGGCACGGCGCCGAAGGAACTCATGGCATCGACGATCAGGCTCTTGCCATGGGCCTTGACCACGTCGGCGATGGCGCGCAGCGGGTTGAGGATGCCGGAGCTGGTCTCGCAGTGGACGATGAAGACGTTGGTGACGTCCGGGTTGGCCTTGAGCAGCGCATCGACTTCATCCGGCTGGGGCGGCAGGTAGTCGCCCTTGTCCAGGGTGATGTAGGCGCGCTCGAGGTATTCGAGGGTCTTGCTGGCGCGCTGGCCGTAGGCACCATTCATCAGGACCAGGGCCTTGCCGTTCTTGGGGATGGCCGTGGCCAGGGCCGCCTCGACCGAATAACTGCCGCTGCCTTGCAGCGGGACGCAGGCGAAGCTGTCATCCTCCACGCCGGCCATGCTCAACAGTTGCTGACGAACCTCGGCCGTGACCCGATTGAAATCACCGTCCCATGAGCCCCAGTCGCGCAGCATGGCCTCTTTGGTGGCCTTGGAGGTGGTAAGCGGGCCTGGCGTCAGCAGGTAGGGCTCACCCAGGGCTGGCGGGGCGAGCGGGAGGGCTTCGGCTTTGGTCATGATCTTCTCCGGCGGTTTTGTTTTTGTGAAGGAGTGATGCATGAGCGCATGGAAGCAATTTGCACTGGATAAGAAAAATCGATTTATCGTATTTCACAAATAAGCTTTGTTTATTTATCGCAGTTTCCAACGCCTCCAGCGCCTAGACCCATCGCATTTCACGATCATCCCTAGGCATATTCTCGATTGCTCACAGCGCCAGCCTCCTGCAAGCTGCCCTGCCCGCCTTCGCAACGAGGAACCCGCACGTGTCCGCCTGGCTTCCGATGCCGCTACGTCATTTCAAGCAGCGCTTGCGCAACGAGTCGCCCACTGACAACAGACTCCTGGCGTTCTTTCAGGACAAGGCCGACAGCCGCGGCTACCAGCTGAGCGACGGGCAACGTCGCGTCATCCAGGCCATGGCCGAACAACTGGCCCTGCTGGAACAAGGCCAGGCGCGCAGTCTCTACCTGCATGGCTCGGTGGGGCGTGGCAAGAGTTGGCTGCTCGACGGGTTCTTCCAGGCCGTGCCGGTCGAGGCAAAGCGCCGCCTGCACTTTCACGATTTCTTCGCCCGCCTGCACCAGGGCATGCACCGCAACCGAGCGCTGAATGATGCCTTGGGCGCAACGCTGGACGAACTGCTCGATCACTGCCAAGTGCTGTGTTTCGATGAATTCCATGTCCATGACATCGGCGATGCCATGCTCCTCACCCGCCTGTTCAACGCTCTGTTCGACCGCGGCGTGTGCCTGCTGGTGACCTCCAATTACGCCCCCGAGGGGCTGCTGCCCAACCCGCTGTATCACGAGCGCTTCCTGCCGGTGATCCGCCTGATCCACAGCCGCATGCAGGTGCTGGAAGTCGGCGGTGACACGGACTTTCGCAGCCTGCCGGCGAACCGCGCGCATCAGCGCTTCACCCAAGGGCATTACCTGTGGCCTGGCGATGCCAACCAGCGCCAGAGCCTGGCGCTTCCGGTCGCGCAGCCAGTCCTGCTGGAGGTGAACAAACGCAACCTGCGCGCCCTGGCCAGCCAGGGACGAGCGGTGATGTTCGCCTTTGCCGACCTGTGCGAACAGGCCACAGCGGTAATCGACTATCTGGCGTTGGCCGAACGATTCGACGCGTGGATCATCGACGGGCTGGACGACCTGTCCGAATGCTCGCTGGCCGCGCAGCAACGCTTCGTCAATCTGGTGGACGTGCTGTACGACCAGGACAAGACCGTGACAGTGATCGGCACGCGGCCGCTGGCAGAGAGCCTGGGCGGCTCACTCGCCGACCTGATGCGTACCCGCAGCCGCCTGGGGCAACTGCATCAGGTCGGGCCTGACTGAGCGCACGCTTCGCACTGCCCAGTCAACTCGCCCTGGGCAGATCCGCCAATACCCCTTCGATTTCAACGAGCACCGCCGGATCGTCCAGCGTCGAAGGCGGCACGTAGTCCTGGCCATCGGCGATCTTGCGCAGCACCGCGCGCAGGATCTTGCCCGAACGGGTCTTGGGCAGGCGCTTGACCAGACGCACGCGGTTGAAACACGCCAAGGCGCCAATGTGCTCGCGCACGCTGGCCACCAGCTCTGCCTGCAACTGCTGCTCGCCGATCCCATCGCCGTCCTTGAGCACTACCAGCGCCAGCGGTACCTGGCCCTTGATCTCGTCATGAACGCCGATCACTGCGCATTCGGCCACCGCCGGATGGCGGGCGACCAGGTCTTCCATTTCACCCGTGGACAGGCGATGGCCCGAGACGTTTATGACATCGTCAGTGCGCCCCATGATGTAGACAAAGCCGTCATCGTCCAGGTAACCGCCGTCACCGGTGTGGTAGTAACCCGGGTGTGGGTGCAGGTAAGCCTGCAGGTAACGCTCGTGATCACCCCAAAGGGTCTGGCTGCAACCGGGCGGCAAGGGCAAGGCAATGACGATCGCGCCCTGCTCGTTCGGCCCCAACAGTCGGCCCTCGTCATCGAGCACCTGCACGTTGTACCCCGGCACCGCACGATTGCTCGAGCCTGGCCGCGCCGCGCTGCCCTCCAGGCCGACGCAGGGCGCGGTGACCGGCCAGCCCGTCTCGGTCTGCCACCAATGGTCATGCACCGGTTTGCCGCTGACCCGCTCCAGCCATTGATGGGTGCTCGAATCCAGTTTCTCGCCGGCCAGGAACAACTGGCGCAGCGAGCTCAAATCATGACGACGGATCAGCGCTCCGTCCGGGTCTTCCTTGCGGATCGCCCGCATGGCGGTGGGGGCGCAGAACAGGCCATTGACCTGGTACTGCTCCACCACGCGCCAATAGGCCGAGGCGTCCGGGGTGCGAATGGGCTTGCCTTCGTAGAACACTGTGGTGCAGCCATTCATCAACGGCCCATAGACGATCAGCGAATGCCCGACCACCCAACCCACGTCCGAAATGCCCCACCACACGTCCCCAGCCTGCATACCGTAGATATGCCGCATGGCATAGCACAGGGCGACTGCGTTACCGCCGTTCTCGCGCACGATGCCTTTGGGTTTTCCGGTGGTGCCGGAGGTGTACATGATGTAGAGCGGATCACCCGCCTCCAGCTCCACCGAGGGCACCGGGTCGACACCGGCCTGCGCCTGCTGCCAGTCCAGATCGCGCCCCGACTGCAGGGTGGCGTGGGCCTGCGGGCGTTGCAGCACCAGGACATGACGCGGCTGATGCCTGGCCAGTTGCAAGGCGCGATCGACCAGCGGCTTGTATTCGATCACCCGGTCGAACTCCAGGCCGCAGGAGGCGGTGAGCAGCAGCGTGGGTCGGGCGTCATCGATGCGCAGGGCCAGTTCGTTGGCGGCAAAGCCGCCGAACACCACCGAGTGCACGGCACCGATTCGCGCGCAGGCCAGCATGGCCATGGCGGCCTGGGGCACCATGGGCATGTAGATGATCACCCCATCGCCCTTGCCCACGCCCAGCTGCCGCAGCAGGCCGGCCAGGCGGGCCACTTCATCTCGCAACTGGTGGTAGGTGAAGGTCTGTTGCACGCCGGTCACCGGCGAGTCGTAGATCAACGCCAGCTGGTCGCCGCGGCCCTGCTCGATCTGATGGTCCAGGGCCAAGTGGCAGCTGTTCAGGCGGCCATCAGCGAACCAACGGTGGGTGCCGTCGGGGTTCTCCTGCAGGGTCAGCGAAGGCTTGCGATGCCAGGCCAGGTGTTCGGCCTGTTCGGCCCAGAAGGCAGCGGGGTCGGCGATGGAGTGGGCGTAGCTGTGCTGGTAGGTCATGGCGATTTGCAACCCGGTACTTGTTGTTATTGAAGGGCGAACCCCGAGTATGGACCGGTACCCCGCGCCCGCCATCGGACTTAAGTCGCAACCGATATGCAAGATTGCACGGGGTTGTCGCCCCGCTACAGCACGAGGCCTAGAATAGGGCTTCTCGTGAGCCAAAGAGCCGTTTCAATGGATATCGACCAGGCCCGTACCTTCCTGGAAATCGTGCGCTGCGGCAGCCTCGTCGCCGCCGCCGAACGCCTGTTCGTATCGCAGACGGCCATCAGCGCGCGGGTACAACGCCTCGAGCAGCAACTGGGCTGCCAGTTGTTCATCCGCAGCCGCAACGGCGCAACCCTCACCAGCGACGGCGAGGCGTTCATCATCTACGCAAACCAGATGGTGCAGACCTGGGAGGCCGCCCGCCGCGACCTGCCGCTGCCCCAAGGGTGCCAGCAAGTGCTGCACGTGGGGGGCGAGGTGAGCCTGGCCAACCCGATGATGCTCGCCTGGGTCAGCGCCCTGCACCGGGAATTGCCCAGCCACGCCATCCGCAGCGAGGTGAGCGATGGCGAGTCGTTGCTGCGCAAGGTGGAAATGGGCCTGCTCGATGCCGCGCTGGTGTACCAGCCGACCTACGGCCCGGGGCTGCAGGTGGAGCAATTGATGGAGGAAAAGCTGATCCGCGTACGCCGGGTCGGTCAACCCGAGCCCTATATCTACATCGACTGGGGCGAGGCCTTCCGTCGCCAGCATGATGCCGCCCTGCCCGACTGCGCACGCCCGGCGCTGAGCTTCAACCTGGGCCCCTTGGCGTTACAGTTCATCCTCGAGCAAGGGGGTAGCGGCTATTTCCGGACGCGGGTGGTGCAGGCCTATCTGGAAAATGGCGTGGTCGAGCGGGTTCCACAGGCGCCGGAATTCACCTACCCGACCTTTCTTGTCTACGCCCGCAAGCGCGACAGCGAGGCCTTGCAGCAAGCCTTCAATGTGCTGCGCCGGCTGGTGGCCACCGGCGATAGCGATTGGTCACAGCGCTGGGACCCGATTATCTGAACGTTGCGCGGCGGCGTTGAGCAGGTGCCGCTTGAGCCCGGCGATAAGATCGGTCTGGGTGATCACGCCGACCAACTTGTCATCCTCGAGCACCGGCAGGCAATGCAGGCCCTGCTCGCTGAGCAATGGCAACAGGCGATCGAGCGGATGCTGGCTGCTGACACTGATGACCCGGCGGCTCATCACCTGCTCCATACGCACCACCGGGCGACGGAACAGCCCACGCCAACTGAAACGTGCTCGGGCCATGGCCGGGCCGACCAGGTCGCTGAGGCTGACAATGCCCACCAAACGCCCTCCTTCCAGTACAGGCAGGGTCTTGAGCTGGTGGTTGGCAAGCATCTTCCAGGCCTGCTCCAAGGTGGTGGCCGGCGACGCGAACTGCACGTCACGGGACATCACCGAGGCCGCGGTGATACCGCCCAGGCTGCGTTGCAGGGCATGCTGCTCGGTGGCCAGGATGATGCGCTCGAGCTCATCGCGCGTAACATCGACGAACTCGCCCAATTCTTCCAAGGCGACATCCAGGTCTTCGCTGTTCACCCCGACCCGCTCGCTGGGCAGCGGATCGTGGGTGTGGTGCAGGTCTTTGCGCGGCAACGGGCCCTTGGGGTAGCGCACGCCGGTGAGACGGTTGTAGAGCACCGCCACGACAATCAGGATCAAAGCATCGAGCACGATCGGCTCGAGCAGATGGTTGCCCAGCGCCGTCAGCCCCGGGTCCGCCAGCACGGCACCTACCGCCACCCCGCCACCTGGAGGGTGCAGGCAGCGTAACAGGCACATCATCACGATCGACAGGCCCAGGGCGCTGGCTGCGACCCACAGTTCAGTGCCCAGGTAATGACGCATCACCAAACCCACGATACAGGCCACGGCATAGCTGCCCAGCACCGGCCACGGCTGGGCCAACGGCCCGGAATGCACCGCGAACACCAGCACTGCCGAGGCGGCCAGGGGGCCGAGCAGGTGCAGGGCGACCAAGGGACCATAGGCCAGACTGACGAGGGTTCCGGCAAGCAGCAGGCCAAGCAGCGCGCCAAGGCCAGCACGCAACCATTCTTTGGGAGGGATGTTCAGGTGCGCAGGCAATAAGCGCTGCAGACGGTTTTCGGGACGCGAGGCAGACATCAGGGCAGTCGATCGTGTTCTTCTTGATTTGAAAAGAAAGCCCAGCCGAACGGGCCTGGGCTTGTATTGCCAATGCAATAGCTTAATGGCTCCGTCCCTGGAGATGGAAACACGAAGTTTCATCGCGGCGATTGTGCCGGGTGTGATAGCAAGCGGGCCAATTCAAAAAAGTGCCGCTGTACTGCAATTTTTTTGCAGTGCCAGGCGTTACGGTGGCCTCGTGGAAGTGGATTTACCGGCCAATACAGGGCTGACGGTGGTCCTCATGGGCGCTGGCGAAGCCTGCGATGGGTCGTGGCAGACCCCACAGTGAACCAATCGAGGTGCTGCCCGTGGCGCCTTCAACGCCCCTTGCGCGGCAGCGCGATACTCACCCGCAAACCGCCCAACGGGCTTTCCAGCAGCGCCAACGTCCCGCCCCAAGCCTCGACGATATCGCGCACGATACCCAGGCCCAGGCCATGCCCATCGACCTGCTCATCCAAGCGCGAGCCCCGCTCCAGAACCTGCAGACGCGCGGCTTCGGGAATGCCAGGGCCGTCATCGTCGACCCACAGCTGATAACCCTCGACCGTCGGCGCGATACCCAGGCGCACCTCGCTGTCGGCCCATTTGCAGGCGTTGTCCAGCAGGTTGCCGAGCAGTTCCAGTAGATCCTCGCGGTCCCATGGCAACAACAGTCCCGGTGGCACGTCGCGCTCGAGCAGCAGCCCTTCGCCATGGATCATGCCCAGGGTGCCGAGCAAGCCCGGCAGCTCGGTGTCACAGTCGAACTGCGCACCGGGCAGCGCGTCGCCGGCCAGACGCGCACGGTTGAGTTCACGGGCCAGGCGTTGCTGGATCTGCTCGAGTTGCTCGCGCAGTTGCTCACGTACGTCCGGCAAGCCCTTCAGGCGTTCACTGGCCGCCAGGCTCAGCAGGACCGCCAGCGGCGTCTTCAGGGCATGGCCGAGATTACCCAAGGCGTTACGCGAGCGGCGCAGGCTGTCCTCGGTGTGCGCCAGCAGGTGGTTGATCTGGTCCACCAAAGGTTGCAGCTCACTGGGCACTTGGGCATCGAGCTGGGAGCGCTGGCCTTGCTGCAACTGAGCGATCTGCTGGCGTGCCCGCTCCAGCGGGCGTAGCGAGCGGGTCACGGTCAGGCGCTGCAGCACCAGCACCAACACCAACGCCACCAGCCCCATGCCAAGACCGATCTGTTGCATGCGCCTGAAGCCCTCGCGCACCGGGGAGTAATCCTGGGCCACGCTGATCGAGATGTCCTGGCCCAGGCGTCGGTAGTCTGCACGCAGGGTCAACAATTGCTGACCCTCCGGCCCTAGCTCAAGGCCATCCTCGAGCCCCGCAGCCGCAGGCTTGGGCATGTCCAAGTCCCATAGCGAGCGTGAGCGCCACGTGCCTTGGTCGAAGTCGATGCGAAAGTAATAGCCCGAAAAAGGGCGCTGATAGGCCGCCGATATGCGTCGCTCGTCCAGCTGCAGCCCTGACGGCCCGCGAACCAGGGCCACCAGCAGGTTTTCGCTCTCCTTGCGCAGGCCGGCCTCCAGGTAACGCTGCAAGCCGACCTCGAACAGCCACAGACTCAGCTGGGCCAGGACCAGGCCGACCACCACCAGCACGGCCACCAGACCCAGGCTCAAGCGTGCCTGGATCGACCTCACGCCGCGCTCCCGGCATACACGTAACCCTGGCCGCGGCGGGTCTCGATCACGCTGCGACCCAGCTTGCGACGCAGGTGGTTGACATGCACTTCCAGCACGTTGGAGTCGCGCTCGGTCTCGCCGTCATACAAGTGCTCGGCCAAGTGACTCTTGGACAACACCTGTTGCGGGTGCAGCATGAAGTAGCGCAACAAGCGAAACTCCGCAGCGGTCAGTTGAATGTAGACACCTTCGCGGATCACACATTGACGGCCTTCATCCAGGTGCAGGCCAGCGGCCTCCAGCGTCGGCTGATTGGCCAGCCCCCGGGCACGACGCAACAACGACTGGATACGCAGTTGCAGCTCCTCGGGGTGGAAAGGTTTGGTCAGATAGTCATCGGCGCCGGCCTTGAGCCCTTCGATACGTTCAGCCCAGGAGCCGCGCGCGGTGAGGATCAGCACCGGCGTGGCCAGGTTGGCGGTGCGCCACTGGCTCAGTACCTCGAGCCCCGGCAGGCCGGGCAGCCCCAGGTCAAGGATGATCAGATCGTAAGGTTCGCTCTGGCCCTGGTACACCGCGTCACGGCCATCGGCCAGCCAGTCCACGGCATACCCCTGGCGCTGCAAGCCGGCGATCAATTCGTCGGCCAGGGGGACATTGTCCTCGACAAGCAGCAGGCGCATTCAGTCGTCTTCCTCGTCTTTGAGCAGCTCACCGGTGCGGGCATCGAGCTTGACCTCCCGTACCACGCCGGCCGGGGTCAGCAACTCGACCTCGTAGGCGTATCGGTCATGTTTCTCTTCGAGCTCCGCCTCCAGCAAACGCGCCCCGGGATAACGTCCCAGGGCGGATTCGAGCAGGTGTTCCAATGGCAGGATGATGCCCTTCTGACGCAGTTCGAGGGCTTCATCCTGGTCCAGATCTCTAGCACCGGCCAGCGAACAGGCGGCCATCAGGGCCAGGGCCAGGTAGCGCGCCGTTCGCGGTAGATCACTCATCAGTTGTCTCGTTCGTCCTTGAGGACTTCACCGGTCTTGGCGTCCAGGTCCACGTCCCATTCGACGTTCTGGGTGTCGCGCAGCTCGACTTTGTAGATGTAGCGGCCGTACTCGTTCTCAAGCTCGGAGTCGGTCACGGTGGCACCCGGGTGCTTGGCTACGGCGGCAGCCTTGAGCTCGTCCAGGGACTTGATGGTCTTGGCATTGACCAGCTTCACCACTTCATCGGGCTGAACGTCCTTGGCGAAGGCAGCATTGGCACCGAAAGCGAGGGCGGCGGCAGTGAACAGGGCAGTCAAAGTTTTCATGGGTTCTCTCTCCATCGAGATCAGCAAGTTGTCTACGGGGTTAAGATTACCCCGCGGTCCTTAATCCAACCTGAAAACAGCTGGCCGCATGATAGCGCAGCTTTGTCTCCCATTTCGCGGGTAAACCCGCTCCCGCAGACCACACCTGTGGGCGCGTGCTTGCCTGCGAAAAGGCCGATACAGACAATCCCCTTTATAATCACCCGCTTGTTGCCTGCGAGATCTGTCATGAGCGCCATCCACATCAAGTACCCCGCCCTGACCTTCAAGGCAGGCCAACGCGCCTTGCGCCAGATCCGCGAGCGCGGCCTGCGGGCAGCCGATGTGGGCGTATTGCCAGGCGCCGCTGGTGGCCCCAAGCCACTGGGCATCCAAGGGCTGGACCTGGCGCTGTTTGGTGAGTGGCTGCCCTCGGCCCCGCGCCAACGCGCACTGATCGGTGCCTCGATCGGTGCCTGGCGCTTCGCCAGTGCTTGCCTGAGCGACCCCGTCGATGGCCTGCGCCGCCTGGGTGAGTTGTACACCGAGCAAAATTTTGCCAAAGGCGTGACGCCGACCGAAGTCAGCCAGAGCTGCACGCGCATGCTCGATGAACTGCTGCAAGGCCGCGATGGGCAGATACTCGCCAACCCGCATTACCGCCTGAACATCATGGTGGTCAAAAGCCACGGCCTGCTCGCCGACGACCATCGCGCTCGCCTGGGCATGGGGTTGTCCTCGGTGATCGCCAACAACCTGCTGGGCCGCTCGCGCCTGGCGCGGCACTTCGAGCGGGTCATCCTGCACGACGGGCGTGCCGCGCCGCCGCTGGACGCCCTGACCGATTTCCCGTCGCGCTGCCTGCCACTGGACCTGGCCAACTTGCGCCAAGCCCTGCTCGCCTCAGGCTCGATCCCCATGGTGATGGAAGGCGTACGTGACATTCCCGGCGCAGGCGCCGGCACCTACCGCGACGGCGGCCTGCTCGACTATCACCTGGACCTGCCCTACCAGGGCGACGACCTTGTGCTCTACCCGCACTTCACTGACAAAGTGGTGCCCGGCTGGTTCGATAAAGCCTTGCCTTGGCGCCGCGGCGATGCCACGCGTCTGCAGAACGTGCTGCTGATGACGCCATCGCCCCAGTACCTGGCCGCTCTGCCCTACGGCAAGCTGCCAGACCGCAACGACTTCAAACGCTTCATGGACGATGCACCTGCGCGAAAGCGTTACTGGTACAAGGCCATTGCCGAGAGCCGGCGCCTAGGCGACGAACTGCTGGAGCTGATCACCACCGGGCGGCTGCATGAACAGCTGCAAGCCTTGTAACGGGCATGCTGATAAACTGCACGCCAGCATTGTTTTCAAGAGTCTCTAAAGCGTGGAAATCTTCAAAGAATTTACTTTCGAATCGGCCCACCGCCTGCCCAACGTTCCCGCCGGGCATAAGTGCGGTCGCCTGCATGGCCATTCGTTCAAGGTCGGTCTGCACCTGACCGGGCCGCTCGACCCTCACACCGGCTGGATCCGCGACTTCGCCGAGATCAAGGCGATCTTCAAGCCGATCTACGAACAGTTGGATCACAACTACCTGAACGACATTCCGGGCCTGGAGAACCCCACCAGCGAAGTGATCGCCAAGTGGATCTGGGACCAGGTCAAGCCCCTGCTGCCGGAGCTGTCGAAGGTCCGCATCCATGAAACCTGCACCAGCGGCTGCGAATACAGCGGCGACTGAGTTCGCTGGACGGGCGCCTGCGCGGCGCCCCTGCTCGCGGTCGGCGGGCTAACCCAGCGCCTGCTTGAGAAAGGACGGCGCGATGTAGCGTTGGTAGTGCGCTTCGGAAAGCAAGAAAAACTCCCGGTCAATGGCATCGCGCAACTGCGGCAGCTCCCAGTCGCGAAACTCTGGCAGCAAGGCCATGCCGTAGGCTTCCAGGTCCCGGATCATGCGCGCGCCGCGGGCGATCAACTGATAGGCCCAGCAATACTCGGACTGGTGCGCCAGAAAACGAATCGAACGTTGCTCCAGTTGCTGGCGCAGGCGTTGTTTGTCGAACACTTCCAGCTTGGCCATCATCACCTGCACCAGCAATTGCTCCAGGCGCTGCCAGACGGCACGTTTTTCGTCCTCGTCGTAGCCGTTCCAGTGGATCACTTCATGATGAAAGCGCTTGCAACCCCGGCATACCAGGTCGCCATAGACCGTGGAACAGAGCCCTACGCAAGGGGTTTTGATGGAGTGGTTGGACATGTACAGACAACAGCCTGGCGGTGGAACACCCGTCAATGTTAGCCCTTTGTCTAAGCAGGGTCACTCGTTAAAGTCGTATGCGCCGCCTTACGTTCGCCCTTTTTTTCCCGTAGAATCACACCGCCTTTTCAAGGCACCAATGTCCGTTGGAAGCTGTTTTCAAAGCGTCACGAGCACAGTTCATCCGGTAGAACAGCGTTGGCCGGGGCATGCCACCGTGCATGGCCCGCGCCAGCCCTCATCAGCTCACCGTTCTACAGGCGTAAAACTTTGAAAGCAGCTTCTGTAAGGATTCTCTGCGACCCTGGCTGGGCGGCCCACAAAGCCGTCATTGCGCATGGGTGCAAAGAATGCTGGATGAGCGTCCCGGACTCCCCTTTAGGGACCACTGATGAGGGTAATAACTGTGCTTGAAGCCTACCGCAAACACATCGAAGAGCGTGCCGCCCTGGGCATCGTGCCCCAGCCGCTTAACGCCGAACAAACTGCAGGCCTGGTCGAGCTGCTGAAAAACCCGCCGGCCGGCGAAGAAGCCTTCCTCGTAGACCTGATCACCCACCGCGTTCCCCCAGGAGTCGACGAAGCCGCCTACGTCAAGGCCGCTTTCCTCTCCGCCATCGCCAAGGGCGAAGCCAAATCCCCGCTGATCGACCGCAAGCATGCCACCGAGCTGCTGGGCACCATGCAGGGCGGCTACAACATCGAGACGCTGGTCGCGCTGCTGGATGACGCCGAACTGGGCGCCGTCGCGGCCGAACAGCTCAAGCACACCCTGCTGATGTTCGATGCCTTCCACGATGTGGCTGAAAAAGCCAAGGCCGGCAACGCTCACGCCAAAGCCGTCCTGGAATCCTGGGCTGCCGGCGAATGGTTCACCGCCCGCCCGGCCATCGCCGACAAGTACACCCTGACCGTGTTCAAGGTGCCTGGCGAAACCAACACCGACGACCTGTCCCCTGCCCCGGACGCCTGGTCGCGCCCTGACATCCCACTGCACGCCCTGGCCATGCTGAAGATGGCCCGTGACGGCATCGAGCCGCAGCAGCCTGGCTCGGTCGGCCCACTGGCCCAGATCGAAGCGGTCAAGGCCAAGGGCTTCCCGGTCGCCTATGTCGGTGACGTGGTCGGTACCGGTTCCTCGCGTAAATCGGCCACCAACTCGGTGCTGTGGTTCTTCGGCGACGACATCCCGTACGTGCCGAACAAGCGCGCCGGCGGCTTCTGCTTCGGCACCAAGATCGCCCCGATCTTCTACAACACCATGGAAGACGCCGGCGCCCTGCCGATCGAATTCGACTGCACCAACCTGGCCATGGGCGACGTCATCGACGTCTATCCATTCAAAGGTGAAGTACGCCGCCATGGCAGCGACGAGCTGGTCACCACCTTCGAGCTGAAAACCGAAGTCCTGCTGGATGAAGTCCGCGCTGGCGGCCGTATCCCGCTGATCGTCGGCCGTGGCCTGACCGAGAAAGCCCGTGCCGAACTGGGCCTGGGCGCTTCGGATCTGTTCAAGAAGCCAGAGCAGCCTGCCGACACCGGCAAGGGCTTCACCCTGGCGCAGAAGATGGTCGGCCGCGCTTGCGGTCTGCCAGAAGGCCAGGGCGTGCGTCCAGGTGCCTACTGCGAGCCGAAGATGACCACCGTCGGTTCCCAGGACACCACCGGCCCGATGACCCGCGACGAGCTCAAAGACCTCGCCTGCCTGGGCTTCTCCGCCGATCTGGTCATGCAGTCGTTCTGCCACACCGCGGCCTATCCGAAGCCGATCGACGTCAACACCCACCACACCCTGCCGGATTTCATCCGTACCCGTGGCGGCGTGTCCCTGCGTCCAGGCGACGGCATCATCCACAGCTGGCTGAACCGCATGCTGCTGCCTGACACCGTCGGCACCGGTGGCGACTCGCACACCCGCTTCCCGATCGGCATTTCCTTCCCGGCCGGTTCCGGCCTGGTCGCCTTCGCCGCTGCCACCGGCGTCATGCCGCTGGACATGCCAGAGTCGGTACTGGTTCGCTTCAAGGGCAAGCTGCAGCCTGGCATCACCCTGCGTGACCTGGTCCACGCCATCCCTTACTACGCCATCCAGCAGGGCCTGCTGACTGTCGAGAAGAAGGGCAAGAAGAACATCTTCTCCGGTCGCATCCTGGAGATCGAAGGCCTCAATGAGCTGACCGTCGAACAAGCCTTCGAGCTGTCCGACGCCTCGGCCGAGCGTTCCGCCGCCGGTTGCACCATCAAACTGCCGGAAGAGTCGATCGCCGAGTACCTGAAGTCCAACATCACCCTGCTGCGCTGGATGATCAGCGAAGGCTACGGTGATGCCCGTACCCTGGAGCGCCGCGCGCAGGCGATGGAGGCCTGGCTGGCCAAGCCTCAGCTGCTGTCCGCCGATGCCGACGCCGAGTACGCTGCGGTCATCGAGATCGACCTGGCCGACGTCAAGGAGCCAGTGCTCTGCGCGCCGAACGACCCGGACGACGCCCGTCTGCTGTCGACCGTCGCCGGCGACAAGATCGACGAAGTGTTCATCGGTTCGTGCATGACCAACATCGGTCACTTCCGCGCTGCAGGCAAGCTGCTGGACAAGGTCAAGGGTGGCATTCCAACCCGTCTGTGGCTGGCCCCGCCAACCAAGATGGACGCCCACCAGCTGACCGAGGAAGGCTACTACGGCATCTACGGCAAAGCCGGTGCGCGCATGGAAATGCCAGGCTGCTCGCTGTGCATGGGTAACCAGGCACGTGTACAGACCGGTTCGACCGTGGTCTCCACCTCGACCCGTAACTTCCCGAACCGTCTGGGCGACGCCACCAACGTCTACCTGGCTTCGGCCGAGCTGGCCGCAGTTGCCTCGATCCTCGGCAAGCTGCCGACCGTTGAAGAGTACCTGCAGTACGCCAAGGACATCGACAGCATGGCTGCCGACGTCTACCGCTACCTGAGCTTCGACCAAATCGCCGAGTTCCGCGAAGCGGCGGCCAACGCCAAGATCCCAGTGGTCCAGGCGTAATGAGCGGCAAGCTGTAAGCTACACGCTGTAAGAAGAAGCCCCGGCAGAGATGCCGGGGCTTTTTTGTGGGCCTTGCATTGACTGCCCTGGACGCCTGGCGGGCACAAGCAGATGGAACAACGTGCGGGTTTACCCGCGAGAGGCTGGCAAGGCGCGCTCACATCACAAAGAGATCGACAAACCGCTGCACCGCTGTGCCTTCCAGCCTCGCCTGATCCTTGCACAAGGCAAAGATCTCATCACAGCGCTGATGCACGAACCGCGTCGCCAGGTTCTCCCTGAACTTGGCCTCCAACAGCGGTATGCCCTCCCCGCGCCGCCGCCGATGGCCGATCGGGTACTCCACCACCACCTGGGCGGTATGGGTCCCGTCCTTGAAAAACACCTGCAGCCCATTGGCAATGGAGCGCTTGTCCGCCTCCAGGTATTCCCGGCTGAAGCGCGGCTCCTCGACCACTTCCATCTTCTCGCGCAAGCGATCGATGCTGGGGTGGGCAGCATGGAATGCGTCCTCGTAGTGCTCAGCTACCAGGTTGCCGAAGATCAGCGGTACTGCAGTCATGTATTGCAGGCAGTGGTCACGATCGGCCGCATTGGCCAAGGGGCCGACCTTGGAGATGATGCGGATCGCCGACTCGTTGGTGGTGATGACGATGCGATCGACTTCGTGCAGGCGATTGCGCACCTGCGGGTGCAGCGTCACGGCAGCCTCACAGGCCGTCTGCGCGTGGAATTCGGCCGGGAAGCTGATCTTGAACAGCACGTTCTCCATGACATAAGTGCCGAACGCTTGAGGGAGACGCAACGTGCGCTGGTCGACGGGCTTGAGCGCCAAGTCCTTGTTGGTATGGCTGAACGAGACATCGTAAAAGCCCCACTGCGACGCCGTGAGTACGCCCGGTACGCCCATCTCGCCACGCATGGCGATATCGGCCAGGCGCACTCCCCGACTGGAGGCGTCGCCCGCCGCCCACGACTTGCGCGAGCCGGCATTGGGCGCATGACGGTACGTCCGCAGCGCCTGGCCATCGACGAAGGCATGGGACAAGGCCGAGAGCAATTGCGCCCGATTGGCGCCCATCAGTTTGGCGCACACTGCCGTGGAGGCAACCTTGACCAGTACCACGTGATCGAGGCCGACGCGATTGAAGGCGTTTTCCAAGGCCAGCACCCCCTGGATCTCGTGTGCCATGACCATGGCTTCGAGCACCGTGCGCATGGTCAGCGGCGATTCACCGTTGGCCACGCGTTTTTGCGAAAGGTGGTCGGCAACCGCAAGGATGCCGCCCAGGTTATCGGAGGGATGGGCCCATTCGGCGGCCAGCCAGGTGTCGTTGTAATCCAGCCAACGCACGGTACAGCCGATGTCCCAGGCAGCCTTGACCGGGTCCAGCCGGTAGGCCGTACCGGGCACCCTTGCGCCATGAGGGACCACGGTGCCCTCCACCAGCGGGCCGAGGTGCTTGGTGCATTCAGGAAAGCGCAGCGCCAGCAAGCCGCAGCCCAGGGTGTCCATCAGACAGTTGCGGGCGGTATCCAGGGCTTCGACCGACTCGACCTGGTAGTCGAGTACGTAGTCGGCGATGGTCTGCAGGACCCGGTCGTAGTCCGGGCGGTCGTTGAGGTCTACGTTGGCGCTCATTGTCTGCTCCCTTGAATAGGGGGCCGCAGCGCAGCCCCTTCTCAACGCAAGCCGAGCGCCAACGACGTGCTAGAAGCTATCGCCAGGCACGCGCACCCAGCCTTCCATCAACACGCGAGCACTGCGGCTCATGATCGCTTTGGTCACGGTCCATTCACCGTCCACCTTGCGCGCCTCGGCCCCAACCCGCAAGGTGCCAGAGGGATGACCGAACCGCACAGCGCTGCGCTCGCCGCCGCCAGCGGCGAGATTGACCAGCGTGCCCGGAATCGCCGCGGCAGTGCCAATCGCCACCGCTGCAGTCCCCATCATGGCGTGGTGCAGCTTGCCCATCGACAGCGCGCGCACCAGCAGGTCGACATCGCCCGCCTCGACAGGCTTGCCGCTGGACGCGGTGTACGACACCGGCGGCGCGACGAAGGCGACCTTCGGCGTGTGCTGGCGCCCCACCGCCTGGTCGACATGCTCGATCAGCCCCATGCGCACTGCGCCATAGGCGCGGAGTGTCTCGAAGCGCATCAGCGCGGCAGAATCGCCGTTGATGGCATCCTGCAGCTCGGTGCCGGTGTAACCGATATCGGCAGCATTGACGAAGATGGTCGGGATACCGGCATTGATCAAGGTCGCCTTTAAGGTCCCGACACCCGGTACCTCCAGATCATCGACCAGATTGCCGGTGGGGAACATCGAACCAC
This sequence comes from Pseudomonas sp. CK-NBRI-02, assembly GCF_008124495.1. Lineage (NCBI taxonomy): Bacteria > Pseudomonadati > Pseudomonadota > Gammaproteobacteria > Pseudomonadales > Pseudomonadaceae > Pseudomonas > Pseudomonas sp. CK-NBRI-02. Next base: position 54,396 of record NZ_VSJH01000018.1, on the reverse strand, counting down.
CGCCGCCCTCCTCGTCGGCAGCCGGATCGAGGAACTCCAGCTGCACCTCGGCTGCCGGGAAGGTCACGCCGTCGAGCTCGAAATCACCAGTCTCCTGCACCTCGCCGTCAGTGATCGGCACATGGGCGATGATGGTCTTGCCGATGTTGGCCTGCCAGATGCGCACGGTGGCGATGCCGTTGCGCGGAATGCGCGCCGTATCCACCAGGCCTGCGCTGATGGCGAAGGAACCGACAGCGGCCGACAGGTTGCCGCAATTGCCGCTCCAGTCGACGAACGCCTTGTCGATGGAGACCTGGCCGAACAGGTAGTCGACGTCATGCTCAGGGCGAGTGCTGCGCGCGAGGATGACCGTCTTGCTGGTGCTGGAAGTGGCGCCGCCCATGCCGTCGATCTGCTTGCCGTAGGGGTCGGGGCTACCGATCACCCGCAGCAGCAGCGCGTCGCGCGCCGGGCCCGGTTGCTGGGCGCGCTCGGGCAGGTCTTGAAGACGGAAGAACACGCCTTTGCTGGTGCCGCCACGGATGTACGTTGCGGGAATCTTGACTTGCGGTACATGTGCCATGTTCGAATTCCTGTTTGCACGCCCCTGTGAGAGCACGTTTACTCGCCAAAGCGTGAGCACGGGCAACAGTGTTGCCTGATCGAACGCTTCGCGGGCAAACCCGCTCCCACAAGGACCGTGCTGCTCCTGTTTAGGCGGTCGCTTCCAGGAAGTCCTGGGCAAAGCGCTGCAGCACACCACCCGCCTCGTAGATCGACACTTCCTCGGCGGTATCCAGACGGCAGGTCACCGGCACCTCGAGGCGCTCGCCGTTACGACGGGTCACCACCAGGGTCAGGGTCGCACGCGGGGTACGCGCGCCAAGCACGTCATAGGTCTCGCTGCCATCCAGGTCCAGGGTCTTGCGGTTGGTGCCCGGCAGGAACTCCAGCGGCAACACGCCCATACCCACCAGGTTGGTGCGGTGGATGCGCTCGAAGCCTTCGGCGACGATCGCCTCGACCCCGGCCAGCCGCACGCCCTTGGCCGCCCAGTCACGGGATGAGCCCTGGCCGTAGTCGGCGCCGGCAACGATGATCAACGGCTGCTTGCGCTCCATGTAGGTCTCGATGGCTTCCCACATGCGGGTCACCTTGCCTTCCGGCTCGATGCGCGCCAGCGAACCCTGTTTCACGCTGCCGTCTTCCTTGCGCACCATCTCGTTGAACAGCTTGGGGTTGGCGAAGGTGGCGCGCTGGGCGGTCAGGTGATCACCGCGGTGGGTGGCGTAGGAGTTGAAGTCCTCTTCCGGCAGGCCCATTTTCGCCAGGTACTCACCCGCAGCGCTGTCGAGCATGATGGCGTTGGACGGCGACAGGTGGTCGGTGGTGATGTTGTCCGGCAGCAGCGCCAGCGGGCGCATGCCACGCAGCGTGCGCTCGCCAGCCAGGGCACCTTCCCAGTACGGCGGGCGGCGGATGTAGGTGCTCATTGGACGCCAGTCGTACAGCGGCGCAACCTTCGGCCCGGTGTCCTGCTCGATGGCGAACATCGGGATGTACACCTTGCGGAACTGCTCCGGCTTGACCGCTGCCTGGACCACGGCGTCGATTTCCGCATCGCTCGGCCAGATATCCTTCAGACGGATTTCCTTGCCATCGACCACACCCAGCACGTCCTTCTCGATGTCGAAGCGGATGGTGCCGGCGATGGCGTAGGCCACGACCAGGGGCGGCGAAGCCAGGAACGCCTGCTTGGCATACGGGTGGATGCGCCCATCGAAGTTGCGGTTGCCGGACAGCACGGCGGTGGCATACAGGTCGCGGTCGATGATTTCCTGCTGGATCTTGGGGTCCAGCGCACCGGACATGCCGTTGCAGGTAGTGCAGGCGAAGGCGACGATGCCAAAGCCCAGTTGCTCCAGCTCCTTCTCCAGCCCGGCTTCTTCCAGGTACAGCTGCACGGCCTTGGAGCCTGGCGCCAAGGAGGACTTGACCCACGGCTTGCGGGTCAGGCCCAGCTTGTTGGCATTGCGCGCCAGCAGGCCTGCAGCGATCACATTGCGCGGGTTGCTGGTGTTGGTGCAGCTGGTGATGGCAGCGATGATCACCGCACCGTCTGGCATCTGCCCGGGGACTTGCTCCCAGGCACCGGCGATCCCCTTGGCGGCCAGGTCGCTGGTCGCGACGCGGGCGTGGGGGTTGGACGGGCCAGCCATGTTGCGCACCACGCTCGAGAGATCAAAGCTCAGGACACGCTCGTATTCGGCCTTGGCCAGGCTGTCGGCCCACAGGCCGGCGGTCTTGGCATAGGTTTCCACCAGCCTGACCTGTTGCTCTTCACGGCCGGTCAGCTTGAGGTAATCGATGGTCTGTTGGTCGATGGCGAACATCGCCGCCGTCGCGCCGTACTCCGGCGCCATGTTGGAAATGGTGGCGCGATCCCCCAGGGTCAGGGCGCGGGCACCTTCACCATGGAACTCCAGGTAGGCACCGACCACTTTCTGCTTGCGCAGGAATTCGGTCAGCGCCAGGACCAGGTCGGTGGCGGTGATGTTCGGTTGCAGCTTGCCGGTCAGTTCGACGCCGACGATTTCCGGCAGGCGCATCCAGGAGGCGCGGCCGAGCATGACGTTCTCGGCTTCCAGGCCACCGACGCCGATGGCGATCACGCCCAGCGCATCGACGTGCGGAGTATGGCTGTCGGTGCCGACACAGGTGTCCGGGTAGGCCACGCCATGATCGTTGTGGATGACCGGGGACATCTTCTCCAGGTTGATCTGGTGCATGATGCCGTTGCCCGGCTGGATCACATCGACGTTCTTGAACGCCTTCTTGGTCCAGTTGATGAAGTGGAAACGGTCTTCGTTGCGGCGATCTTCGATGGCGCGGTTCTTTTCGAATGCCTGCGGGTCGAAACCACCGCATTCCACCGCCAGGGAGTGATCGACGATCAATTGCACCGGCACCACCGGGTTGACCTGGGCCGGGTCACCGCCTTTTTCGGCGATGGCATCACGCAGGCCCGCCAGGTCGACCAGGGCGGTCTGTCCGAGAATGTCGTGGCAGACCACGCGCGCCGGGAACCATGGGAAGTCCAGATCGCGCTTGCGCTCGATCAGCTGCTCCAGGGAAGCGTTGAGGGTAGCCGGATCGCAACGGCGCACCAGGTTCTCGGCGAGCACGCGGGAAGTGTACGGCAGGCCATCGTAGGCGCCGGGCTTGATCGCCTCGACGGCCGCGCGGGCGTCGAAGTAGTCCAGGTCGGTGCCTGGTAGGTTCTTGCGAAATGCGGTGTTCATATCGTTATCAGGCTCGGTCACGGTTTACCTAAGCGGGCACCACCCCTGCAGGAGCGGGCTTGCTCCTCTCCTGCTGGGAACGCGGAGCGCTCTGTTTCAACGCTGCTCGATGGGCACGAACTTGCGTTGCTCGACGCCAACGTACTCGGCACTCGGACGGATGATGCGGTTGTTGGCGCGCTGTTCGAAGACGTGCGCAGCCCAGCCGGTCAGGCGCGAGCAGACGAAGATCGGAGTGAACAGCTTGGTCGGGATGCCCATGAAGTGGTACGCCGAGGCATGGTAGAAGTCGGCGTTGGGGAACAGGCGCTTCTGCTCCCACATGGTCTTGTCGATCGCTTCGGAGACCGGGTACAGCACGGTGTCACCCACTTCGTCGGCCAACTGCTTCGACCAGCCCTTGATGACCTCGTTGCGCGGATCGGACTCTTTGTAGATCGCATGGCCAAAGCCCATGATCTTGTCCTTGCGCTCAAGCATGCGCAGCAGCTCGGCAACGGCCTCCTGCGGGCTCTGGAAGCGCTCGATCAGCTCCATGGCCGCTTCGTTCGCGCCGCCGTGCAGCGGGCCGCGCAGCGAACCGATGGCTGCAGTGATGCACGAATACAGGTCCGACAGGGTCGAGGCGCAGACACGGGCGGTGAAGGTCGAGGCGTTGAACTCGTGCTCGGCGTAGAGAATGAGCGAGACATTCATCACCTTGACGTGCAGCTCGCTCGGCTTCTTGCCATGCAGCAGGTGCAGGAAGTGGCCGCCCAGGGTGTCTTCGTCGCTGGTGCAATCGATGCGTACGCCATGGTGGGTGAAGCGGTACCAGTAGCACATGATCGCCGGGAAGACGGCCAGCAGGCGGTCGGTCTTCTCGCGCTGGGCCTCGAAGGTCAGTTCAGGCTCCAAGGTGCCCAGTACCGAGCAGCCGGTGCGCATCACGTCCATCGGGTGGGCGTCGCGGGGGATGCGTTCGAGCACTTCCTTGAGGGCCTGGGGCAGCTCGCGCAGGCCTTTGAGCTTGCGTTTGTAATCAGCCAGCTCTGCCTTGGTCGGCAGCTCGCCGTACAGCAGCAGGTAGGCGACTTCTTCGAATTCGGCACCGGCCGCCAGATCGCGGACATCGTAGCCACGGTAGGTCAGGCCGGCACCGGCCTGGCCAACGGTCGACAGCGCGGTCTGGCCGGCCACCTGGCCACGCAGGCCTGCGCCACTGAGTACTTTTGCTTCGGCCATGGTGTGTTCTCCTTTCTTGAATTTGTTATCGAAATCTTGCTGGCTAATTCGGTTGCCTGTGCCGGCCTCATTCGTGGGGTGAAACCCACTCCTGCAGGTCCGGCGCATCATCGAGCATCAGCGAAAACCCTGTGGGAGCGGTCTTACCTGCGAACCGGCCGCTCACTCCTGCACAGCCTCGAACCTTCAGCCTTTCTTCTGGGCGAACAGCGCATCGAGGCTTTGCTCGAAGGCGTGATAGCCGATGGCATCGTAGAGCTCCATGCGCGTTTGCATGGTGTCGACAACGTTCTTCTGGGTACCGTCGCGGCGCAGTGCGGTATAGACGTTCTCGGCTGCCTTGTTCATGGCCCGGAAGGCCGACAGCGGGTACAGCACCAGCGAGACATCGACCGAGGCCAGCTCTTCGGTGGTGTACAGCGGCGTGGCGCCAAATTCGGTGATGTTGGCCAGGATCGGCGCCTTCACGCGGTCAGCGAAGGTCTTGTACATCGAAAGCTCGGTGATCGCCTCGGGGAAGATCATGTCGGCACCGGCCTCGATGCAGGCGGCGGCGCGGTCCAGGGCGGCGTTCAGGCCTTCGACGGCCAGAGCGTCGGTACGAGCCATGATCACGAAGCTGTCATCGGTGCGGGCATCCACCGCGGCCTTGATGCGGTCGACCATTTCCTGCTGGGTGACGATTTCCTTGTTCGGGCGGTGGCCGCAGCGCTTGGCGCCGACCTGGTCCTCGATATGAATGGCCGCCGCGCCGAACTTGATCATCGAGCGCACGGTACGGGCTACGTTGAAAGCCGATGCACCGAAACCGGTGTCGACATCCACCAGCAACGGCAGGTCGCACACATCGGTGATCCGGCGCACGTCGGTCAGCACATCATCCAGGCCGCTGATGCCCAGGTCAGGCAGGCCCAGGGAGCCCGCCGCGACACCGCCGCCGGAGAGGTAGATGGCCTTGAAGCCGGCACGCTTGGCCAGCAGGGCATGATTGGCATTGATGGTCCCGACCACCTGCAACGGATGTTCGGCGGCAACCGCGTCACGGAAACGCTGGCCGGGCGTGCTCTTCAAAGTCATGACTCACCTCGTGGGCTATTGTTGTCGGCGCCTTGGTAGTGACGCTCGATGTTGCGCTTGGATGCGCCGATGTGGCGACGCATCAGGAGTTCGGCCAGCTCGCCGTCACGGTCGGCAATGGCATCGAGAATGCGATGGTGTTCGGCGAACGCCTGGCGTGGACGATTGGGCGTGGCGGAGAACTGGATGCGGTACATGCGCACCAGCTGGTACAGCTCGCCGCAGAGCATCTTGACCAGGGTCTGGTTGCCGCTGCCCTGGATGATCCGGTAGTGGAAGTCGAAATCGCCTTCCTGCTGGTAGTAGCCGACGCCGGCCTGGAACGCCGCGTCGCGCTCGTGGGTGTCCAGTACCCGGCGCAACTCATCGATCTCGGCTAGGCTCATACGCTCGGCAGCCAAACGACAAGCCATGCCTTCAAGCGATTCACGGATTTCGTACAGCTCGATGAGTTCGGCGTGATTGAGCGACACCACCCGGGCGCCGACATGCGGAACCCGAACCAGCAAGCGCTGGCCTTCCAGACGGTGAATGGCCTCGCGCAACGGGCCACGGCTTATCCCATAGGTGCGAGCCAGTTCCGGTTCGGAGATCTTGCTGCCCGGGGCGATCTCGCCTTTGACGATGGCCGCCTGGATACGCCGGAAGACGTTCTCCGAGAGCGTTTCCGACTCATCCGACGCAGACAGGAGCGCTTGGCTTGCATCCAACATATTGTCGACACCTTGCGTTTCAATAGCGCCAAAGCTAGCTAAACGGAGCAATGGAGTCAAAGACAAAATCAATATTGTCGACAATCGTCTAAGAACGAACTTACCCGATACACCTGCTGTCAGATCGCGGCGCGCTGGCGTCCAACTGTCGGCGTGATAGAATGCCGCGCCTCCCAAGGGAGTATGGATAGTGTGTCTGCCAACCTTTTCAGCGTGTTGACAGATGAACGAGGAAGCTTGCGCAGTACTTGCCAGTCGCCTTGCCCCGAACCCGCACAGCACCGCGCCAGGATTTATGAGACTTACACCCGCTTCATTGCTGTTCTGCCTCGCCCTGCTGCCGGCCCTTGGCCAGGCGGGAGAAAAGACCGTGTACGGCCTGAATGAATATGCACGCCTTTCCGATCTTGATCTGGAGGTGGCGGCCAAACTCGACACTGGCGCCAAGACCGCGTCCCTGAGTGCCCGAGACATCAAGCGCTTCAAGCGCAACGGCGAAAGCTGGGTACGTTTCTACCTGGCCATCGATGCTGCCCATTCGCATCCGATCGAGCGTCCCTTGGCCCGCGTCAGCAAGATCAAGCGCCGGGCCGGCGACTACAACCCCGACGAAGGCAAGGCCTACACCGCCCGCCCGGTTATCGAACTGGATATCTGCATGGGTCAGGCCAGGCGCACCATCGAGGTCAACCTCACCGACCGCAGTGCCTTCCAGTTCCCGTTGCTCATTGGTTCCGAGGCGCTCAAGCACTTTGACGCGCTGGTCGACCCAAGCCTTAAATACGCGGCCGGCAAACCTGCCTGCGCCACCAAAGCTCCCACCGCAGAGTAATTCCGATGCGCTCTCTTACCCTTCACCTGAAAGTCCTGATCACCGTCCTGGTGCTCCTGGGCGTGCTGGTCACGGCCTATCAGATCTTCATCCTTGGCATCCCGGTGACCGAGGATGAAACCGACGATTTGTGGAACATCGACGCCAAGGTCGAGTTCGTCGCCAACTCGAAGGACCCGGTCAAGGTGCAGATGTTCGTGCCCCCCCTGAACCGTGACTATGTCAGCCTCAACGAGAGCTTCATCTCCAACAACTATGGGGTGAGCGTCAACCGCGCCGACGGCAACCGCAAGGTGACCTGGTCGGCCCGCCGAGCCAGCGGCAACCAGACCCTTTACTACCGCCTGGTGCTGACCAAGCGCTACAGCAACGAGAAGACCACGGTCAAAGGCCCGACCTTCCGCGACAGCCTGGCGGTCGAAGGCCCTGAGAAGATCGCCGCTGAAGCGCTGATGGCACCGATCCGCCAGCATTCGGCCGATGTCGAGACCTTCGTCAGCGAGACCATCAAGCGGGTCAACAACCTCAACGACGACAACGTCAAGCTGCTGCTGGCCGGCGATACCTCGTCGATGAAGAAAGCCCAAGTCATCGACTTGCTGCTGTCCATCGCCCACGTGCCGATGGAGAAAGTCCACACCATCCGCCTGGTTGCCGACACCCCGCAAACACCCGAACTGTGGCTGCGCAGCTTCAACGGCAACGACTGGCTGTACTTCAATCCCGATACCGGCGAACAGGGGCTGCCCAGCGATCGCCTGCTGTGGTGGACCGGTGATGACAACCTGATCACCGTCGATGGCGGCAAGAAAGCCAACGTCACCTTCAGCATGAACAACAGCGAGATGAACGCCATCCGCCTGGCCAAGCTGACCGACGAGAACACCGACGCCGACTTCCTGGAATACTCCTTGTACGGCCTGCCCCTGCAGACCCAGCAGACCTTCATGATCATGGTGATGATCCCGATCGGCGTGCTGGTGATCCTGGTGTTGCGCAACCTGATCGGCATCCAGACCCTCGGCACCTTCACCCCGGTCCTGATCGCCCTGGCCTTCCGCGAAACCCAGCTGGGCTTTGGCATCATGCTGTTCACGGTGATCACCGCCCTGGGTCTGTCGCTGCGCTCGTACCTTGAACACCTGAAGCTGCAGATGCTCCCGCGCCTGTCGGTGGTGCTGACCTTCGTCGTGGTCCTGATCGCCGCCATCAGCCTGTTCAGTCACAAGCTGGGCCTGGAACGCGGCCTCTCGGTGGCCCTGTTCCCAATGGTGATCCTGACCATGACCATCGAACGCCTGTCGATCACCTGGGAAGAGCGTGGCGGCGGCCATGCCATGAAGGTGGCCATCGGCACCCTGTTCGCTGCTTCGCTGGCGCACCTGCTGATGATGGTGCCGGAGCTGGTGTACTTCGTCTTCACCTTCCCGGCCGTACTGCTGATCCTGGTGGGCTTCATGCTGGCGATGGGTCGCTACCGCGGCTACCGCCTGACCGAGCTCGTTCGCTTCAAGGCTTTCGTGAAGGCTGACGCCTGATGTTCGGACTGATCAAGACCTGGAAAGCCCTGGAGGCCCGGGGCATCATGGGTATCAACCGGCGCAACGCGGACTACGTCCTGAAGTACAACAAGCGCCACCTGTACCCGATCGTCGACGACAAGATCATCACCAAGGAGCGTGCGATCAAGGCCGGCATCCATGTGCCGGAGATGTACGGCATCATCGAGACCGAAAAGCAGATCGAGAAACTCGACCAGATCATCGGCAACCGCAACGATTTCGTCATCAAACCGGCCCAGGGGGCCGGTGGTGACGGCATCATGGTGATCGCCGACCGCTTCGAGGACCGTTACCGCACGGTGTCGGGCAAGATCATCAGCCACGAGGAGATCGAGCATCAGATCTCCAGCATCCTCACCGGGCTCTATTCGCTCGGAGGGCACCGCGACCGCGCGCTGATCGAGTATCGAGTCACCCCGGACCAGATCTTCAAGAGCATCAGCTATGAAGGGGTGCCGGACATTCGCATCATCGTGCTGATGGGCTACCCAGTGATGGCCATGCTGCGCCTGCCGACCCGCCAGTCAGGCGGCAAGGCCAACCTGCACCAGGGTGCGATCGGCGTGGGCGTGGACCTGGCTACCGGCCTGACCCTGCGCGGCACTTGGCTGAACAAGATCATCAGTAAGCACCCGGACACCACCAACGCGGTGGATGGCGTGCAGTTGCCGAACTGGGATGGCTTCATGAAGCTGGCAGCCAGCTGCTACGAACTGTGCGGCCTGGGCTACATCGGGGTCGACATGGTCCTGGACCAGGACAAAGGCCCGCTGATTCTCGAGCTCAACGCCCGCCCGGGTCTGAATATCCAGATCGCCAACGACTGCGGCCTGACCCAGCGCACCCACGCCATCGAGGCGCACCTGGAAGCGCTGGCCAAAGACGGCGTGAAGGAAACCGCCGAGCAACGCGTACGCGTGTCCCAAGGCCTCTTCGGGCACGTTCACCCGCAATAAACCCAGGGCTGCCTTGCAGCCCATCGTAGGCTTCGCCGGCCCCCACAGTGCAAGCGCTTTTACTGTGGGAGCCGGCTCAGTCGCGAACGAGCCTAGCCTCGCCATCTGCCATCTTCTCCGCCCGACAGCTTTGCGCTTCTCCCACAGGCGAATACAATCCCCCACCTCGCTTTGTCATCGCCGTCCACTCTGATGCCAACCTGTACGCTCCACCCCCTGCCCTATCAGATCGACCCCGCTGTCCATTTCGCCCGCCTGCGTCAGGCGCCGGGCGCGATCCTGCTCGACAGTGCCCGCCCCGGCGCCGAGCGTGGTCGCTTCGACCTGCTCAGCGCCTGGCCGTTGCAGCATTTGCAAGCCGAGGCGGGAGAAGATGGCCGAGCCTATCTGCAACGCCTTCGCGATGCTCTTGCTCATCTGGGTCACGCGACGTTGCCCGACGGCATCGAACTGCCGTTCGCCGGCGGCCTGATCGGCTACCTGAGCTACGATTTCGGTCGACGCCTGGAGCACTTACCCAGCCAGGCTAAGGATGACCTTGGCCTGCCGGACGCGCAGCTGGGCCTGTATGCCTGGGCCATGGTCAGTGATCATTTGCGCTGCACGACACACTTGGTGTTCCACCCCAGCCTCGAGGCCGGCGAACGCGCCCGCCTGATCGAGCTGTTCGAAACGCCTGAGGCCGATGAGGCAAGCGATTTCACTTTGCTCGCGCCGATGCGCGGTGACCTGCATCCTACGCAATACCGGGACGCGTTCGATCAGGTACAGGCGTACATTCAGGCAGGCGACTGCTACCAGATCAACCTGACTCAGCGTTTCCGCGCCCCCTGCCAAGGCGACCCGTGGCGGGCGTATCAGGCGCTGCGCAAGGCCTGCCCGACGCCGTTCTCCGGCTATCAGCAGCTGGCCGACGGCAGCGCCTTGCTGAGCTTCTCGCCGGAGCGCTTCATCCAGGTAAGCCAGGGCCAGGTTGAAACCCGGCCGATCAAAGGCACCCGCCCTCGCGCCGCCGATCCGCAGCAGGACGCACGCAACGCCGCCGAGCTGCAGAACAGCCCCAAGGATCGCTCGGAAAACCTGATGATCGTCGACCTGCTGCGCAACGACCTGGGGCGCACCTGCCAGATCGGCTCGGTCAAGGTGCCTGAGCTGTTCAGCCTGGAAAGCTACCCCAACGTCCACCACCTGGTCAGTAGCATCACCGGGCGCCTGGCCGCCGGCAAGGATGCCCTGGACCTGATCGGCGACAGCTTCCCCGGTGGCTCGATCACCGGCGCCCCGAAAATCCGCGCCATGCAGATCATCGACGAGCTCGAGCCGACGCGCCGCGCGCTGTACTGCGGCTCGCTGCTGTACGTGGACGTACGGGGCGAGATGGACAGTTCCATCGCCATTCGCAGCCTGTTGGTCAAGAAAGGTCAGGTCTGCTGCTGGGGCGGTGGCGCAGTGGTGGCCGACTCCGAATGGCAGGCCGAGTACGAAGAGTCCATCGCCAAGGTGCGGGTATTGATGGAAACCCTGCAAAGCTTGTGACCGTTGGCGCCTCTTCACGGGCCGAACCGCGAAGAGGCGCCTCAAGGCAAACGTCTACCTTCCATTTTTTGTTACCATCGGCTCACTACGAGCGCACAGCGCCACACACACGATGGAAACCGCCTGATGAGCCAACCCTTCGACGTCGCCGCCCTGGCCGCGACCTATGCCAGCAAGTCCCCCCAGGAGATCCTCAAGCTTGCCTTCGAGCACTTCGGCGATGACCTGTGGATTTCCTTCAGCGGCGCCGAGGATGTGGTGCTGGTCGACATGGCCTGGAAGCTGAACAAGCAGGTCAAGGTGTTCAGTCTTGACACTGGTCGCCTGCACCCGGAGACCTACCGCTTCATCGACCAGGTCCGCGAGCAGTACAACCTGCCGATCGAGATCCTCAGCCCCGACCGCGCCCTGCTCGACCCTTTCGTGAAGGAAAAAGGCCTGTTCAGCTTCTACAAGGACGGCCATGGCGAATGCTGCGGCATCCGTAAGATCGAGCCGCTGCGCCGCAAGCTGGCCACCGTGAGCGCGTGGGCAACCGGCCAGCGCCGCGATCAAAGTCCCGGCACTCGCAGCCAGGTGGCAGCACTGGAAATCGACACAGCGTTTTCCACACCCGAGCGCACCCTTTACAAGTTCAACCCCCTGGCGCAGATGACCAGCGAGGAAGTCTGGGGCTATATCCGCATGCTCGAGCTGCCCTACAACAGCCTGCATGAGCGCGGCTTCATCAGCATCGGCTGCGAGCCGTGCACACGCCCTGTGCTGCCCAACCAGCACGAACGTGAAGGTCGCTGGTGGTGGGAAGAGTCGACCCAGAAGGAATGCGGCCTGCACGCCGGCAACCTGATCACCAAGGCCTGACCCTACAAGCTCCAAGCTACAAGCCACAAGAAAAAAGCGGCCCTCATGAGGACCGCTTTTTTCTTGTGGCTTGTAGCTTGGAGCTTGTAGCTCAATGCACCGGCAGCTCGACCCCTTCGAACAGCTCTTCGAGCTCCTGCTTGTTATGGCACTGGATGGCCTTGGCCATCACTTCGCGGGTCAGGTGCGGCGCGAATTTCTCGATGAAGTCGCACATGAAACCACGCAGGAAGGTGCCACGGCGGAAGCCGATCTTGGTGATGCTGGCCTCGAACAGTTCGCTGGCGTCCAGGGCCACAAGGTCGCTGTCGAGCTTGGTGTCCACAGCCATCTTGGCCACGATGCCCACGCCCAGCCCCAGGCGTACGTATGTCTTGATGACGTCGGCGTCGGCGGCGGTAAATACCACTTTCGGCGTCAAGCCACGGTGATTGAACGCCTCGTCCAGCTTGGAACGTCCGGTGAAACCGAACACGTAGGTCACGATCGGGTACTCGGCGACCGCTTCGAGGGTCAGCTTCGGCAGCTTGGTCAGCGGATGCCCCTGAGGCACCACCACGCAGCGGTTCCACTTGTAGCAAGGCATCATGATCAAATCGCCGAACAGCTCCAACGCCTCGGTGGCGATGGCGAAATCGACGGTGCCGTCGGCAGCCATCTCGGCGATCTGCATGGGCGAACCCTGATGCATGTGCAGGGCGACTTCAGGGTACTGCTTGATGAAACTGCTGATCACCGGCGGCAGCGCGTAGCGTGCCTGGGTATGGGTGGTGGCGATGGACAGGGTGCCCTTTTTCTCGTTGGAAAATTCCTGGGCGATCTGCTTGATGCTCTCGACCTTTCGCAGGATTTCACCGGCGGTATTGATGATGCGCTCACCGGCGGGAGTGACGCGTGTCAGATGCTTGCCGCTGCGGGCGAAGACCTCGACGCCGAGCTCGTCTTCGAGCAGACGGATCTGTTTGCTGATCCCGGGCTGGGAGGTATAGAGGCTCTGCGCTGTCGCGGAGACGTTGAGGTCATGGTGCGCTACTTCCCAGATATAGCGCAGTTGTTGAAGCTTCATAGGTTTCCCTCGGATCAGCGGTAGGTCACCGGCAGCAGGCAGCGATGAGATATAACTATATTAGTGGTTCCCGAAATAAAACTAGAACTATTTTGTTACGTGCCTTCGTTTTGACCTACCCCCTGTTTCAGCCTTTCCTACGCCCCAAATGCTGCGCCAACGGCACCATGTAGATCGGAACCGGGGACAGTTGCAGCAACCGCGCCGCAGTGCGGCCGATCGGCACATCCACTCCTGCACCCTGGCTGTGACTGCCGAAAATCAGCAGATCGACGCTCAAGCGCTTAGCCTGCTCGATGATCACCTGGGCCGGATCCCCCTGACGCACCCTCACCGCCCGGATCAAGGCCAGGTCCGCTTCTTCACCTAGTTCGTCACGAAAGTTTTCCAACACCCGCTGCTCGATGTTGGCCATGACCGTATTCACACCCTCGCTGTGCAGCTCGTCCAGGGTCTGCTCGTCGAGGTAACTCTGCAGCAGGGACTCGGCGAACTGGCCCATGGGTTCCACCGCATGGATCACGTACAGCTCTGCGTTGAATGTCCGGGCCAGGGCCAAGGCGTGCTGCATGACAAAAGGCGCGTATACACCGAGGTCGGTGGCATACAGCATGGAATGAATCATTCGACCTCCTCGACTGCCGTTACGACAGAGCAAGGTTCAGCTTAGCAGCGCCGCGTACGACCGCTTGGCCGTCCGGCGCGCTGCCGGCGCCCGGCCTGGAGGGGTCAGCCGCTGCGATTGCGACGGTCGATGAAGGCCAGGGTCTGATACAGCATCTGCAGTTGCGGCAAATGACACCCAGCCGCTTGCGCACGTGCCAGCGGTTCGGCATAGATCGCCTGCAACTCGAGCGGTCGCCGCTGGGCATGATCGTGGTACATGCTTGGCCAGTAATCAGGCATCTTTTCGGTCAGGCGAAACAGTTGCTCGGCGTAACCATTCGGCAAGTCATGGCCGCAAGCCTGGGCTCCCTGCACCACTTCAGCCATCAGCGCGCGTACCAGATCACGACTGTCGGGGTCCGTCATCAGTGCCGTGGTGCTGGCCTGAAGCAGTACCGAAAGACCGTTGTAAGGCATATTCCATACAAGCTTCTGCCAACGGGCCTGAGCAAGGTCATCCATGGCCAGGGAGTCGATGCCCGCCGCCCGGAACAGCGCCACCCCTTGGGCAACGATAGCGGCACCTCGATCCTCGGCCGGACCACTGTGGTATCCCAGATTGACCGTGCCCAGCGCCTGATGGCACACCACTCCAGGTGCCTGGCGGTTGACGCAAATGAAGCACAGTCCGCCAAGCAAGTGCATATCGGCGCGCAGTGACGGCCGTAACTGCTCCTCCACGCCCAGGCCATTTTGCAACAACACGACCCTGGCACCTGGGGCTGCGGCCTGGAGGATGAGCGGTGCAAGCTCCCGGTTGCTGGTGGCCTTGGCGCCTACCAGCAACCAGTCGCAGGGCGGCATGTCGGCGGCCGAGGCGTAGGCCTGCACTTTCATGTGCAATTGGCCGTGAACCGCGCTGTCCACGGCCATGCCATGCTCATGCACGATGCGGTATTCACTGCGCAACAGAAAATGCACATCGAAACCGGCCCGCGCAAGCATGAGCCCGTAGAAACCGCCGATGGCGCCGCTGCCGATAATGCCGATACGTGGGTTGCGAGTGTCCACACGCGCTCCTTGTCCGAAATCTGGTACTTGGTTTTACACCTAAACCCTTCGGTTTTCGAACGCAGAAGCATCCGCTCGCCCCTTAGCTGGCCGTACCACCTTGCAAATAAATCACGCCTTGGTCGTAAAAACCCAGTACCGGCGGGGAGCAGCCCATTGTCGAGCCACCTTGTAACGCGCTAAGGTTCGGCTCCCCGTTGCGAACAATCTTGCTGCTGGGCCGCACGGGGATTGCTGGCGGCCGGCACCCGTGACCTGACGAGTAACACGATGGCTGATTTACCGATCGACGACCTTAACGTTGCCTCCAACGAGACTTTGATCACCCCCGATCAGCTCAAGAAGGAACTCCCCCTCAGCGCCAAGGCCCTGCAGACCGTGACTGCCGGCCGAGAAGTGGTGCGCAACATCCTCGACGGCAAGGACCATCGACTCTTCGTCGTGGTGGGCCCCTGCTCCATCCACGACATCAAAGCCGCCCACGAGTATGCCGAACGCCTGAAGGTGCTGGCCGAAGAAGTTTCCGACACCCTTTACCTGGTGATGCGCGTGTACTTCGAGAAGCCGCGTACCACCGTCGGCTGGAAAGGCCTGATCAACGACCCTTACCTGGATGACTCCTTCAAGATCCAGGACGGTCTGCACATCGGTCGCAAGTTGCTGCTGGACCTGGCCGAAATGGGCCTGCCCACCGCCACCGAGGCACTCGACCCGATCTCCCCGCAGTACCTGCAGGACCTGATCAGCTGGTCGGCCATCGGCGCCCGCACCACCGAATCCCAGACCCACCGGGAAATGGCCTCCGGCCTGTCCTCGGCAGTCGGCTTCAAGAATGGCACCGACGGCGGCCTGACCGTGGCTATCAATGCCCTGCAGTCGGTCTCCAAGCCTCACCGCTTCCTGGGCATCAACCAGGAAGGTGGCGTGTCGATCGTCACCACCAAGGGCAACGCCTATGGCCACGTGGTGCTGCGCGGTGGCAACGGCAAGCCCAACTATGATTCGGTCAGCGTTGCCCTGTGCGAACAAGATCTGGCCAAGGCCAAGATCAAGGCCAACATCATGGTCGATTGCAGCCATGCCAATTCCAACAAGGATCCGGCCCTGCAGCCGCTGGTAATGGAGAACGTCGCCAACCAGATCCTCGAAGGCAACCAGTCGATCATCGGCTTGATGGTCGAAAGCCACCTGAACTGGGGTTGCCAGGCAATTCCGAAGGACCTGAACGAGCTGCAATACGGTGTTTCCATTACCGATGCCTGCATCGACTGGAGCGCCACCGAGAAGGCCCTGCGCAGCATGCGCGCCAAGCTCAAGGATGTCCTGCCTCAGCGTCAGCGCGGCTGACAATCGGAAGCAAACGAAAACGCCGGGCATTGCCCGGCGTTTTCATGTTCGGTGTTCGATTGTACCGTTCAGGCCTTGCTCGACTGACGTTGCTGACGCTCCATGTAGCGTTCGACGTAGGAGCAGGAGGGGATCACCGTGTAGCCCATCTCCTCGGCGTATTCCAGCGCCTTCTCGGTCAACGCTGCAGCGATGCCTCGCCCCCGTAGGGCATTGGGCACGAAGGTACGGTAGATATCCAGCGTCTGCTTGCCCAAGTCCATGTACGTCAGATAGGCACGGTGACCGTCCACATTGGTCTCGAACTGATGACCGGCCTGGTCATGGTGGATGGTCAACGCTTCGCTCATCACTACTCCTCGCAGGTCTGTCGGCAGACCCTTACCTTAACCGATGGTGTTTCCGGCGGAGGAACCTCTACGCCACCCCTGCCCCTTGGACCGTAAGGCGATCCGAATCGTTCTGCTGCGCGGGCACCCTACAAATAGTAGGCGCCGGAAGCGGGATTGCTCAAGGTGGCACGGGGAAAAAGTACGAGATAACCCCTGCCGGGTCGCTTCGCGGCCGCGTACACAGTGTTCTAGGCCTATGACGCTGACCGACAGTTAAAGTCACCATTAGTTCACCAAAAAGTTCCCGCTCTACAAATGCTTGCAGCCGCTGCGCAAAATTTTCACAAATGCCATACAAAGGTTGTCACCTTTTGGGGGCGGCAACATTTTTTTTGCAGTTCTTGCGCTTAGTCAGTTTACTTACTACAAGTAATGGGTACTATGTACGCCGGCCAGTTTCTCTTTTCCGAGAGATGGCTCTTTAATAGAAAGTCCTTGAAGGGGAACACGATGAACAACGTTCTGAAATTCTCTGCTCTGGCTCTGGCCGCAGTTCTGGCTACCGGTTGCAGCAGCGTATCCAAAGAAACCGAAGCTCGTCTGACTGCGACTGAAGACGCAGCAGCTCGCGCTCAAGCTCGTGCTGATGAAGCCTACCGTAAGGCTGATGACGCTCTGGCTGCCGCTCAGAAGGCTCAGCAGACCGCTGACGAAGCCAACGAGCGCGCTCTGCGCATGCTGGACAAAGCCAGCCGCAAGTAATAATCCTCACGGATTGTTATGGAGCCGACCCACTAGTGGGTCGGCTTTTTTATTCCCGCCTGAAAAGCAAACGGCAAAAACGAAAAAGGCCTGCACTAAGGCAGGCCTCGATTCGGGTTAACGGGAGCACCTCCCGAAAGAGACATCCCCCTTACTGCAGCTCCGGGGGAATGCTCGAAACCATCGGCGCTGTCCCACCATTGACCGGCACCGCGATTTCCACTGGCATGCCATCTTCGGCAGCCACCACGTCGCGCACCATGTCCCAGTTCATGCGCAAGTTGTTGGCCAGGTCTTCGCGCTTGAGCAGAGCATTGATGACCGCAGTATGTTTATCCACCACCGATGGATTGCCATGATCATCGAGCGGTGTATGAGCCTCGAGATAGACCTTTCCGCCACTGATGCCAAACTTGTAGGGTTCGTTGATGATACGTACTGGCGTACCCACCGGGACCATCTTGGAAAGTTCCAGCACGTTGTTGTTGAGCATACGGAAGCAGCCATGGCTGGTACGCATGCCGATACCGAACTTCTTGTTCGAACCGTGGATCAGGTAACCCGGTACACCCAAGGTGAACTTGAACGGCCCCAGTGGGTTGTCCGGGCCGGCCGGCACCACGGCAGGCAGGATGTCACCGTCGGCGGCGTGTTCGGCACGGATCGAGGCGGGTGGTGTCCAGGTCGGATTAGGGGTTTTGGCCGTGATCTTGGTGTTGGCGATGGGCGAGCCCCACCCTTCGCGACCGATACCCAGCGGGAAGGTGTGCACCACGTTCTGCCCTTTCGGGTAGTAGTACATGCGGTATTCGGCCAGGTTGATGACGATGCCTTCACGCGGACCTGGCGGCAGAATGTAGCGGGTCGGCAGGATGATCTCGGTGCCAGCGCCCGGCAGCCATGGATCCACGCCCGGGTTGGCCGCGATCATTTCGAGGTAGCCCAGGTCATTGGCGGTGCCGATGTCGGCAAAGGTGTCTTCGTACTTGGCCTTGATCACCTGGACCTGGCCGACGATATCTTCACCGGCAGGTGGCAACGGCAATTCCAGCGCAACGGTTGGACCGGCCACCAACAGGGCGGCCAGGGACAAGCTACGGGTGACGGCGGGAAGGCGCGGCAACATCCGGTAAATCCTTCGAAAGATGGGTCAAGAGGATCGATTGTACACCTACCCCAGGACAAGCGGGAGGCATCGGGTTCATGCTGGCATTTCAGATGATGAAAGGTGCTCAGAGTTCCGGCCACACCGGACGCATGCCACGGCGCTGGGCATCGAGAATCGCTCGGCACAACGCACAAAGGCGACCATCGCGGTAGACCGACCGCTCCACTGCGGACCAGCGCGGTTGCGCTGGCAACAGCCCACCGCACAGCGTGCGATCGACGGGCACGCCAAGCTCGAGCTGACGCGCCACCAGGTGAACGCGAACCTCCTGGCAAGCGAACAGGTCGAGCTGTTCATCGGGCTCGATCAGTTGATAGGCGTACAAAGACCAGGCAGGGCGCGGCATTGGGGGCTCTCGAAGCGGGGGGCGCAACATTAGCCGAAAGCCGGCCCCGATAAAAGCGTCACAACAAGGGTTTTATCGCCGGCCAGGCATTTTCCAGCAAGCGCGGCTGGGCCCCTACGGTCGGGTGGATACCATCGGCCTGCATCATCTGCGGCACACCGCCGACCCCTTCAAGAAAAAAAGGCACCAAGGGGACTTGTTTCTGAGCCGACAAGCGCTCATAGACCTGAGCGAAGGCGCTGGTATAACGCACACCATAGTTGGGCGGCAGCCGCATACCCAGCAGAACCACCTTGGCGCCCGCCTCACGCGCCTGATCGACCATCGAAGCAAGATTTTGTTGCAATTGCTGGGGCGGCAGCCCTCGCAGTCCGTCGTTGCCGCCAAGCTCCAGTACCACCAGGCTCGGCTTGTGCGCCGCAAGCAGCGCCGGCAGCCGCGCCTGGCCACCGGCACTGGTGTCTCCACTGATCGAGGCATTGACCACCTGGTCGGTATAACCCTCCTCCTTAAGGCGCTGCTGCAGCAGGGAAACCCATCCTTGGCGGCTATCCAGGCCAAAACCGGCGCTGATACTATCCCCAACGACCAGCAGTGTACCTGCCGCCGCGCTTTGGGCCAGGCAATACAGGGCCAGACCGGCACTCAACCACCACACTCGCATCGGATTCTCCATGGGCCCCAGCATTCTCGTTGCGCAGAACCTTAGCAAAGTGGTCCCCAGCGCGGAAGGTGACCTGACCATCCTCCACGCCCTGTCATTGTCCCTTGCGCAAGGCGACAGCCTGGCCATCGTGGGCGCCTCGGGCTCGGGTAAATCGACCCTGCTCGGTCTGCTCGCCGGCCTCGACCGCCCCAGTGCGGGCAAGGTCATACTCGCCGGCCATGACCTGGGCCCTCTCGATGAAGATCAGCGTGCCCGGGTGCGCGCCGAGCATGTGGGCTTCGTGTTTCAGTCGTTCCAGTTGCTCGACAGCCTCAACGCTCTGGAAAACGTCATGCTTGCGCTGGAGCTCGATGGCCGCCGCGATGCACGCGAGCAAGCCCGGACCCTGCTGGAGCGGGTCGGCCTGGGCAAACGCCTGAGCCACACCCCACGCCAACTCTCCGGTGGCGAACAACAACGGGTGGCGATCGCCCGCGCCTTTGCAGCCCAGCCTGCGGTGCTGTTCGCCGACGAGCCGACCGGAAATCTGGACAGCCATACCGGCGAACGCATCAGCGACTTGTTGTTCGAATTGAACAAGGAGCGTGGGACCACACTGGTTCTGGTCACCCATGACGAGCGCCTGGCCCAACGCTGCCGACGCCTGATCCGCCTGGATGCCGGCCGCCTGGTGGAGTCCTGATGAGCCGCCTGCCCTTCTCCCTCTTCTGTCGCCTGGCCCTGCGGCAGTTACTGCGCGATGCCCGCGCCGGGGAAGTTCGGGTGCTGTTTTTCGCCCTGCTGGTGGCGGTGGCAGCCAGCACTGCCATCGGCTACTTCGGCGCGCGCCTAAACGGTGCCATGCAATTACGCGCCAGCGAATTCCTCGGTGCTGACTTGGTGCTGCAAGGCGGCTCGCCGGCCCGAGACAAGCAAATCAGCGCAGGCAAGGCGGCCGGCCTGCAGCACGCTCACGTGGTGGAGTTCACCAGCGTGGTCGGTGGCGACAGCGGCATCCAGCTATCGAGCATCAAGGCCGCCGACGCCGCCTACCCTCTTCGCGGCCAGCTGCGCAGTGCCGCCACGCCCTATGCCGAGGAAATCCCTGGCGGCGGCCCCGCACCTGGCGAAGCCTGGGTCGAGGCACGTCTACTGGCGGCGCTGGGGCTATCGATTGGCGACAGCATCGACGTCGGCATGAAGACCTTGCGTATGAGCCGTGTGCTGACCTACGAACCCGATCGCGCCAACAACTTCTATAGCCTCACACCACGCGTGCTGATGAACATAGCGGACCTGCAGTCCACCGGCGTGATCCAGCCGGGAAGCCGGGTCAGCTACCGCGACCTGTGGCGCGGTACTCCCGAGGCGCTGGCGCAGTACCGTGGGGAGGTGAAAAAGACCTTGGCCGCCAACCAGCGCCTGCTCGACACACGCGATGGTAACCAGCAAGTCGGTGGTGCGCTGGGCAAGGCTGAGCGCTACCTGAACATGGCCAGCCTGGTGGCGGTATTGCTGGCCGGGGTTGCCGTCGCGCTGTCTGCCAGTCGCTATGCGGCCCGCCGCCTGGATGCCAGTGCCTTGTTGCGTTGCCTGGGGCTTTCCCGACATCAGGCACTGGGCATGTACTGCCTGCAATTGGCCGCGCTCGGCCTGATTGCCGCGACCACCGGCGCCTTGCTCGGCTGGCTGGCGCAGCTGGGGCTGTTCCGTTTGTTGCAAGGGCTGATGCCGAGCGAGGTGCCGGCTGGCGGCATGACCCCAGCCCTGGCCGGCATAGGCACTGGCCTGGTGGCCTTGGCCGGGTTCGCCCTGCCGCCGCTGGCCGCCCTTGGCCGCGTCCCACCCTTGCGTGTATTGCGCCGCGACTTGTTACCCGTGCCGCCGAGCAGCTGGCTGGTATACGGCGCAGCCCTGTTTGCCCTGGGGCTGATCATGTGGCGTTTGAGCCTGGACCTTTTACTCACTTCGGCCTTGCTCGCCGGGGGCGTCTTCGCCGCCTTGCTGCTTGGTGGCCTGCTACTGCTAGGCCTGCGCAGCCTGCGACGAGTGCTGGCCAGTGCTCCCTTGGCCTGGCGTCTGGGCCTGGGTCAACTGCTGCGCCATCCACTGGCTGCCGCCGGCCAGACGCTAGCCTTCGGCCTGATCCTGCTGGCCATGGCCTTGGTCGCACTGCTGCGAGGTGAATTGCTCGATACCTGGCAAGCTCAGCTGCCCAATGACGCCCCCAACCACTTCGCCCTCAATATCCTGCCTGACGAGCGCGACCCTTTCGCCCAGCGACTGCAGGCGATCAACGCCAGCTCAGCTCCCCTGTATCCGGTGATACCGGGACGTCTGACGCACATCAACGGTCAGCCGGTGCGCCAGTTGGTCAGCAAGGAGTCCACCGCCGAGCGCGCCGTGCAGCGTGACCTCAGCCTCACCTGGGCCGCCGAACTGCCTCCGGGCAACACCCTGAGCGCCGGCCACTGGTGGCAAGCATCACCTGCTGCAGACGAGTTGCCTGGGGTTTCGGTGGAAGCCCAGCTTGCCGACAGCCTGAAACTCAAGCTCGGAGATCTGCTTGACTTCGATATCGGCGGCCAGCAACGCCAGGCGCGGGTGACCAGCTTGCGTGCCGTGCACTGGGACAGCTTCCAGCCCAACTTCTACATGATCTTCCAGCCTGGAACCTTGCAAGGGCTGCCGGCGACCTACCTGACCAGTTTCTACCTGGCGCCAGGGCACGACCAGGAAGTCGTTGCTCTGTCACGGGCGTTTCCGGCGGTGACCATTCTCCAGGTCGATGCGCTGCTGGCGCAGTTGCGCAGCATCCTGGCGCAGGTGACATGGGCGGTCGAATACGTACTGTTGTTCGTGCTGGCGGCGGGGCTGGCGGTGCTATTCGCCGGGCTCCAGGCGACATTGGACGAACGTATTCGCCAGGGGGCGTTGTTGCGCGCGCTAGGGGCCGCCAGGCCGTTGCTGGTCAAGGCAAGGCGGATCGAGTTCGGCTTGCTTGGAGCGGTGAGTGGGTTGTTGGCTGCGCTAGGGTGCGAGCTGATTACTTGGGTGCTCTACCGATATGCGTTTGATCTGGCGTGGGGGCCACATCCCTGGTTGCTGGTGGTGCCGGTGGTGGGAGCTGTCGTGGTAGGCGGAGCTGGAGTCGTCGGGACGCGGCGGGCCTTGAACGCGAGTCCGTTGGTGGTATTGCGGGAGGGGTAGGTTTGGGCTTTCAGACCTGCGATGGGCCGCACAGCGGCCCTCTGGGAAATGTCCCTCAATCGAAGGTCTGTATGAGATGCGTTCGCGCGAAGCCTCTTGAAAACAGCACAACCCGACTACCCATCAATCCCATAACAAATTCGATTGACGTACCAGATCGCCTCCCCCGTAGGTGTCTTCACCACCACCTCATCACCCTCTTCCTTCTTGAGCAGCGCCCGCGCCATGGGTGAGTCGATGGAAATATAGTCGTTGCGCCCATAGATCTCGTCATACCCCACAATCCGAAACTTGAGCACCTCGCCTTCGTCATTTTCGATTTCCACCCAGGCACCAAAGAACACCTTGCCCTCTTGCTGCGGCGAATAGGCCACCACCTTGACGTCTTCAAGCCGCTTGCGCAGGTACCGGACCCGGCGGTCGATCTCTCGCAAAAGCTTCTTGTTGTACTGGTAGTCCGCGTTCTCGCTGCGGTCGCCCAGGGAGGCGGCCCAGGTGACCTTCTGGGTAATCTCGGGACGATAGACTCGCCACAGGTGATCGAGCTCTTTCTTCAGAGCCTCATGACCTTCAGTGGTGATGATGTTGGTGCTCAAGCGGCATTCTCCTCAGTGCATCCTCCGCTGACGCACACCAGCGGAGGGCTCCGAGCTTAGCGAAAAATCCCGTGGACGACACGCAGCTCAGCGGCGGGTGATTAGCCCCTGGCGCGCGATACGTGTCAGCTGGCCGATGACTTCGGCGGCGTCGGCGGCCAAGGGCGCCTGGATCACCGCAAGGTCGAAACGGTCATTGCCAAACTGGGCAAAGCCGTCACAGGTTTCGGCAAACTGTACGAGAAATGCACGCGCTTGCCCCTTGCGCCGCGACAAGCCGTCAAGGTTGCGTAAAAGTGTGGGTTGATGCTGGCCACCGAGCAGGATGCGCGGTGTACGGGAAGCCTGGCTGGCAGGCAATGGACTCAAGCAGACACTGGTACGTGGACAACTCATGGAGATATCTCTGCGCCTCGCAAATCCCGCTGGGCAGCGGTGGGAGGCGTCACCGAACCAGCGCTTTAGCGGTATTTCGGATGACCCAAAAGAGTTATCCCGCGCCCCGCAAGTAGCTGTTTAAATCGGCGCAGTCGGTATGCTAGAGCGTGACGCGATAAGTTACAAGATACCGATAGCAGCTAAACGCTAAGACTTTCGCAGGTCTGCCCCTTCACATGAAAAAACCCGCTTACCCGTACACCTGGAAAGCGGGTTCGATGTTAGCCGCAGATCAGTGGCGAGCGATCAGCCGGTCCAAGGAGAAGCGGCCTGCGCCTTCGATCAACACCGCGACCGTACCCGCCAGTAGCGCCAGGGCGAACTCGTAGCCATTGTTCGCCATGAACAGGCCATTGTTGATGTGCACCGAGAGGATCGCTACCACCAAGGTCACGGACAGCGCCAGTGCCGCAGGCCGTGCCAGCAAGCCAATCACGAGGGCCAGGCCACCGAAGAACTCGGCGCTGCCCGACAACAGAGCCATCAGGTAGCCTGGGGCCAGGCCGATGCTTTCCATCCATTGGCCGGTGCCTTCCAGCCCGTAGCCGCCAAACAGGCCGAACAGCTTCTGGGCACCGTGGGCCAAGAAGATGATGCCTACCAGGATACGGATGACGCTCAGACCAGTGCCGGCGCGGGTAACGAACAGGGCGTTGAGTGTGTTGTTCATTTCGATGCTTCCTGAATCAAGGGATGATGTGTGCAGATGGCGCCATTCTAATCATCCAAATAGATACAAAAAGCGCAATAAACGGCCTATTAACATCTATATATTCGATTTGTTAGCGGTTCGCGACGCGCTCCAGCGATTCCCGCTGCCGATTGAAAGCCAGGAAATACTTATTGACGCTGTTGACGAAGTTGACCGGCCCCATGCCTACCTGCTCCATGGCGATGCGCTCGGTCTGGAAGAACCACTGATTGCCATTTAGCCCGCGGCGCCGCGCCTCGGCGCGCATGGCCTGGACCCGTTCCGGTCCAAGGTTGTAGGCGGCGAGGACAAACGCCATGCGCTCACGCTCGTTGAGCTGGGGGCTGGCGAAAAACTTGCGGCGGATCAATGCCAGATACCGGGCGCCCGCCTGCACATTGCCGTCGACCGAGGCGATGTCACTCACCCCCACGCGGCGAGCCGCTGCCGGCGTGATCTGCATCAGCCCATGCGCGCCACCACCTCCGCGAGCCGCCGGGTTGAAGGTGGATTCCTTGAACGCCAGCGCCGCCAGGTTCAGCCAGTCGATCTGCTGCGCAGCGCCATGCTTCTGCAGCACCGTGCGCAACGACTCCAGACGCTTGCGGTCCTTTCTCGCCAGCGGGTCATGCACACGGTATTGACGCCGGTAGATACGCTCGAAGGCTGCGTCCTGGTTCGCCGGTGCTCGGTAGCCTTCCAGGAAGCGATCCACCGTGGCGAGCAACATGCTGGCGTCACGTCGCACATACCAGCGCATCGCCTGAGGCTGGCCCAGGCTCACGCGCGAATCCAGCCGCAAGCGCGGCATCACCCGAGCCCAGCGCTGGGCAATCGGGCGCTCCACCACGGTCAGGTGATAAATGCCTGCCTGGACCATCTCCAGCACATCTTCCACCGCCAGACTGGCATCGACCCACTCCACCTTGATCGGTGCACGCTTGCGCAACGCCAGTTGCTGGTTGATCTGGGTGATCACCGCGCCGGCGGCGCTGGCACTGGTCAACGCGACAGTTCGTCCGGACAACTGATCCACCCGGGTGAAGCCGCGCTCCCCTTTGCGTCCGACCAGCATCAATTGCACCTGGTCCCGGACCGCTACGCTGCCACTGACCCCACGCACCAGCGCAGGATCGAGCAGCTCGCCAGGGGCCGCCAAATCGCCCTCGCCACGCTGCAGGGCGGCAAGCAATTGTTCCTTGGCGCGGGGGATGAGCTTGAGGCGGATTTGCTGACCGTCCCGGGCCCGAGCATTTAGGTAGTGCTCGAGACCTCGCAAGCGGTGGTGTTCCACACCCACCGGCTCGCCTTTGACTTCACCCGAGCTGTTGCGACTCTGGTTGACCAAAACCCTGAGGACTTTGCTGCTGCGGATCTGTGCCAGGTCGCGAACTTGGCTGGCCGGAACATGCTGCTGGGGCCCCGGCAGCCGCGCATTGGCCGCTGGGGCCAGGGTCAAGCCGACAAGCAGCGGTATCAGCAGTGATCGCAGCATGCGAGAACCTGTCCGGGGGCTGGGAGCGGGTGTCATACAGCGAGGTCCGTCCATGACAAATGACGCTAAAAGACCACGACAACCACTTGAAGTTCTGGGATTTCTTACGAATTACCCGTTTTTTGCTATGCTGGCCGGCCCGCGGCACGAGGTAGAAAGATGCAACTGATCGATATTGGCGTCAACCTGACCAACAGCAGTTTCCATGACCAGCAGGCCGCTGTCGTCGAGCGGGCCGTACAGGCGGGCGTGGTCCAGATGGTGCTCACCGGGACTAGCCTCCAGGTCAGCGAACAGGCCCTGACGCTCGCTTCGCAGCTCGATCCGGAAAGCCTGCGCTTGTTCACCACAGCCGGTATCCACCCCCACGATGCCAGCCATTGGGACAACGCCAGCGAGCGCTTGCTGCGTGAACTGCTGGCCCAGCCGCGGGTGCGGGCCGTGGGCGAGTGCGGGCTCGATTTCAACCGCGACTTCTCCCCCCGCCCGCAACAAGAGAAAGCGCTGGAGGCTCAGTTGGCGTTGGCCGCCGAGCTGGGCTTGCCCGTGTTCCTCCATGAGCGAGAGGCCAGCGCACGGCTGCTGGCGATCCTCAAAGTCTATCGTGACCACCTACCAGCGGCCGTGGTGCACTGCTTCACCGGCGAGCGCCAAGCCTTGTTCGCCTACCTGGATCTGGACTTGCACATCGGTATCACGGGCTGGATTTGCGACGAGCGCCGCGGCCCCCATCTTCACCCGCTGGTAGGCAACATCCCCGAAGGCCGCCTGATGCTCGAAAGCGACGCACCCTATCTGCTGCCGCGCAGCCTTCGTCCGAAGCCAAAGAAGGGCCTCAACGAGCCTGCTTTCCTGCCCGAAGTCCTGCGAGAGGTTGCGCTGCACAGGGGAGAATCCCTGGAACAGACAGCCGCCCACACCACTGCCACCGCCAAAGCATTCTTCCAGCTGCCCTGAAGCCGGGCTGGGGTTTGTTGACGCATATCAAGGCAGGCGCTGGGACGAGCGGACACAATGATGGCACCTTGCCAATAATGTTTCCGCTCAACTCAGAGAAGACCTATCCATGGGTGCCTGGCTTAGCAATATTTCCCTGAAGTACAAGTTCTGGGCCGTCAATGCGGTGGCCTTCGTCACGACCCTGCTCCTGGTGCTCTACGCGGTTTACCTGGAGCAGCAAGCCCGTGCAGAAGGTGCGCGCAACCAGGCCATTGCCCAGGCCGAGCTGATCGCGGCCTGGCCTGAAGGGCAACCACTGCCCCAACCCTCCCAGGTCGTGATGTGGCAGTCCGGGCAGACGCCGGTCATCGCCAACCAGCCGCGTGAGGCCTTGGTCGATGCACAAGGCTGGGTCGCCCTGCCCAATGCCTGGATCCTGGGCAACAATCCCTTGCAGGGCGCCCAAGTGATCCACCGGGCAGAGCAGCGCATCGCTGTGCTGGCCGAATCCCCCAGCCTGCGCCAGGTGTTCTTCGAGCGCTTCACCCAATACGCGGTCTGCGTGCTGATTCTGATGTTGGCGATGCTCTGCGCTTCGCAGTTGCTGATCCGTTTCTTGCTCAGCCAGCTCAATACGCTCAAAGACGTGATGCTGCATGTGGAGAAGACTGGCGACTTGTCGGCCCGTGTCCCGCTGTCCTGTGGCGATGAAGTCGGCCAGATGGCAGGCGCCTTCAATGCAATGCAAGCCACCTACCACCGGGTGGTCAGCACGGTAGCTCGTACCGCAGCGCAATTGGACAGCGGCGCAGCACGCCTGGCAGCGAGCATGGACGAGGTGCGCCACGGCATGATCGGCCAGCAAAGCGAGACCGACCAGGCTGCCACCGCCATCAACGAGATGTCCGCCACGGTCCATCACATTGCCCAGCATGCCGGCGCCACCCGTGACCTGTCGCAAACCGCCGATACCCTGGCCGGCAGCGGCCAGGCGGTGGTCACACGTGTGCAGGACTCCATCGCCGGCCTGTCCAGCGGTGTTCAGCAAACCGCCGAAATGATTCGCCAGCTCGCCGAGGACAGCCAGCGCATCAACGGCGTAGTCGGCGTCATCCATAGCATCGCCGAGCAAACCAATCTACTGGCCCTCAATGCTGCGATCGAGGCGGCCCGGGCAGGCGACCTGGGACGTGGGTTTGCCGTGGTGGCGGACGAAGTGCGCAACCTGGCCAAGCGCGTGCAGACCTCCACCGATGAAATCACCGGCATGGTGTCCGCCCTGCAGGCAGGTACCCGTGATGCCGTGGATTTCATGCAGGAGAGCTCCTACAAGGCCGACGATTGTGTCAAACAGGCCCAAGAGGCAGGCGAGGCGTTGCTGGAGATCACCAGTGCCGTCGCGCAAATGCGCGAGAGCAACACGCAGATCGCCGTCGCCGCCGAACAACAAAGCCAGGTGGCCGAAGAGATGAACCGGGCGGTGGTGAGCATTCGTGACGTCACCGAGGAAACGGTCCAGCAGACCGTCGGTTCTGCCACCACCAGCAACGAGCTGGCGACCCTGGCAGCCGAGCTGAACAAAGCCATCGGCCAGCTCAAGCTATAAGGCCGATAACCCGCCTCGATTGGCCCTCGCCGTAGGGCCACACTAAGCTTTGGGCATGACCGAGAGGAAATGCCCATGAGCAAACGCCTGCCCAATCTGCACGCCTGGCAATGGCGTGGTTACCATCACAATCACCGGCATCCGACCAACCTGGTGCTGCATCTGATCGCCGTCCCATTGTTCATCCTGGGCGCCCTGTTGATGCTCGGCGGGGTATTTGGCCTGGACCTCGGCCAACTGGCCATCGGCTTGATCGCCCTGGCCGCTGGCTTTGGACTGCAGCGCCACGGCCATCGTCTGGAAACCGAGCAACCCGAACCCTTCGCCAGCCGCAAGGACGCCGTTCAGCGTGTACTGACCGAGCAATTCATCACCTTTCCGCGCTTTCTGCTGAGCGGTGCCTGGTGGCGTGCCTGGCGCGAGCGCCACAAGCATCGCCGCTAGCTGCCCAGATCTAGGCGAACACCGTCACGGTCTGTCGGCTCAAGGCAATCAGCTCGTTCTCGGCTGTCCACAGGGCGGCCGAGGCGTGCCCATAGCCATCGCGGGCGTGCTCGGTCTCGACACAGTAACGACACCAGTCCAAGGTCGACAGCTTGGGCGCTGGCTGAATGAACTCGATCGTCCAGGTCAGGGTGCTGCCTGCGGCAGGTTGTTTAAGATGCGGTAGCAGACTGGGCGGCCAGGCATCGACCATTGCCAGCAGATGCGCTTCGCTCGCCGGCCCGTCGGCCATATCGCGCAGGCGTACCCAACCGCCCATCCGTCGATCATCGTTACCGCTGAACGGCAGGCCGCCTATGGCCCAACGCAAAGCCACATGACGCATGAACTCAGGCGTCACGCCTTTGATATAGGGCAATTCGGCGGCAGACTGCTCTAGCGGCTTCATGTCCACGGCAGGCTGAGCCTTGACCTCGATTGCCGAAGGACGGCCATCTCCGAAGCTGCCCTGTACCAAGGTCACCACCTGCCCCTCCTGCACCGCGCGTCCCAGCAGCGTGCTGACAGCTTTGCCCTCACGCAACACCTCGACCTCGAAACTGATCGGCACCTGCGGCGTCGCTGGCCCAACAAAGGTGACAGCCAACGACCGCACCGGACGTCCCTCACCAAGCTTGGCACGCATCGCCTCATGCATCAGCGCGACCATCAGCCCGCCAAATACCGCGCGCCCCTGGCCCCAACTGGCCGGCACACTGACAGATTCGGGACACTCGCGCACGGCGCTGAGCAATTGCGTGAAATTCATGTTCGGCTCCTGCACCGGGGCTTGATTGGCTGCCACGGGACGTGCCCGCGTCAGGACGTGCCCCGATATTAGCCAGCGAGTGTCTGGCTGACAGCCCGCATAATGGCCATTCCCTATGGCTATCGACGCGCCACGACTGCCCGCAAGGCCTCAAGGGTGGCATCGGCCTTCTGCTCGGCCTCATGCAGCTCGCGTTCCCAGGCTTTCTTGAAGGGCGCCAGATCGGCGTGATCACGCGCCAGCAAAAGCCATTGCACACGGTCGTGCCAATCGCCCAGGTCGGCCTGGGTGCGCTTGAGCAGGCGTTGCAGTTTGTTTCCGGCGTGCTCCAGCTGTGGGTACGCCTCGTCGCCATAGCGCACCCGCTTGATCAATAAACGCAGGCGATGACGGTCGTGGCTGGGGTCGTCAAGCGCTTTCTCGAGCTTGCGCCATTGTTTGTTCAGGCGCTTGTCGATGCGCTTGTCCAGGCCACTGGCCAAGCCTTCGCGCGCGCAGGCCCGCAGGAACAACGGAAAGGTGTCGATGATCGCCAGCACCCGGGCGAGCTGACGGCTCACGGCCACACTGGCGAAAATGCCCGCCCTGCCCTCCAGACGACGCGCCCCAGCCTGCTGGTGCCCTTGGCCGATCAGGTGGGCCGCTAGCACCTCACGGTCCCGCAAGGGGGTCGTGAGCGCCCCCAGCGAGCGCGCGGCGTCCTCCAACTGCTCGACACCGGGCAGCCCCCGCAAAGGCCGCAGCAGGCTCCGCAGGCGCCGCAGGCTTGTACGCAGGTCGTGCAAGGCTTCGCTGTCGACATCGGCCGCCAGCCGCTCCCGGCATGCCAGCAGACGGACCTGCAAGGCCAGCACCTGGGCGATGACATGATCGAGCATGGCGGCCATACAGCCCTCCTGGATCAACGACCCGCGCGGGACTCACGGATGTAAAAACGCGCCTTCTCGGCCTTGCGGCTACAGCCTTCGAAGGCCTCGAACTGCTGCTGCGTCTTGGCGCCGGTCAACAGCGACAGGGCCTTGGAATAGCTGACGGTGCCGGCAAACCCTTCGGCCTTGGCCAGGTCCAGCTCCTTCCATGCAGCATCGAGCTGAGTCGCACAGCTGTCACGGTACGCCGTCTTGCCCGCGCAACCGGTGAGGGCAAGAGCGATCAGGGGAAGGCAGATCCAGGCTTTCATCAGTCAGTAACCTCAAGTTTGAACAAAAAGAGTGGCCGTTCGACGCTCAGGCAAGCGAAAAGTGCCCTGCTCAGCGTAGCCCAGCACGGTCTACATTGAAGCACAGGCAACAATGGGTGCATTGTTGGACCATGGTTGCACAGCAGTAGGGGGACAGTCATGAGCAAACGCGTGGCATTGGTACTGGGATCGGGGGGCGCACGCGGGTATGCGCATATCGGCGTGATCGAGGAGATAGAGCGACGCGGCTACGAAATCGCCTGCATCGCCGGCTGTTCGATGGGTGCGGTGATCGGTGGGATCTATGCTGCCGGAAAACTGGATGAATACCGCAGCTGGATCGAGAGCCTGGACTACCTCGACGTGCTGCGCCTGGTGGATGTGAGCTTTCGCTTAGGCGCGATCCGCGGCGACAAAGTGTTTGGCCAGATCCGCAAGATCGTCGGCGAGGTGAACATCGAACAACTGTCCATTCCCTATACGGCGGTGGCAGCGGACCTCACCAACCAGCAGGAGATCTGGTTCCAGGAAGGCTGCCTGCACCAGGCCATGCGGGCCTCGGCGGCGATCCCCAGCCTGTTCACACCGGTGATGCAGGGTAACCGCATGCTAGTCGATGGCGGCATTCTCAATCCGCTGCCGATCGTGCCGGTGGTGTCCAGCCATTGCGACCTGATCATCGCCGTCAACCTCAATGCCACCAACCAGAAACAATACCAATTGCCGGTGATCGAGCGGCCTGCAGCGTTCAAGATGCGCTTCGACGCGGTCATCAGCTCGTTGGGCTCACGTCTGCCCTTTCGCCGCAAACCGGCCGAACAATTGATGCGCATCGAACAGGAAATCGTTGCCGAGGGACTGAACGCCAGCGACCCCTGGCTTGGCGAGTCTGCAGACCCGGAAGGCCAGCAGCCGGCAGCGGCCCCCGAACGTGGCGGCGCGCCCAGGTCCGCCACCGGTTCCTTCATCGTCGATAACGTAGGGCCTGCGTCCTTGCTCGACTTGATCAACCAGAGCTTCGAAGTCATGCAGACCTCCCTCGCTCAGTACAAGATCGCCGGCTATCCGCCAGACGTGCTGATCAACGTGCCCAAGCGGGTGTGCCGCTTCTTCGAGTTCTACAAGGCGCCGGAACTGATCGCCCTGGGACGGGAAATTGCCCGGGACACGATGGACATCTACGAAGGTGAACGGCGTTAGCCCCTCCCAAAAAACAAGAAAGGCCGCATGAGCGGCCTGTCTTGTTGCGCGATAGCACTCAGTAACGAGTGACGTCAGCCGCGGCTTCTAGTTGCTTACGGTAGGCCGCGAAGTCCTGCTGGCCTGCACGCGAAGCGAGGTAACGGCGGATCTGCGCTTTCTCCTCGTCAGTGGCTGCAGCGCCTTCGTTGACCCCCTTGAGCTGCAACACCACCAGGCTGCCATCGCCGAGGACCACGCTGCCGTAGACCGGCTTGTCCTTGGAGGCAGGCTTGGCCAGGCGGAATACCGCTTGCAGTTCGGCCGGATCGATACCGTCCTGGCCACGCGTAACGGCCTCTTGGGTCTTCCACTTCTGGCCTTCCTGTTCGGAGGTCAGCGGGATGGCGCCATCGCGCAGGCCAGCGATCAGCTTGTCAGCCTTGGCCTTGAGCTCGGCAGTCGCCTTCTCCTTGGCCAGGTGCTCGCGGATGTTCTTGGCCACAGCCTCCAGCGGCAGTTGCTCCGGCTTGCGATGCTCCTTGACACGCAGCACGACCACGGTCTCCGGATCCAGCTCGATGGCATTGCTGTTGGCGCCCTCTTCCAGCACTTCTTCGCTGAAAGCGGCCTGGACGACCGAACGGTTGGCCGTGATGCCCTCACCGCCTTCCCGACCGAATGCGGCCGAAGTCTGAACCTTCAGGCCCAGGTCCTGGGCCGGCTGAGCCAGGTCAGAGGCCTCGAACGCGGCGTCTTCCAACTGCTTGGTCACTTCCACGAAGCGCTGTTCGACCTGTTGGGTCTTGAGTTCGCGGGTCAGCTTGTCTTTTAGGCTTGCAAAGGTCGGCACTTCCGGTGCCTGCACACCTAGCAGCTTGATCAGGTGGTAACCGTACTCGGTGCGCACCGGTGCCGATACTTGGTCCTTGTTCAGCTTGTACAGGGCATCCTCGAAGGCTGGGTCGTAGACGCCTGGGCCTGCGAAGCCGAGATCACCGCCATTGCTGGCCGAACCTGGGTCCTTGGAGAATTCCTTGGCCAGTGTGGCAAAGTCCTCTCCCTTGGCCAGACGCTGCTGGATCTCTTCGATACGGGCCTTGGCCTGTGCATCGGAAACCTTGTCGTCGACCTCGATGAGGATATGCGCGGCATGGCGCTGTTCGGCCAGGTTGGCGATTTCCTTCTCGTACAGGGCCTTGAGTTCGTCCTCGTTGACCTGTACCTGGTCGAAGAAGGCCGACTTCTTCAGCTCGATGTAATCGATGACCACCTGGTCGGGTGTCATGAATTCCTTGGCGTGCTGGTCGTAGTGCGCCTTGACCTCGTCGTCGCTCACCTTGACGGCGGCCGGGTCGGCCTTGAAGGTCAGCGAAGCGAAATCGCGGGTCTGCTTCTCCAGGCGAGCGAAGGCTTCGACTTGTTTGTCGGTGACGAAGCTGCTGCCGGCAAGGCCGGTGCGCAATTGCCCGATGAGCATTTCCTCGGCGAGCATCTCGCGGAATTGCATGCGCCCATAGCCCATCTGGCGAATGACCGCATCGAAACGTTCGGCGCTGAACTTGCCGTCGACCTGGAACTCCGGTGTCTGCAGGATCAGCTGATCCAGCGCGGCCTCGGAGAAGGCGAACTTGGCGTCCTCGGCACCCTGCAACAGCAGCTTGCGCTCGATCAGCCCTTTGAGCGCAGCTTCGCGCAGCATCTTTTCATCCAGCAGTGCTGGGTCGAAATCCTTGCCCAGCTGTTGCATCAGCTGGCGGCGCTGCATGTCGACGGCCTGGCTCAGCTCGTTCTGACTGATGGTCTGGCCGTTCACCTTGGCGGCGTCCTGGCTATGGCTGGTGGCCTGGAAAATGGCCTCGAAGCCGGTCAGCGCCATCAGCACGACGATAAGGCCGATGATGGTCTTGGCAATCCAACCTTGTGAATTGTCCCTGATATTCTGCAGCATGCGTCCCCCAGAAACGGTTGTACCACTGCGTCGACAACCGTGGAGCGTGGGTAGAGTCCTGATAGAAGAAAGGCGCATCCTGTGGGATGCGCCTTTTCAAAGCGAGCGTGCCAACGGGAACGTTTGCGGCCCCGCCGTCACGCGGTCGGGCCTGGTGTGACCAGGTCCGGCTGAAAGAGACGACTTAGTTGACGGCGTCTTTCAGGCCTTTGCCAGCCTTGAAGCCTGGAACCTTGGCAGCAGCGATCTTGATCGCCTTGCCGGTTTGCGGGTTACGGCCGGTGCGCTCAGCGCGCTCCTTGACCGAGAAGGTACCGAAGCCAACCAGTACAACATCGTCACCTTGCTTCAGGGCGCCGGTGACGGATTCGATGACTGCGTCCAGCGCACGGCCAGCTACAGCTTTCGGAATGTCAGCGGATGCGGCGATAGCGTCAATCAGTTCCGACTTGTTCACTCTAAGTCCCCTTATATCTCTATTGAGTTTGTTTCTAAGTATGTAATGAAAAGCTTATGAAACGAGCACTGGGCGGCCTATTGACACTGGCGTGCCGTTTTATAGCAAGGCCCCGAAAAAACTGTCAAGGAAAGCCCCCCAGCGAAATACGTACTAGTGCGTGCTAATTCTTTCCTTAGCATCGCCGTCGCGCTTTTCATCTTTCGCGACAATCTCCGGAGCCACATCTGGCAAGGGCTCCGGGGCGTATTGCAGCGCAATTTGGAGGACTTCGTCAATCCATTTGACCGGTTTGATCTGAAGATCCTGTTTGATATTTTCCGGAATCTCCTTCAGATCACGAACGTTTTCCTCTGGAATGATCACCGTCTTGATCCCACCGCGGTGTGCCGCAAGGAGTTTTTCCTTCAAGCCACCGATGGCCAGAACCTGGCCACGCAGGGTGATTTCACCGGTCATGGCCACATCGGCGCGCACCGGAATCTGGGTAAGTGCCGAGACCAGCGCCGTGCACATGCCGATACCCGCACTTGGGCCGTCCTTAGGCGTAGCGCCCTCGGGCATGTGGATGTGCACATCGTGCTTCTCGTGGAAATCGGCGGCGATGCCCAGACTGCGGGCACGGCTGCGTACCACGGTCTGCGCGGCGGTGATCGATTCGACCATGACGTCGCCCAAAGAGCCGGTCTTGATCAACTGGCCCTTGCCGGGGATGACCACGGCTTCGATGGTAAGCAGTTCGCCGCCCACCTGGGTCCAGGCAAGGCCGGTGACCTGGCCGATCTGATCCTGCTGCTCTGCCAGGCCGTAGCGGAACTTGCGCACGCCCAGCAGATGTTCGAGCTGCTCGCCGGTCACCTTGACCTTGAGCTGCTTCTCGCCGGTGTGCTCCTTGACCACCTTGCGGCAGACCTTGGCGATCTGGCGCTCCAGACCGCGCACGCCGGCTTCGCGGGTGTAGTAACGAATGATGTCGCGGATCGCCGTGACATCGATCTCCAGTTCACCCTTCTTCAGGCCATTGGCCTTCACTTGCTTGGGCGTCAGGTACTTGACCGCGATGTTGATCTTCTCGTCCTCGGTGTAGCCCGGCAGGCGGATGACCTCCATCCGGTCGAGTAGCGCCGGCGGAATGTTCATCGAGTTCGAGGTGCACAGGAACATCACGTCCGAGAGGTCGTAGTCGACCTCCAGGTAGTGGTCGTTGAAGTTGTGGTTCTGCTCAGGGTCGAGCACTTCCAGCAATGCCGAGGCGGGATCGCCGCGCATGTCGCTGCCCATCTTGTCGATCTCGTCAAGCAGGAACAGCGGGTTGCGTACACCCACCTTGGTCATTTTCTGAATCAAACGACCCGGCATGGAACCGATGTAGGTGCGACGATGGCCTCGGATCTCGGCTTCGTCACGCACACCGCCCAAGGCCATGCGCACGAACTTGCGGTTGGTAGCAGCCGCGATCGATTCGGCCAGGGAGGTTTTACCAACGCCAGGTGGACCTACCAGGCAAAGCACAGGGCCGCGAATCTTCTTCACGCGCTTCTGCACAGCGAGATATTCAAGGATGCGTTCCTTGACCTCTTCCAGGCCATAGTGATCGGCATCGAGGATTTCCTCGGCCTTTGCCAGGTCCAGACGTACTTTGCTCTGGGCTTTCCAAGGCACCTGCACGAGCCAGTCCAGGTAGGAGCGAACCACAGTGGCCTCTGCGGACATCGGCGACATCTGCTTGAGCTTGTTCAGCTCGGCCTGGGCTTTGGCCAAGGCGTCCTTGGGCAGGCCAGCAGCTTCGATACGCTTCTTCAGCTCCTCGGCTTCGTTGTGGCCCTCGTCGCCATCGCCGAGCTCCTTCTGAATGGCCTTCATCTGCTCATTCAGGTAGTACTCGCGCTGGCTGCGCTCCATCTGCTTCTTGACCCGGCCACGGATACGCTTCTCGACCTGCAGCAGGTCGATCTCTGCATCGAGCAATGCCAGGACATGTTCGACCCGGGTCGGTAGATCGACAATTTCGAGGATTTCCTGCTTCTGCTCGATCTTCAGGGCCATATGGGCGGCCATGGTGTCGACCAGGCGGCCGGGCTCTTCGATGCTGTTGAGCGAGGACAGGACTTCAGCCGGGACCTTCTTGCCCAACTGGACGTACTGCTCGAACTGCGACAGCAACGTGCGCACGAAGACTTCCGACTCGCGCTCGGCGGCCTCGACTTCATCGATCAGGGTGACTTCGGCACGGACATGCCCTTCCACTTCCGTGAAACGCTCGACGGCGCCGCGCTGCTCGCCCTCGACCAACACCTTGACGGTACCGTCGGGTAGCTTCAGCAATTGCAGGACAGTGGCAATGGTACCGACGCGATACAGGGCATCTTCGCCCGGGTCATCGTCGGCAGGATTCTTCTGGGCCAGCAGGAGGATCTGCTTCTCGCCCGTCATCGCCGCCTCAAGGGCTTCGATGGACTTCTCGCGTCCCACGAACAGCGGGATGACCATGTGCGGATAAACAACGACATCGCGCAATGGCAAAAGAGGCAAGTCGAGGGTGGTCTTCATGATTTCGCCTCTACAGCGGCCTTATGGCCGGAAACCGGTGGAAATGATGCTTGGACCTAATGTGGGGGCAGGTCCATAAAATTACAAGCGTTGAGATCGGAAAAGCAGAAAGGGGCCCATAGGCCCCTTTCTTGCTCGACTTGGCTTACCCGACTCAGGCGTCAGGTGCGGCCTTGGCTTGCGGCTCGCTGTTCTCGTAGATCAGCAAAGGCTGCGAGGTGCCATCGATGACGCTCTCGTCGATCACCACCTTGCTGACATCCTTCTGCGAAGGAATCTCGTACATGGTGTCAAGCAGCACGCCTTCGAGGATCGAACGCAGGCCCCGGGCGCCGGTCTTGCGCTCGAGCGCCTTGCGAGCAACCGCCTTGAGCGCGTCGCTACGGAACTCGAGGTCCACGTCTTCCATCTCGAACAGCTTGGCATACTGCTTGGTCAAGGCGTTCTTCGGCTCGGTGAGGATCTGCATCAGTGCAGCCTCATCCAGCTCGTCGAGGGTTGCCAGCACCGGCAGACGGCCGACGAACTCCGGAATCAGGCCAAACTTGACCAGATCATCCGGTTCGACCTCACGCAAGGACTCGCCGACCTTCTTGCCTTCCTGCTTGCTGCGCACTTCAGCGCCAAAACCGATGCCACCTTTGGTGGAGCGGTTCTGAATGACCTTTTCCAGGCCCGAGAACGCACCGCCGCAGATGAACAGGATATTGCGGGTATCAACCTGCAGGAATTCCTGTTGCGGATGCTTGCGACCACCCTGAGGCGGCACGGAAGCCACAGTCCCTTCGATCAGCTTCAACAGCGCCTGCTGCACGCCCTCGCCCGACACGTCGCGAGTGATCGACGGGTTGTCCGACTTGCGCGAGATCTTGTCGATCTCATCGATATAGACAATGCCCATCTGGGCCTTTTCCACGTCGTAGTCGCACTTTTGCAGCAGTTTCTGAATGATGTTCTCGACGTCCTCACCCACGTAACCGGCTTCGGTCAAGGTGGTGGCGTCGGCGATGGTGAACGGTACGTTCAACAGGCGTGCAAGGGTTTCGGCGAGCAGGGTCTTGCCCGAGCCAGTCGGCCCGATGAGCAGGATGTTGCTCTTGCCGAGTTCGACTTCGTCGCCCTTCTTGTCACGCTGGTTCAGGCGCTTGTAGTGGTTGTACACCGCTACGGACAGCACCTTTTTCGCGCGCTCCTGACCAATGACGTACTGGTCCAGGATACCGCTGATTTCTTTCGGCGATGGCAATTTGTGCGCGTTGCTTTCGGCCTGGGCTTCCTGCACCTCCTCACGGATGATGTCGTTGCACAGGTCGACGCACTCGTCGCAGATAAATACCGAGGGCCCGGCAATCAATTTGCGCACTTCGTGCTGGCTTTTGCCGCAGAAGGAGCAATAGAGCAATTTGCCGCTGTCCTCGCCGTTACGGGTGTCAGTCATTCGATCGATCCAATCCGGTAGGCATGAAACACAAGATGAAGGCAATTGCGGGCTTTTTCAAGTCCGCAGGTAGGCGCCAACGGCGCCCACCCGCTCTGGCACCTTGGTTCAGGACGCCAGTTGCCGCTTGTCGTAGACCGAGTCGATCAGGCCGTACTCGGCCGCGCGCGCGGCACTCATGAAGTTGTCGCGTTCGGTGTCGCGCTTGATGGTCTCGAGATCCTGGCCAGTGTGATGAGCCAGCAGCTCGTTCAGACGCGCCTTGATGTTGAGGATTTCCTGGGCATGGATCTCGATATCGGTCGCCTGGCCCTGGAAGCCACCCAATGGCTGGTGAATCATCACGCGCGAGTTCGGCAGGCAGTGACGCTTGCCTGCAGCGCCGGCCGCCAGCAGGAAAGCGCCCATGCTGCAGGCCTGACCGATGCAGATGGTCGAGACGTCCGGCTTGATGAACTGCATGGTGTCGTAGATCGACATGCCGGCGGTGACCGAGCCACCCGGCGAGTTGATGTACAGATGGATATCCTTGTCCGGGTTTTCCGCTTCAAGGAACAGCAGTTGTGCCACCACCAGGTTGGCCATGTAGTCCTCTACGGGACCAACCAGGAAAATCACACGCTCCTTCAATAGGCGCGAGTAGATGTCGTAGGCGCGCTCGCCACGGGCGGACTGCTCGATAACCATCGGGACCAGACCGCCCGCGGCCTGGATGTCGGAGCTCTGTTGAATATAAGAATTGCGGGACATGTCCTGCACTCACTCCCAAATAGTCATGGCTTGAATACGCACAAGCCAGCTCGAAGGCTGGCTTGTGGGGGTTTCCTACGAGAGAAGACCTATCACTCAGCGGCGGCAGGAGCCTGTGCTGGCTTGACAGCTTCTTCGTACGAGACCGACTTGTCGGTCACAGTCGCTTTCTGCAGGACAGTATCTACAACTTGTTCTTCCAGCACAACCGAACGGACTTCGTTCAGTTGCTGGTCGTTCTTGTAGTACCAGGAGATGACCTGCTCCGGCTCTTGGTAGGCCGAGGCCATTTCCTCGATCATTTCGCGGACCTTGGCGTCGTCCGGCTTCAGCTCGAACTGCTTGACCACCTCAGCAACGATCAGACCCAAGACCACACGGCGCTTGGCTTGCTCTTCGAACAGCTCGGCCGGCAGTTGCTCTGGCTTGATGTTGCCGCCGAACTGCTGAACAGCCTGCACGCGCAGACGGTTGACTTCGTTCTCCAGCAGAGCCTTCGGCACTTCGATCGGGTTGGCGGCCAGCAGACCGTCCATGACCTGGTTCTTGACCTTGGCCTTGATTGCCTGACGCAGCTCACGCTCCATGTTCTTGCGAACTTCGGCGCGGAAGCCTTCCAGGGTCGATTCCTTGATGCCGAACTGGGCGAAGAAGGCTTCGTTCAGCTCAGGCAGCTGAGGTGCCGAAACGCCGTTGACGGTGATGGTGAACTCGGCAGCCTTGCCGGCCAGGTCCAGGTTCTGGTAGTCCTCAGGGAAGGTCACGTTGACAACGCGTTCTTCGCCCGCTTTTGCGCCAACCAGACCGTCTTCGAAGCCTGGGATCATGCGGCCGGAGCCCAGCACCAGCTGGGTGCCCTTGGCCGAACCACCCGCGAAAGCTTCGCCGTCGATCTTGCCAACGAAATCGATAT
The DNA here is from genome assembly GCF_008124495.1 of Pseudomonas sp. CK-NBRI-02. Lineage (NCBI taxonomy): Bacteria > Pseudomonadati > Pseudomonadota > Gammaproteobacteria > Pseudomonadales > Pseudomonadaceae > Pseudomonas > Pseudomonas sp. CK-NBRI-02. The sequence continues at coordinate 14,362 of NZ_VSJH01000018.1, read as the reverse complement.
TGACCTGATCGTCGTTCTGGGCGGCACGTTCAACGGCCTCGAAACGTACGTTCTGCTTGCGCAGCACTTCCAGCATGTTGTCCAGGTCCGCGTCAGCGACTTCGGCGCTCAGGCGCTCGACCTTGATCGACTCCAGGCCGCTAACGGTGAACTCTGGGAAGACTTCGAAGATGGCGACGAATTCCAGGTCCTTGCCTTTTTCGAAGGACTTGGGCTCGACAGCAGGAGCACCAGCCGGGTTCAGCTTCTGCTCGACGATGGCTTCGTAGAAGGAAGCCTGGACCAGGTCACCGAACGCTTCCTGACGGGCATCGGCCTCGAAACGCTGACGAATGACGCTCATCGGCACCTTGCCTGGGCGGAAGCCGGCGACCTTGGCGCGCTTGGCAGTCTGCTGCAGACGCTTGTTGACTTCGTTCTCGACGCGCTCGGCCGGAACGGCGATGGTCATGCGGCGCTCGAGAGCGGAAGTGTTTTCAACAGAAACTTGCATGGATATTCCTCGTTGCACAGACGTTAGCCGGCGATAGCCCGACTCCAGAATCAAGGGCAAGCATTCTAGTGACTCGCGCATCAGAAGTCACCCCACCCCAGATGACGGAGAACCACACCGGTCAATTTCATTGAAGGCCCCGCACGGCGCGCCGCCGAAGCCCCCGCGTATCGCTTGCACGCAACGGCGGTTGCACGTCGCTTGCGCTGTAAAAACTTGTCAAACAATGCAGCTATATAAAGGCAGAGCTCAGTCGGAGTCGATCTCGTTGAACTGGCAATACTCTTCCCAGCTCATCCCTAGCGCCTCGGCCACCTCACGGTGCACCTCCAAGCGCATGACTTGCAGCTCCTCGGGGCTTTGAGCGATCAATTGCAATGCCAGCTCCCAAGGCTCGACACCCTGCTCTTGCGCAGCATCCTCGAACGCCCACTGGATCTGCTGGGCCTGTTCATGCGCACCAAGCTCGCGGATCTCCTCGAGCAATTGCGGATTGGCCTCAGCGAAACGCTGCAGTGCCAATGCCTGGCGAGCTTCTTTTGCAATCATGCGACAGCTCCTATATCGGGCCCGCTTGCCCTATTTCAACCGACTGAAATCTAACAATTTTTGCCCGAGCAGCACCAGTACCACACGCCGGGCACTGATGCTTGAAGAAACTGCAGACAATAAAAAAGCCGCTCCAGGCGGCTTCTTTATGGGTTTCGCGCGACTCAACGAAAGGCGGCAAAACCAAGGATGGTGCGGACGAAGAGACTCGAACTCTTACAGCTTGCGCCGCTGGAACCTAAATCCAGTGTGTCTACCAATTTCACCACGTCCGCGTGGAGCACTTAAAGCAAAGGCGCCAGATTATACAATCAAGGCGCCTTCGAGAATATGGGGTGGACGATGGGAATCGAACCCACGACAACTGGAATCACAATCCAGCGCTCTACCAACTGAGCTACGCCCACCATATTGCGGTATTGCTTCAAAACATCACTTGCTGTGCCAAAGCTGCCTAATGGCGCACCCGGCAGGACTCGAACCTGCGACCATCCGCTTAGAAGGCGGATGCTCTATCCAGCTGAGCTACGGGCGCATATTCAATCTGCTTTCTGTTACGATTGCAAATCAACTTTCAGCCGTACCGAACGAGCTAGCAAATCCGCTCATTCTGCCTGACCTTGCTAACCAGTGCTAGGCTCTGCCCGACAAGTGCGACGAATGTTATAGACGAGCCGGAAGGTCGTCAACACTTTTTTCAAAAAAATTTAGTTTATTTAAGGGGTTAGGGGATTTGGCCGACCACCCGCCTTTGCCCTCGGGCCGTGTCGTGCGAGAATGCGCCCTCTTTTATGTTCCCTTCTCGATGGTTAATCACGCGTCTATGACTGCACACCTAATCGATGGCAAGGCGATCGCCGCCAACCTGCGCCAGCAGATCGCTCAACGTGTCGTGGAGCGTCGCCAGCAGGGCCTGCGTACCCCAGGCCTGGCGGTGATCCTGGTCGGTACCGACCCTGCTTCCCAAGTCTATGTTTCGCACAAGCGCAAGGACTGCGAAGAGGTCGGCTTCATTTCCCAGGCTTTCGACCTGCCCAGCGAGACTTCGCAGCAAGCCCTGACCGACCTGATCGACCGCCTCAACGACGATCCGGCCGTCGACGGCATTCTCCTGCAATTGCCACTTCCGGAGCATCTGGATGCCTCGCTGCTGCTCGAACGCATCCGCCCAGATAAAGACGTCGACGGTTTCCACCCCTACAACATCGGCCGCCTGGCCCAGCGCATTCCGCTTCTGCGCCCCTGCACGCCAAAAGGCATCATGACCCTGCTGCAAAGCACCGGTCAGGACCTGTACGGCATGAACGCTGTAATCGTCGGCGCCTCCAATATCGTCGGTCGCCCGATGGCTATGGAGTTGCTGCTGGCCGGCTGCACCGTCACCGTCTGCCACCGCTTCACCCAAGACCTGCCTGGCCACGTAGGCCGTGCTGACCTGGTGGTAGTCGCCGCCGGCAAACCGGGGCTGGTCAAGGGCGAATGGATCAAGGAAGGTGCGATCGTCATCGACGTCGGCATCAACCGCCAGGAAGATGGCAAGCTGGTGGGCGACGTGGTCTTCGAGACCGCCCTGCCCCGCGCCGGCTGGATCACGCCTGTACCGGGCGGCGTAGGCCCGATGACTCGTGCCTGCCTGCTGGAAAACACGCTTTACGCGGCAGAAGAACTGCACAAGTAGTTCGCCCTCTGCACCAACGGCACCTCTCGAGGTGCCGTTTTTCTTTCCGGGCACGACCGGTCCGCGGTACTTATCTAACCCTTGCGCTTCCTCGCATCGCCCTAGGCTCGCCGCTTCTGATATCAGAGGTACCGCCATGAGCCTATCGCACTTCAGCTTCATAGACGCCCGCCTGCCAGGCTGGCTGAAATCAGCTACCCCAGCCCAACGCCAACGACTTGAACAACACATACGCCAGAGCCATCAGGCCACCCGCGCGCTGGATCGGGCACTGAAACAGGTGCAGCCCATCGACGACTTCTGCCGTCCGTTGCTCGACGATGCCATGTCCCACTGGTACCCCGACCGAGAGCTGCCCGCGCCTGACCAAGGGTGGCTCTGGAACAACGCCGAAAAGCGCGACATGTCGTGGCTCGAAGCGGCCCTGCAGAACTTCGACAGCGACACATCAGTGACGCTGTATCTTTCCAAGAACGCCCCCGGCCCGATGGTCGTGGACAGCACAATGTTCGTGAAAGGCGCCCGGAACCTGGACCTGGGACAACGCTACCGCAATCATCTGGCCGAACATGTCGATACCCCAGTGTTTCGCAGCCTGGTACTTCAGCAGGATCGCACAGCCTTCGAAGCCGATACGACAATGGCCGAGCTGCAAAAGCATCTCGATAGCCGAGGCCGGATGCTGGCAGATGCCGCGCTGGCCGGCGAATCGTTCCTGCTTCACAGCGATGGCAAACCCTGGCCACTGGAGTGCGGGTACCTGGAGCTGTGCGGGACGCCTTTGTATGGCCCCTTACTGATCCGCCAGCAGCCCATCGCGGGTGTAGAACCGTGTCTGTTGTATTTGCCTGGTCACCCACGCCAGCCACTGCGTCAATATGGCTCGCTGCGAGCAGCAGGCAAGGCGCTGACTCGACTGCTGCGCAAAGACAACGAGCGGCGCTTCTTCATGCGTTATGTCGCCCATGCCGAGCAACCTGGATTGGCGACCCAACTACGCCAGACCTTGTTTCCGCGATATCCCTACAAAGATCTGCAAACGGTCACGCCGGTACTTGAAGAGGGTCACTCCTTCAACTGGCTCAAGCGCCTGTTCCCCGCTCCGCGCGACCTATGGCAGCCGACATTAGACAAGAACGCCCGCTTGCCGCTTGCGTTCAAGCAATGGCCTGACGAATGTTTCAGCGCCCGCGCACGGACCCGGGTCGAGCTCATGCTACGCAACGCCGCCGACATCGCCGTGCCGGTCGCCCAGCGAGACGCCGCAGCCCAACTGGCCCGCATCGAAGGTTGGCTAGGGGTCGGTTTGTCGGTACTGAACATGGCCGGTTTTTTTGTTCCCGGGCTCGCCGAGGTCATGCTAGTGATTGGCGGCGCGCAACTGGTCGATGAGTTTCTCGAAGGCGTACATGCGGCAAACGAGTCAGATGCCGATGCGGCCATCGGTCATCTGTTCTCGGTCGTGGAGAACCTTCTTCAGGTAGCGGCGCTTGGCGCTGCCGGGCAGTTCATCGAGCCCCAAGGCACCCTGCACGCTTGGTCCCGCATCGGCCATGGCGATCAGCAACGTCTTTGGCATGGCAATCTGGAGCCGTTTGCACGCACTTCCCCTCCACAATTGCCGCCCAACCTTGACCCCTACCTCTTCCAAGGCCGTCATTGGATCACGCTGGACGGCCGGCACTACCCGGTCGAGGCCACTCCAGAGGGCGGTTGGCGACTGTGCGCAGCCAAGGGACATCGCCATCAACCTTCACTGCTGGGCAATGGCGAAGGGACCTGGCTGCTGGACCACGAGCGACCTTTGGCTTGGGACGACGACACCCTGTTGCGCCGACTCGGCCCGGCCATCGACAGCCTGGACACCTCGACACTCCGAAAGGCCCTACGCTGCAGTGGCTATGAAACGGCCGACTTACGCCAGACCTTGGTCGAGCACCGCCCGCTGCCTGCGTTGCTGCTGGAGAGTCTGGAAGCCTTCGGCGCCGCTATCGAGCCGAGACCAGCTGTCTTTAGCCAGGAGGATGCGCTCCTCGCCCAGGACTTTCCTTCACTGAGCCCAACACTGCGTCGGGAAATTCTGGCCCAGGCCCGGCCCCGTGACTTGAGCCAGATGCAGCGCACTGGCCGGATACCACTCAATGTGTCCGAAACCGCTCGCCTTTACCTGCGGGCGTCACGCATCAACCGCGCGCTGGTGGCCTTTCATCAGGCCAGCGACAGCCTCGAAGATCGCGATGCATTGGTGTTCGGTGCGCTGCAACGGCTTTGCGGATGGTCTGGCCAAGTACATCTCGAGCTGCGCGAAGGTCGTCTGGGTGGTTCACTGCTGGAGTCGGCAGGTGCAGCACAAGCTCCACTCAAGATCCTTGTACGCCGCGCCGATGGCTATGAGCCGTTCGACAAGGACGGCCAGAGCCTGGCCAACCGAGACAACCTGTTCCGAGCGATCCTTCAGGCCCTCCCCGACAGCGAACGCGACAATCTGGGCCTGCAGATCCATGAGTCGGAGACTTTGCGCGACCGACTTTTCGATCTGGCGACCGCAGACCGGGAGCAGGCCGCCCGTGACCTTGGCATGCAGCCTGTCCGCCCCTGGTACCGCCTGCCCACACGACTGCCGGGCAGCCCTCGCCTTGGCTATGCTTTGAGTGGTCGTGGCCGGGGCTGGTTGACCGCTGATGAGCAGTTCGATCAATTGTTCCCTTCCAACCTGGACAATGATCGGGAAACACTACGCGCCCGGCTGCGTGAACAGACCGGTCACGACCCCATCGCCTTCAACCGTCTGATGCAGAATCTGCGTGACCAATACCGACAACTGGATAGCACCTTGCAAGGCTGGGTTCATGACACCGACGGCATCGCCGCCGATGAAGCCCAGGAACGCAGGACTGCGCGCCAAGCCACGGCCGAACGCATCCGCCGGGCGTGGCGACGAGAAAACAACGACGCCAATGGGAGCCTCGACGAGGTCATCCTGAGCATCGATGCAGAGTACCTGGGCGCCTTGCCACCCCTGCCGGTACAACTGCCACAGGTTCGCCAGCTGAACGTAACCGGCTTGTGGCGGGGCGGTACCGACAGCCTGGGCGCATTCCTTGCCGCCTTTCCCCAGGTTCGCGAACTGGAGCTCAGCGAAAACGGTTTGTACACGCTGCCAGAGCAATTGGGCGGGCTGACGGACGTCCAGTTGCTGGATCTTTCGGAGAACAACCTCGACCTGTCCATTGACGCCAATCTGTCCATCCTGGGCCGACTGACCAAGCTTCGCGCCCTGAACTTGAGCAGCGCTATTGGAGACCTACCGGTAGCCGCGCTGGAGCAGCTTGCGCAACTGCCCAACCTGATGGGGCTGCAGGCCGAAATGAACGAGCTGTTCCTCGGCGCCGAGCACTTCCAGGCACTGCAACGCTGGCCCGCACTGGTCGAACTGAGCCTTGGCCACAACGACATCACCCTGGATAACGCAAGCCGTGCAGCCTTGGCGCAGTTGAGCCGGTTGCGCATCTTGTTCCTGCAGGAAAATCCCTTGGATCTTGCGCCAGACATCACCGGCTGGACGCATCTGGAACGGTTGGACCTGGAGCAGACCGGCATTGCTGAATGGCCAGCCGGCATCGAAGCGTTGCTCGGGCAGCGACCGTTGACCCTGCGCGCCGTGGACCTGAGCAACAATCAGTTGCACGACGCACCTGATCTTCGCGATAGCGCATTCGCTGTTGCGGTCAGGGCAGGTGAAGCCGAGATGTACCATGCCTTCCAGAACAATCCCTTCAGTGAGCAGGCCCTGCAACGACTCAACGATGCCGGTCTGCCAACCGCTGCGCGGGTCGATCATTTGGATTGGCTTGCCGCAGTGCCGCAAGCCGTCGGCGATCATGTCGCGGCCACATTGCAGGAGCCTGAGTGGCGACCGCTGTATGAGCTCTTTCGACGTGTCGAAGACACCCGGGACTATCAAGCCAGCCCGAACGCCATGCGTCGACGCATGCACGTCATCGTCGAGCGGCTATCTGCACGCGAAGGCGACAATCTCTGGGGCCAGGCCCAAGTCCATGAACGCATCATCGACCTGATCAACGAAGCCGCTCACGGCTGCGTCGACCAGGCCAGTCTGCTGTTCCAGCAAGTCGAGACGCAGGTCCTGGTATGGCAGCAGTCGCTCAACGCCGCCCCAGGGGATGCCAGCGACAAGGTGGCCATTTCCATTTGCCGCTCACTGCTGCGCCAACAGCTGCTGGACGAGCGCATCAGTGATCTCTATGACGCACGGGTTGCCAGGCGCAAGGCGCTCATTGCGGGACGCTCCGCCGACGAGACGCCCCTGCACGCTGCAGACGATATCAGTGACACACAATTGCGCGAACCCACCTTTCTACTCGACGAACTGGAAATGGCACTGCATGCCAGGATGCGATTGCGCGAGCGCCTGGAACTCCCTCCACAACCCGGCGAGATCAGTTTCGACTACCTTGCACAGCTGAGCCCGGCCACGCTGGACCAACTCGCTCAGATGATCACGACCCAAGCGGATATTCCTCGACTGGTCCAATGGGCCGACGAGCAACCGTTCTGGCGAGACTGGATCAAGCGCTTGCGCCAACAGGCATTCGAACATCTGGCCAACGAATGGGATGGTGCCAGCGCCTATTTCGACACGCTCAGCGAACCAGGCGAAGTCAGCACCTACACAGGTCCCCAGGTACCTCCGAGCTTCATCGATGCACTGGAGCGTGAACGCCCGGACATTGCCTGGCGGCAAAACGGCGCGGTGCAACGTATCGACTTGGTTTCCAGCCGCTATCGCGACGAAGGCGCCCTTTATAACCGCGCAGCCCAACTGCTGCTGCAAACGCGCAGGGATGCCGACACGGCATTGATTCGCCAACTTACCGAGACCCTGGCCAAGACGTATTTGGCCTGACGACACCGGTGGAGTGCCGGCGCACTCCACCCCAGCCCTTCAAACCCCGAGTTAGAGCTATGGGCGCCGAAAAGCGCCAACTGGTCAGACCGGTAAGGCCAAAAAACCTTGCAAAAGGGCTTTTTTCGCGGTTTTATGATCCCGCACTGACCATACCGGTAAGACCACAATAATTAAGTCCTGCGCTCTTTCGCCGTCGCCGGCACCGAAGCAAGGACACCGATCAGAGATCCCTCCCATGCTCAAATGGTGCTCGCGTTCGATCTTCCTCCAAGTCGTGCTAGGCCTCGCCCTTGGCATCGCTTGTGGCCTCAGCTTCCCCGAAGTGTCCCTGCAGCTAAAACCCTTGGGTGACGGCTTCATCAAACTGATCAAGATGCTCATCGGTCTGATCGTCTTCTGCGTGGTGGTCAGCGGCATCTCCGGCGCGGGCGATCTCAAGAAGGTCGGGCGCATTGGCTTGAAGTCAGTGATCTACTTCGAAGTGCTCACCACCATCGCCTTGGTGATCGGGTTGGTGTTCGCCTTCACCAGCGGTATCGGCAGCGGCGCCAACATCCATCTTGAACAGTTGTCCAGCGCCGACGCCGCCAGCCTGGCCGAACGCAGCCAGCACATCCACGGCGCCACGGCCTTCTTCATGGATTTGATCCCGACCTCGGTGATCGGCGCCTTCGCGGACAACAACATCCTTCAAGTCTTGCTGTTCTCGGTACTGTTCGGCAGCGCACTGAATCTGGTGGGCGAATCCGCCTCCGGCATATCGCGGCTGATCAACGAACTCAGCCATGTGGTGTTCCGCATCATGGGCATGATCGTGCGCCTGGCACCGCTGGGCGTGTTCGGCGCCATCGCCTTCACCACCAGCAAGTACGGTCTGGAGTCGCTGCAGCACTTGGGCGGCTTGGTCGCGCTGTTCTACCTCACCTGTGCGGGCTTCGTGCTGATCATCCTCGGCACCGTAATGCGCCTGTCGGGCCTGAAGCTGCTGCCGTTCATCAAATACCTGCGTGAAGAGCTGACCATCGTGCTGGGCACCGCCTCCTCCGACGCCGTGCTGCCGCAGATCATGCGCAAGCTCGAACACTTGGGTATCGGCAGCTCCACTGTGGGTCTGGTGATCCCTACCGGGTATTCCTTCAACCTCGATGGTTTTTCCATCTACCTGACCCTGGCAATCGTGTTCATCGCCAACGCCACGGGCACGCCGCTGGCCATGACCGACCTGCTGACCATTCTGCTGGTATCGCTGGTGACGTCAAAAGGCGCACACGGCATCCCAGGCTCAGCCTTGGTGATCCTCGCAGCCACCCTCACCGCGGTACCGGCCATTCCTGTGGTGGGCTTGGTGCTGGTGCTGGCGGTGGACTGGTTCATGGGCATTGGCCGGGCATTGACCAACCTGATCGGCAACTGCGTCGCTACCGTGGCCATCGCCCGCTGGGAGCGAGACATCGACCTGGAGCGTGCCAACAACGTGCTGGCCGGTAAGCCGGGCTTCGCCCCGACCCCGCGCAAGCAACCCCCTCATGCACACCAGCAGGAATTTTGAAAACCGCAGCGGCCGGCACTGAGCCGGCCGCCAGGAGACATGATGCAACTAGGGAGCGAACCGTGATCAGCTCATCAACCGTCGTCAACTCAGTGGTGGAGAAACTCCGCCAGGCCCTGGCCAGCGGTCAGTGGCGCACTGGCGAAATGTTACCCGGCCAGCGCGAGCTGGCCGAACAGCTGGGCATCAGCCGTCCCAGCCTGCGCGAAGCCGTGACTGTGCTGGAAACCCTAGGCCTGGTGCGCTCGATGCCAGGCAAAGGCGTGCTGGTACTCGATGCCGAGGCCGCCGGGCGAGAGCCGGCCAGCGATACCGTGGCAGCCGCAAGCCTGGCCGATGTGCTGGAGCTGCGCTACACCCTCGAGCCGTTCATCGTCGGTCTGGTCGCCCAGTCAGCCAACAGCCAGGACATCGGCCAACTGCGCCTGACCCTGATGGATATGCGCGAGGCATTGGAAGCCGGCGACAGCGAAGCCGGTGTCAACGCCTACATCGCCTTCCACGAGGCATTGTTCGGCCTGACTACCAACCCGATCTTCCAGAGCGTGGTGCAGCAGACCGGCAATGCGCTCAAGCAGAGCACAGAAATGCTGCGCAACTCTCCGGAGCACCTGGCCGCACGACTGACTGAAAATGAAGCGGTGGTACGCGCCATCCGTGACAAGAACAGCGCCCAGGCCAGTGCCCAGATGCGCCGGCATATCCTCGAAGAAGGCCAGCGCATGGGCATCGAGCTGAACATTCCCGACGAACACCCGGGTCAATGACCCAAGGAGCGACCATGACTGCCTGCGCCCACGCCGCCCCTCGCCTGCCAGCCCTGCTCGCCAACGGAGAAACCCGTCTTTCGGCCGAGCAGATCTATCCACGTCTGTTCGATGCCATCCTCGAGCAGCGCCTGCCGCCCGGCAGCGCCCTCCCCGAGCAGGCACTGGGCAATGCCTTCGGCGTTAGCCGCACGGTGATCCGCCGGGTGCTCGGGCGCCTGTCCGACCAGCAGGTAGTGGTGCAGCGCCCCAGCCATACCGCCCACCTGGCCACCCCCGATCCCCAGCAGGCGCGCCAGGTCCTCAGCGCCCGGCGTCTGGCCGAAACCACGCTGATCAGCCTGGCCACCCAACGCGCCCGGCCCACGCAGATCCGCCAATTACGTCAACTGGTCGAGCGCGAGCGCCTGCACCATGAACGCGGCGAGCGCTGCACGGCGATCCGCCTGGGCGGCGAATTCCACCTCAAGCTTGCGCAAATGGCCGCCAACGCACCGCTGGCGCGCTTTCTCAACGGCCTGGTGCCCATGACCTCGCTGATCATCGCCCGCTATGAGTCGCCCTGCTGCAAGCACTGCGCCTGGCAGGAGCACGCCGCGATCATCGATGCCGTGGAAAACGGCGATATCGATGCCGCCCTGGCCCTGATGAATGAACACCTGGACCATCTGGAAGCCAAGCTTGACCTGGGCGCCCCAACCTGACACCAGCCCTTCTTCTCCCGGCCGCTCGTACAGCGCGAGTGGCGATCGCTGTGGGAGCGGGCTTACCCGCGGATGCGGTAGAGGCCGCTTCGCGGGGTAGACCCGCTCCCCTCCTTATAGGGCTGCACGATGGACTGCACAGCGGCCCCTGGTTGCCCCTGCCTATACTTCTGTGACAACCCTGCCTTTTCCCCAGGAAGGCCAGCCGCGTGAACACGCGTACCCTGCTCCTGCTGTCGTGCCTACTGCTGACCTTCGCCGGGTGCGCGGTCAAGCGCCCCCCTGCCCCGCCACCGCCTGTGACCATGACGCCGGCCCTGTGGCAACGGATCGACCAGGAACTGATCGAAGCTTCGGTGGCGGCCACCGGCTCGGCCAATGACTATGCAAGGCGTTCGATGCGGGTCTGGAAAGACCAAGTGCAACGACGCACCGAAAGCGATTTCATCCCTTGGTTCACCGGCTACTGGACGCAGCAATGGCTGACGCTCAAAGTCGCCTGGTACAAGATGAACAGCGGCAAGGGTGCCGAGCCGCCCGAACGGCGCCTGGCGATGTACCTGCAGGAGCAATACCACAAGCGGGTGATAGAACCGGTCGCCGAACAGATCAACCCCGAGGGGATCCGCGACCGCGCCAGCGAGTTGTACCTGCAGCTGTTCGGCCAGCAACTGCCGACCATCATCCAGCGCTACAACGCGCCGCCCGACCAGGTCAGCCAGCGGCTCAACCGCATCAAGATCATCGCCCTGGGACCACCGGCTGCCCGCGATGCCACCCTCTATCAATTGCTCAGGGCCCAATCCTTGGCTCAGCAACCTGCCTGGCAGGCGCTGCGCCAGCACTTGCACCAACAAGCGGCCAAAGCGCCTGGGCAAACCGAGGCCGGGTTGTCTTCGGTGGCCAACCGGGCCAGCGAGAAACTCGGCGCCACCCTGGCGCCACGAGGTATCGCCAGTGCCGTCGCCGCGGCCGTGGGCAAGGCAGCCGGGACCTTGATTTCCCTGGCGGCGGCCGGCTACGGCATGGTCACCCACGACCAGGAACACCCGCAGATGGTCGAACAACTGCGGGTGATATTGAATGTGGCGCTGAACGAGGAATGGCAGGATCTGATGGAGAATCGCCAGAGTGGTGCGATGTCGGGCGTGTACTACCTGTCCGGCCAAGTCGAGGACAGCCTGCTGGCCAGCGCCCCGAAGCCGCAAGAACAACAACTGCAGCAAGCGCCGGTGCAAGAGCAGGAGCCCCTGCTGATTCGATTGCCGCCCTGACGCAATCGCTCGCTCAAGCAGTCGCCATCGCCGAGGTCGGTAACCCGAATACCCGATCGAAGGCCCAGTTGTAGGCAAAGGTGTAGCACGGGATGAGGATGATGAAGGCCAGGTCCACCAAGAAGGCCTCGAGCAAAGTCATGTCCAGCCACCAAGCGATGAGCGGGATCAGGTACACGATCAGCGTCAACTGGAAACCGACGGCATGGGCGATGCGCCTTGCCACACTGCGGCCGCGTTTGGCCTGGCGGCTTTCCCACCACTCGAACAGGGTATTGAAAATCAGGTTCCAGATCATCGCGATGGTGGTGATCATCACCGCCAACGGCCCGGTGTGGCTGGCCTGGGTACCGGAAAGGTAGGCCAGCCCCAGGGTCGACATGCACAGGCCGATCAGTTCATAGAAGGTCACATAGACCAGTTTTCGTTTGAATCCTTGCACGGTTTTCTACCCCTGGTGAATCACGAAGTGGCCAAAGGATGAATCAATCGACTTGACAGTAAAAGTCGGCAGCTTTCAGATTTACTGACAGGAGGCTGCCTATGAATTTTTCCAGCGACAACATCCAGCTGTTTCTCGCCGTGCTCGATCGCGGCTCCTTCTCGGCCGCCGCCCGAGCTTTGCAGCGCGTCCCATCGGCGGTGAGCATGGCCATCGGCAATCTTGAGGCGGAGCTGGGCTACCCCTTGTTCGAGCGGGGTGCCCGCGAAGCACGTCCCACCGCGCAGGCCCGTGCCCTGGAGCCCCATGCGCGGTTGATCGCCGAGCAGTTGGGGTTGTTGCAAGCCCATGCGCTGGAATTGTCCCAAGGGCTGGAGAGCCGCCTGGCCATCGCCGTGGTGCCGAACATCGACCAGCGCCGATTGCTCACCGCCATCGCCACCTTGAGCGAGCGCTATCCCCTGCTGGACATCGAACTGCTTGCCGCTCCCCAAGAAGAAGCGTTGCACCTGCTCGATAGCGGCCGGGTCAGCCTGTGCATGGCCTTCGCCGGATTGCAGGTCGACCCTCGCCGCAGCTTCCAGCACGTTGCGGTGGAGCCTTTGGTCGCCTCCTTGGCCCCGCACCATCCGGCGTTGCGCAGTGGGCGCATCCACAATCTGGAGGACCTGTTCGATGTGCGCCAGATACTGGTGTGCAGCCGCGATCTGCCGTTGTCCGACCCGCGCTCGCTGATCAGTGCAACCCATTGGCGCTGTAACAGCCTCGACCTGGCCATGCAGATCGTCGAAGCCGGCCTTGGCTGGGGGGACTTTCCATTGGCCCGCGCCGCCCCGCTGTTCGCAGCCGGCCGGTTGGTGCGCCTGGATTTTCGCAACACCCAGAACGCCCTGGAACTGCCAGTGCGGGTGTTCTGGCTCAAGCAACAGCCCCTAGGCCAGGCGGCGCGCATTCTGGTGGAGCTTTTGGCGACCCGCTGAGTGCGGCCATGTTCTGCGCGATTCGTCGGCTCTACGACGTATGGTTCATCAATTTTTGTAGGAACCGGCCGATACCGAGGTGACAGGTACCGCCCATCGCGCCAAAAGCGTGCGGCGTCCTCCCTTCATTGGTCCAAGGTCTCGAAACATGAACCTGAAATTCCGCCACAAGATCCTGCTCAGCGCCTGCGCCGTGGTCGTCCTGGCATTTGCCCTGTTCACCCTCTACAACGACTACCTGCAACGCAACATCATCCGCCAGAACATCGAGTCGTCTGTTCGCCAGGCCGGCGCGCAGACTGCCAGCAGCGTGCAGAACTGGATGTCCGGACGCATCCTGGTACTTGAGAACCTGGCCCAGGACATCGCCCAGCAGGGCGCCGGCGAAACACTGCCCGGCCTGGTCGACCAGCCTTCCTACACCAATAACTTCCAGTTCACCTACTTCGGTCAGAACAATGGCGTGTTCACCCAGCGTCCGGACGCCAAGATGCCCGACGGCTACGACCCGCGCCAACGGCCTTGGTATAGCGCCGCGGTGGCCGCCAACCAGACCATGCTGACCCCGCCCTACCAGGCGTCCGTCGGTGGTCTGGTGGTCACCATCGCGATGCCGGTCAAGGCCAAGAGCACCGGCGAGCTGCTGGGTGTGGTCGGCGGTGACCTGAGCCTCAACACCCTGGTGGACATCATCAACGCCGTGGACTTCGGCGGCATCGGCCACGCCTTCCTCGCCGATCGCAACGGCCAGGTCATCGTCAGCCCCGACAAGGACCAGTTGATGAAGAACCTCAAGGACATCTACCCCGAGGCCGCCTTGAAGGTCGAGCCAGGCATGCAGGACGTCACCCTCAACGGCCAGGATCGGATCATCTCCTTCGCTCCGGTCGAAGGCCTGCCTTCGGCGCAGTGGTACATCGGTCTGTCCATCGACAAAGACAAAGCCTACGCCGCACTGAGCCAGTTCCGTACTTCGGCGATCATCGCCATGCTCAT
>NZ_VSJH01000017.1:0-251509 GCF_008124495.1 Pseudomonas sp. CK-NBRI-02 | reverse complement strand
GCATCGCCGATGGTAGTGTGGGGCTTCCCCATGTGAGAGTAGGTCATCGTCAAGATTCATTTCGCAAAACCCCTATCTGCGCGAGCAGGTAGGGGTTTTGTCTTTAAGTAGAGAGACCAGAAATTCGCAGGCACGTCCGAGGGACGCGCCAGCACACAGAATTTCTTGACGACCATAGAGCGTTGGAACCACCTGATCCCATCCCGAACTCAGAAGTGAAACGACGCATCGCCGATGGTAGTGTGGGGCTTCCCCATGTGAGAGTAGGTCATCGTCAAGATTCAAACCCAAAGCCCCTGTTCGCGATGCGAACAGGGGCTTTGTCTTTTCCGGCTGTCACGCTGCTGTTCTGCGCACCTTACCGCTACGTCGTGCCTGTAGCTTGCGCCACCAGATGTACACCCCTGTGATCGATAACACTGCGATCACCACCCCTAAAATCGCAATCAGCACCTGCCCCGCGACTCCGATGATGCGCCCCCCATGAATGGGAAGCTGCAAACGATAGAACTGCTCACCCAGCGTGCCTTCTCCGGCAATTTCCTGCCCTATTAGCTGGCCATCGGTGCCGTGAAAGAACAGCCAGGACTTACCATGGGCTTGTGTATCGTGCTGGCCAAACCCCGCGCCATAAAAGTTGTACTCGAAGCTGTAATAGAGCTCACCGATCGGTGCGCTCAGTCCAAGCCTTGCGCCTTCCTCCTGCGCGCGTTGATACGCCTGTTGATAGGTAAGCTGTGTCACACCCAGGGCCTCCTTGGGCATGACGCCCCGGGCTTCGTAGACACTCGGCTCAACGGGTGAAAACAACGAAATGGCGGGTTTGAAGACCTGAGCCGGCAGGTTCATCGCCACACTGCTGATGGCGATTGGCAACAGTAGTAGCCAAAGCCATAAGCCGCAGGCTCTGTGGATATCCATGTTCAGTCGATACGCGTGCCCGCCCTTGATCTTCCAGGCGGTGCTCCATTTGCGCCAGAACGGCCGGCCGCGGGGCAGGGTGAGTAATACAGCGATGAGGCAATCCACGACCCAGAGGATCGCCACCACACCCATCAGCACAATCCCCCAATTGCCCGGCAGAGTCAGGCTGTAATGCAGCTCCAGCATGAACGGCATGAAGTTCTCGCGTGAGAAGCAGCATTCGCCCCAGTAGCGCTGGCCCAAAGTCTCACCGCTGACCGGATCGAGATAGAACACGGTGTTCTTCTCGTCGTAGGGCTTGCCGGACTGTGGATCGTTGCGTGGAACCATCGCCAGCAGCGCGGAGTGCCCCGCCTCCTGTGGATATTCCATGTACCAGACTTGCAGCCGCGGATACTGGGTCTGCAACTTGTCCACAAGCGTGCCGGGTTGTTGCAGCGCCCCGGTGGCCGAAGCTTCGTAGAAACCTGGGTTGAGCCATTCGTCGAGTTCGTGATGGAAGGCCAGCACGCTGCCAGTCAGGCCGGCGACGGCCAGAAACGCTGCCGTGGCCAGGCCAAGGTAGCGGTGCAACAGGACATAGAGTTGACGCATTTACAGGGCTCCAGGAAAGCGCCGGAAACGAAAAAGCCAGCACCTGGGTCAGGAGCTGGCTTCGAGCATGGAAAGGAACGAGTCAGAACTGATAGCTGACCGTGGCACTGACATTGCGTTCTTCGCCCATGTAGCAGTAGTTCAGGCTCGCACAAGACGCGACGTAGGATTCGTTGGTCAGGTTATTGGCGTTGAGTCGCACATCCATTCCCTTGAGCCCGATCTTGCCCAGGTCATAACCGACCGAGGCGTCGAACAAGGTATAGGAGGGCACCTTCATGCTGTTTTCCGCATCGACCCAGCTATAACCCACATAACGCACGCCGCCACCCAGGCGCAGGCCATCAAGCGGGCCTTGAAGGAAGTTGTAGTCGGCCCACAGCGAATACATCTGTTCCGGCGCCTGGGTCGGCGAACGGCCTTTATTGTCCAGGCCTGGGGTCACCAAGCTCGGCATCGATTTGGTGTATTCGATGTCGGTGTAGGTATAACCCCCGATCAGCTTGAAACTGTCGGTCACCTGCACATGAGCTTCCAGCTCCAGGCCCTGGGAGCGAACCTCGCCCACCGCACGATAGAACTCTTCGTTCGGTTGCTTGGAGGCCAGGTTCTCTTGCTCGATGCGGAACACCGAGGCCGTGAACAAGTTGTCCGTGCCGGGCGGTTGGTACTTGATACCGGTCTCCCACTGCGTGCCTTCGGTCGGCGCGAGCGGACGGCCGTTCTGGTCGGATACGGTGTTGGGGTTGAACGACTCGGAGTAGCTCACGTAAGGCGCAACGCCGTTTTCGAACAGGTACAGCACACCCGCACGGGTGGTGAACTTGGAACGGTCGTCGTTGACCTTGGTATCGGTGTCGCGGTTCTCCTCCGATACCTTGACCCAGTCCTGACGCAGGCCCAGGGAGAAGCGCCATTGGTCCAGTTCGACCAGATCCTGTAGGTACACGCCGGTTTGCTGCAGACGCCGCAGGTAGTTGTTTTCGCCGAGGACCTGAAGGTTGCCGTTGCCATAGTGCGGGTTACCGGCATCCAACGGATCGACAGTGCCGTAGCGCCAGGTCACATCGGCCTTGCGCCGCTGATAGTCGGCGCCGAGCAAAACGGTGTGTTTAGCAGCGCCTGTGAAGAATTCCGCCTGGAGCATGTTATCGACGATAAACGAATGCAGGCGTTCGTCGCCGCCGGTATAGGCGCGGTTGAGGATGTTGCTGGTGGCATCCGCCCAGCCAGCCGAATAGACCTGGTCCATCGACACATCCGAATCTTGATAGCGGAAGTTCTGACGTGCGGTGAAGACATCATTGAAGCGATGTTCGAATTGGTAGCTGAACGACTGCTGGGTGCGCTCGTAATCGTCGATGTCCGGTTCGCCCTCGAAGAAGTGGTCGGACAAACGCAGGCCGTTGCGGGGGTGCAGCATGCCATCGGCCGGGTTGCCGCCGTGATAACCGCCATTGGGGTCGTGCTGCAGGTAGGCCTGCAAGGTCAGTGATGTGTCTTCGCTAAAGTCGATGCTGACCGCAGGTGCGATTGCGTAGCGTTCTTCCTTGTTGTGATCGAATTGAGTGTCCGAAGCGTCCGCAAGACCAGTCAGGCGATAGGCGATGCGTTTGTCGTCATCCAGCGGGCCGCTGAAGTCGAAACCCATGCCACGTTGGCCCTGGGTGCCAACTGTGGCCTGGATCTGATGATAAGGATCGAACAGTGGCTTCTTGGTGGTCAGTGCCACCAGCCCGCCTGGCGAGCTGCGGCCATACAGCACGGAGGAGGGCCCTTTGAGGATGTCGATGCGCTCGAGGAAGTACGGATCCACCTGCATGGTGCTGTAGGTGCCGTTATCGCCCATGGATTTCAGGCCGTCTACGTAGATGTTATCCACAGACCCGTCGTTGAAGCCGCGCATGGCTACGTAGTCGTAGCGATGGGTCGCGCCGTAGGGGTTGGTCAAGACGCCAGGGGTGTAACGCATGGCCTGGGCGACGGTCTGGGAGCCCTGGTCGTCCATCTGCTGGCGAGTGACCACCGAGACCGACTGGGTGGTTTCCAGGATCGGCATGCTGGTCTTGGTGGCCACTTGGCTATGAGTGGCGTTGTAGCCTTCCATGCTGCCCAAGGCATTGCCCAGGGTGAAGCTGCGGATGTCGGTGCTTGGCAACGACAGCGCAGCATCCTCAGGCTGCGCGCGCAGCACATAGCTGCTTGCGTCCTGGCTGACGGCTTCCAGCCCAGTGCCATTGAGCAACTGGCGCAGGGCCTGGTCGATGGCGTACTGGCCCCGTAAGCCAGGCGATTGCAGCTTACCTGTCATCTGCGGGGTGCTCGACAAGGTAATGCCCGCCTGGCGGGCGAACTGGTTGAGCACGTCATCCAGATTTCCGGCGGGGATCGAGTACGGCTGGCTCATACCCACCGGATCGGCGGCCAGGACATGTGGAGCAACGCCCAAGAAACCGAGGGTCGTGCCGAGCAGGGCTGCGCGTATGGCTCGGCCGAGAAAAACGCAATTCAAGACAGGTCGAAAATCATTCTTATCGACGGTGCTTAGTTGAGGCAAGGCATCTGGCATGGAAAAGGTCCGTGGGTTCGGTAAGGGCTGAAGGAGTCGCTTACTGTCCTAGCCGGACTTGCGAGAAAAACCCGCCAGAAAAACCTGCAGGAAAATGAAAAATCAGGCCAGCCGTTCCAGGCGGACCCACCAGCGGGTGCGTTGACGAACGAATACCGGCAGCGTCTGCGGCAACAATTGCAGCAGTTTGTCGGTGTCCTCCAGGCGGAACACGCCAGACAGCCGTAGGTCGGCGATGTCCTCAGTGCATCCCAGGTAGCCATGGCGATAGCGGCTCACCTCCGCCAGGAAGTCGGCCAGACGCATGTCGCGGGTGACAATCAGCCCCTCGGCCCAAGCGCTGGCGTCCATCGGCTGTCGTTCGATCGGTCGCGGCCCGAGGGCATCCACGCGCCAGGACTGGCCAGGGGTGATCCACTGCAACGGCGCGCCATCGGGCCGGTGCAGGGCTACCTTGCCCTGGCTGACGCTGATGCGTGTGCAATCGGCGTCCTGACGCACCACGACCTGGCCACCGAAATCTTCGAGGAGGGCGTCACGGGTCTGGATCAACAAGGGGCGCTGTGCGTCATTGCATGTGAGCATGAGTTCGCCCTGGCGCAGCTGGATGAGCCGCTGGCGTTCGTCGAAAGCCAAATTCACGGCGCTGCGGGTGTTGAGCTGCAGCAATGAGCCGTCCTCAAGCGCAATGCTTCGGCGTTCGCCTGTGCCTGTGGCGTAGTCCGAGGCCCAACTGCTCAGTGCCTGTTGATCCTTGCCCAGCCAGGCAGCCGTACCGACCAGGGCGAGCCCGCCTAACAGCTTGAGTGCCTGGCGTCGGTTCAAGCGGCGTTGGCTGGTTTCGAGGGTCTGAAGGGCGACGTTGACGCCCGCCATGGCACGCAGGTCCAGATCCTGGTGCAGGCTCACGACACGCTGCCAGGCCACTTCATGCGCATGATCGGCGCTGCGCCATTGTTCGCATTGCAGCTGCAGCGCAGGGGTATGGCCACTTTCACGCAGGCGCAGGAGCCACTGGATGGCTTGTTTGACTACCTTGGGCGAAGGCGGGCAGACGCCTATCGGCTCATGGCTCATCGTCATAACGCAGCTGGTAGCAGTGATACAGCGCGTCCGCCACATAACGTTCGACAGAGCGCAGGGAGATACCCATTTGTTCGGCGACTGCCTTGTGGCTCAGTCCTTCGCATTGGGCGAGCAGGAAGGCGCGGCGGACCTTGGGCTTGAGGCCGTCGAGCATGCGCGCAATGCGCTCGAGCAGTTCCAGCATCAGTTCGCGGGTTTCGGCCGAGGGCGCTTCGGCCAGCGGTAGGTTGGCCAGCGCTTCGAGGTAGGCTCGTTCAACCTCTTCGCGTCGCCAGTGATCAATCACCAAGCCACGCGCTACCGTGCGCAGAAAGGCGCGCGGGGCGTTGAGTTCCAGGTGATCGCGTTGCAGCAGACGCACGAAGGTGTCATGGGCGAGGTCTGCGGCATCGGCGGCATTGCCCAGCTTGCTGCGCAACCAATTGTGCAGCCAGCCGTGATGATGGCTGTAGAGCGTATGCACGGAATCTCTGAAAGACATGGAGGCGCGCTGTGCTGTTAGGTATTAATGATAATAAGTCTCATTGTTAGCGGGCTGGAATTATTTTGCAACTGCCTTGAGCGGTGGGCTCGTCGTGCGGGCCCTACCTGCAGGTTTTAGCGTGCTGCCTGGCTGTCCAGATAGTTGCGAATGGTGCGCGATGCGTTGTTCAGGTGCCGCTCCAGTACGCTGACGGCTTCGTCCACCTGCTTTGCGCTGGCGGCATCGACCAACGCAATGTGATCGTCCTGAGTCAGCTTGCCCAGGCCCATCGAGGACAGGTGAAAACGCAGGAAGCGTTCTTCCTCGTTGAGCTCGATCTCGATGATGCGCAGCAGCTTCTGGTTGCGCGCCTTGCTGTAGAGCGTCATATGCAGCAAGCGGTTGAGACGGCCGATGTCTGCATGGCGGGTTTCGTGCTCCAACTGCTGGATATAGCCGCGTGCCAGGGCGATGTCTTCTGGTTCGAGCAGGGGAACCGACTGGCGTAGCGCCTCGGACTCGAGCATGACTCGCAATTCATAAGTATCGACCGCATCCTCGCCGATCAGTGGGGCAACCACGGCGCCCTTGTGCATCACCACTTGCAGCAGGGACTGCGCTTCCAGCTGGCGTAGGGCTTCGCGCACGGGCATGCGGCTGACGCCGAACAACGTGGCGATCTCCTGCTGCCGCAGGGCGGTCCCAGGTGGCAGGCGGCCGTCGACAATGGCGCTGCGCAGACGCTCTTCGATCACGCTGCGTGCCAGATGCGCTGGCACCTGTTCGCCGCCCAGAACAGTTTTCAGAAGTCGGGGTTTTTCGGCCACGTGGACGTCTGCCTTGATAGAAATTGGATCCAATAACACTAGAAAGCAGCGAAGGGGGTGTCAAACCAACGCGATAACAGGCGCTGAGCCGACTGGCATGGCGCGAAGAACGGCTATCGTGAAGGAAGTCCCGTAGTAAGGGAAGCGCTACTTCATGCAGCGATAAATCCGCACCGTCCGAGGATTTTCGAAGCTTTACAAGGCATGATGCGCAAGCGTTTGCGCGGGGCGACTCCAATAGATTTGTGATGATAGTCACAGGGGCGCAATGAAACTTGTTTCCTGTGAATCGGCGTCTAGGCTGTCTGGAACAGGCGTGCTGGTTTGAGTCCGTGAAGATACCGACCAGCGAATTGACACTATTCTGCGGGAGTGCTGTACAATTGACGCCTGCTAAGCTGTGCTCTTTGATCTGATGTTTTTTTGACGCTTTGCGTTCTGACAAAGTGCACCGATATTTTTGATCTCCGACAAATGGATGTGCGGCATCTATCGGTAAAACGTCGGTCCTGAATTACAGAGTCATAGTTTTGGCGAAAATCATTCCTTCTTTGGCCATTCCCGGTCTGAGTGCCGAGCACTGCCAGTTCCACACTCAAGGACTGTACTGGGTGGCCTGTGACACGGCCGAAGATGCCAGCGCGATTTGCCGCCAGGTCATCGAGGCAATGACAGGCGATGCCAAAGCGACGCTGATCGACAGTGCGCAGGGGGTGCGCGAAATCGTCGATGGGCTTGCTCCGGATCGTGGACCGGGGCAACTCGCCTTGTACCAAGCCCAGCCTCATGCCGCACGCCATCTTGCCCAAGACCTGCCACGCATCGACCCGACCGGTCGCGTGATCGTGGTCCGGGTATCGGCGACGGATTGGGAGGACAGCGACATAGGGAGTTGGTGTCGCGAGATGGC
This sequence comes from Pseudomonas sp. CK-NBRI-02, assembly GCF_008124495.1. Classification (NCBI taxonomy): domain Bacteria; kingdom Pseudomonadati; phylum Pseudomonadota; class Gammaproteobacteria; order Pseudomonadales; family Pseudomonadaceae; genus Pseudomonas; species Pseudomonas sp. CK-NBRI-02. The sequence goes on along the minus strand of NZ_VSJH01000017.1, from coordinate 244,136 downwards.
CGACAGCCTTCGTGATGCGGGCAGCGTCCTGTTGATGGTCAGCGAAGGGCAGAGCGTCTGGCTGCTCGAGCAACTGCGTAGGTGCAATCAGGATCTCGATGGGTTGGCCCAGCTCTATCGTGGCCAGGGTGGGGTACGTTACCTGTTGCATTATTGGCGCAACGCGCTGGGTGTCGTTGGCACCGAAGATATCGAACTGACGCGTCACACCGGTGGTTTCGTGCTTGCAGGCCGTCCTCAACCGCTGGCCGAGACCGGCGGCGACGAGCTTCTGTTCCTGGCCCAGCGACAGGTGCTGGAAGGCGCGCCGGCCTTCTCCGAGCACTGGCAATTGTTCGATAGCATCAGCGAACTGGGTGCCAGGGCTGGTGTGGCGGTGTCCGCCACCGTGATCTTCCCCATGGACGGCGGGCAGCGCCTGGACGTTCTCGCGCGGCAACTGCACACCCTGCGCCTGTTGCGGGGCAACGCCCTGAAACTGGTGGTGCGCGAAATGGCACCAACGCTTCGCTATCAGGACGAGCAATTGCTGCTGGCCTGTGGTGCCAGCTTGATCGTGCCTTTCGGCGCCAGCCTTTCACGCTTCCTGACTCAGGTCGACAGCATCCAGGGCTACACCTGGCGCCGTCGGCTGCCGGCTGACTTCGATGCGTTGCTGGCTCGCCTGCGGCCGCTGCCGATATCGGGCCTGGTCTCACCGCGCGCCTTCGCCGATGCCGTGCTGCAGATGTGGCAGGGCATGCGCAACGGGGAAATCGTCCACCAGCTACTGGTGCTGCGTCCCGCCCCTGGTCTGTCCTCCTTGCAAGCGTGTTCACGCAGTATCTTCCGCCGCGACGGGGATATCGCCTGCGTGGTCGACGACATGCTGTACCTGTTCCTCTTCGCTTGCCGCGCCGAAGGCGTCGAGCAAGCGCTGGACCACATTTTCCAATTGTCCTGGCGGGAGCTGTTCATCGGCCGGGAACTGCTTGTCACGCCTGAAAGCCTCGGCGCGCCGGCATTCATGGATGAGACGCAGCCGGTGGCGCCGGTTGCCGATGCGGCCAGCGTGCCGATGTCCAAGGTCCGTGCCGTGTTGCAGCCTAGGCCCATATCGCTGCCACGACGAGGCAAGGCATGAATTTCGAGCAACTGCTGCAAGTCATCGGCATTAGTGCGCTTGGGACGCTGGCCCTGGCATTCGTCCTGTTGCGCCTGAAAGCCTGGGTGCAGGCGTGGTTGAAGCACCGCTTGCCGCCGCGTCACATGAAGGCTGCAGGCGTGCGTCGACGCGGGGAGAAGCATGAGTAATTCGATGGTCATCGCCAACCCATTGTCCCGTTGGCCGGGCCTGGGCGCCTGGAACCTGTATTTCCTGGCGAAGTTCGTCATGCTCGCCGCGGGGCTGTTGGACTTCCAGCCGTTGCCCAACCTGCTGTTCGCAGCCTTCCTGATGGTGCCACTGCCAGGGCGCTGGTTGCGTGTCGTGCGACAGCTGGTGGCCGTGCCAATCGGTGTCGCTTTGTTTTACCAGGACACCTGGCTGCCGCCATTCGAGCGTCTGCTCGCGCAGCCCGGTGTGCTCGATTTCACGCCTGACTACATGCTGGAGCTGCTGGGCCGCTTCATCAACTGGCATTTGATGGGCGCTTTACTGCTGACGATGGTGGGCTATTTCTACCTGCGACACTGGTTGCGCCTGAGCACTTTGAGCGTGGTTGGGCTGCTGTGGCTGGCCACAAGCGGATTGCCGTCGATCACACCAGTCACCTCGCGCCAGGTGGTGGCCGACGTCGCCACCCAGAAGGCGACCGCCGTGGCGGCAGACGACGCCACACTCAACGCCAAGCTCGATAGCTTCTTCGACAGCGAGCGCCAGCGGGTCACCGCGTTCCCGGTAGTCAGGCCCGACGAGCAACCTTTCGATCTGTTGGTGATCAACGTCTGCTCCTTGGCCTGGGATGACCTCACCGCTGTCGGCCTGCATGAAAACCCGCTGTTCTCGCGCCTGGACGTGATCTTCGACCAGTTCAACTCGGCTACCTCATACAGTGGCCCGGCCGCGATCCGCGTGTTGCGCGCCAGCTGTGGCCAGCCCTCGCATGAAATGCTCTACAAGCCAGCCCCTGAGCAATGCTTGCTGTTCGAGAACCTCGCCCGGCTTGGCTTCGAGCGCCAAACGCTGCTCAACCACAGTGGCCATTTCGATGATTTCCTGGGGGACATCACTAGCCAGCACATGCCGTCGCCGGCGCTCTCGAGTAGCGATTTCCGCCGCTCGCTGGTCGGCTTCGACGGCTCGCCGATCGCCAGCGACCTGGAGGTCCTGCAGGGCTGGTGGGGGCGCCGCAAGGCGTCGGGAGCTGCGCATGTGTCGCTGTTCTACAACACCATCAGCCTGCACGATGGTAACCGGGTGGTGACCGCCGACGGCGGCACGCGCGCGGCGGACTACAACACCCGCGCAACCCGTCTGTTCGATGACTTGGGCAAGTTCCTCGATGAGCTGCAGCACAGCGGCCGACGGGTCGTCGTGGCCATCGTGCCCGAGCATGGCGCGGCCCTGCACGGCGACCGCATGCAGCTACCGGGCATGCGTGAGATCCCTACGCCGTCGATCACCCATGTACCTGTGGGGATCAAGTTCATCGGCATGGATCAACCGGCGCGCAACGAGCCCCTGCATGTCTCGACGCCGACGAGCTACCTGGCACTGTCCGAACTGCTGTCGCGCGTCTACGCCAATCAGGGGGCTGGCCAGGTCCTGGATCTGCCGGGCGTGCTGAAAGACCTGCCCACCACCGAACATGTCGCTGAAACCTCCGGTGCCCAGGTGATGGACTTCCAAGGCACCAGCTATATGCGCCTCAAAGGCCAGCCTGACTGGCAACCGATTCCGAAGGAGAGCAAGTGATGACAAGGAAAGCCGATCCTGCCGATCGTAGCGATGATATCGCCCGGCTCCGTCAGCACCTGGACATGCCAGAGCTGAACTACCAGGACATCTCTTTGATGGTCGGGGTGCGCGAAGCCCTGCGGCGCTGGCCCTTGCTGGGAGAAAGCTGCGCGAAGTCCATGAGTGACCTCGCTCCTGAGATAGCTCCAACGCCCAAGGCCACCGCGCGATGACCAGCCTCGCGCTGCACGGGTTGCGTGGCGGCCTTGGACGTAGCGCCATGCTCGCTGCGCTGGGGCATGCCCTGCGAGAGTTGGGCGAGCGGGTGTTGTTGGTCGACCTGTGCCCGGAAAACCTGTTGGGTCTTCATTTCAACCTGCCGCTAGCCGGCTGTGACGGCTGGGCCTGCGCCGAGCTGGATGGTCGCCCTTTTGGCGAGCAGGTCTACGAAGTATTCGACGGCTTGTACGTGATGCCGTTCGGCGAGGTGAGCGAGTCGGCCCACGCCAGACTGACCGGAACGCGCGATCCCGCCATCTGGAATGCGCGTGCGGCGCAATTGGCCAGTCACTTTGACTGGCTGCTGTTCGACCTGCCGTCGACGGGCGCTCTGCGCGAGTTGGAGGTGGATGTGCGCGTGTTGGTCGCAGAAGCTGAAATGAGCAGTCACATACTCTTGGAGCGCCAGAGACCCGAGCGCTTCGATTTGCTGCTGGTCAACCGATTCGACCCGGCCAGCCGCTTGCAAAGCGACGTATTGATGGTCTGGCGCAAGCTTTATCACAGTCGCCTACCGCTGCAGGTGGTGCATCGCGACGAGGCGTTCGTCGAAGCCCTGGCCTGCAAGGCACCGGTCGGTCATTACGCGCCACAGAGCCTGGCCTCCCGTGATGTGCAGAGCCTGGCCGTGCGCTGCCTGACGAGGCGACGGTCGTGAAGCTTTCGCCGTCGAACGCCTACCGCTACTACACCACTCGAGGTGCCGGGCGGCTGACCGCGCTGGTGTTCACCTTGGGCACCTGGCTGGCTTTTCTTCTGCTGCGCCTGGAGTCCCCGGCCTGGCAAGCGCTGCTGGCCGATCGTCAGCGGCTGTTCCCGCAAGTGGCGGGCAAGCGCCCGACCTTGGGCGACCCGCTGCGCCTGCTGATTCAGGGCGCCTGGTTGTTGATCCGGCGCGAACCGGTACCTCGCGCGCCGTCGGCGCTGGCGCGGGGTTGGCGTGCCTTGTGCGAGGGCGCCGTCGCTCTGCGGCAACGCATCCGGCTGCTGCGCGCGCATTTGGTCGAGCGGTTGCGGCAGGTCCCGGGCCAGGTGCGCACCAGCACCTGGCAGCGGGATGCCGCCCAACAGTTGCGCAGCCTGAGCAAAGGCGCCCGGCGCGCGTTCTACTTCGTGCTCACGGTGTGCGCCCTTGCCTTGGCGCTGCTGTGCGTGACCGAACCATTCGGCTACCTGGCCCAGCTGATGTTCATTCTGCTGCTGTGGGGCATCGCCATGCTGGTGCGCCACATGCCCGGTCGCTTCCCGACCCTGATGCTGATCATCCTCTCGACGATCATCTCCTGCCGTTACCTGTGGTGGCGCTACACCTCCACGCTGAACTGGAACGACACGTTGGACCTGGTGTGCGGTCTGACCCTGCTGATCGCCGAGACCTATTCCTGGTTCGTGCTGATCCTGGGCTATATCCAGACCTGCTGGCCACTGGAGCGCAAGCCGGCGAACCTGCCGGAGCAGCTTACCGAGTGGCCGACCGTGGATCTGATGATCCCCACCTACAACGAAGACCTCTCGGTGGTGCGCACCACCGTGCTCGCGGCGTTGGGGCTAGACTGGCCGCGCGAGCGTCTGCGCATCTACCTGCTCGACGATGGCCGCCGCGATAACTTCCGCGCCTTTGCTGACGAAATGGGTGTTGGATACATCATCCGTCCCGACAACAAGCACGCCAAGGCTGGCAACCTGAATCACGCCCTGGGCGTCACCGACGGCGAGTTGGTCGCGATCTTCGACTGCGACCATGTGCCGGTGCGCTCCTTCCTGCAGATGACAGTGGGCTGGTTCCTCAAGGACCCACGCCTGGCGCTGGTGCAGACGCCTCACCATTTCTTCTCGCCTGACCCGTTCGAGCGCAACCTGGGCACCTTCCGCAACCGCCCCAACGAAGGCGAGTTGTTCTACGGCCTGATCCAGGACGGCAACGACATGTGGAACGCGGCGTTCTTTTGCGGCTCCTGTGCCGTGTTGCGACGCACCGCCCTGGAAGACATCGGCGGGTTCGCCGTGGAGACCGTGACCGAAGACGCCCATACCGCCTTGCGCCTGCACCGCCATGGCTGGAACTCCGCCTACCTGCGCCTGCCGCAGGCAGCTGGTCTGGCTACCGAGAGCCTGTCGGCGCACATCGGCCAGCGAATTCGTTGGGCGCGCGGGATGGTACAGATCTTCCGCACCGACAACCCCTTGTTCGGTCGTGGCCTGAGCCTGTTCCAGCGGGTGTGCTATGCCAACGCCATGCTGCACTTCCTGGCCGGCCTGCCGCGTCTGGTGTTCCTGACCGCGCCGTTGGCGTTCCTGCTGCTGCATGCCTACATCATCTATGCACCGGCGCTGATGATCCTGCTCTACGTACTGCCGCACATGATCCACGCCAGCCTGACCAACTCGCGCATGCAGGGCAAATACCGGCGCACCTTCTGGGGTGAGGTCTACGAGACCGTGCTGGCGTGGTACATCGCACGGCCCACCACGGTGGCCCTGTTCGCGCCGAAGAAGGGCAAGTTCAACGTCACCGCCAAAGGCGGGTTGATGGAGGAGAGCCAGTTCGACTGGCGTATCGCCCAGCCTTATCTGTTGTTGGCGGTGCTCAATTTCGTCGGGCTCGGTTTCGCGGTCTGGCGCCTGTTCACCGGCCCAACCGAAGAGATCGGCACGGTCATCGTCAGTTCGCTCTGGGTGACCTACAACCTGTTGATCATCGGTGCTGCGACCGCTGTGGCCGCCGAGGTGCGCCAGGTGCGACGTGCGCACCGGGTGCAGATGCACCTGCCGGCTGCGCTGGTTCTTGAGAACGGTCACGCCTATCCGTGCACCCTGGTGGACTATTCGGACAGCGGTATCGGCCTTGAGCTGGGTGACGGCCTGGCACCGAAGACCGGTGGCCGGGTGCGTCTGCTGCTCAGCCGAGGGGAGCGTGAGTTCGCCTTCGATGCACGAATCACCCGTCGGGTTGGGCGCCACCTCGGCCTGACCTTCGATGAACTGGACACACAGCAACGCATCGACCTGGTGCACTGCACCTTCGCCCGCGCCGACGCTTGGCTGGCCTGGCAGGAGGCACATCAGCACGACCGCCCGCTGCAAAGCCTGGTCGATGTCCTGAAGCTGGGCGGCGTCGGCTACCTGCGACTGCTCGAGTACGTTCCGGTGCGGCTGTTGGGGCCGGTACGCCCGCTGGTCGTACTGGCGCGCTGGCTGGCGACCTTCATGCCGCGCACCCCGCGGCCTCTTCCTTCCACGAATCTTTTAACCCGAGACGCATCATGACTCGTTACCCCGCACGTACCTGGGGCCTGGCGATGGCGCTGCTCGCCTGCGTGTTCCAGGCCACCGCCGACACCACCCCGTCCACCCCCGAGGCCGTTGCCGAGCCGGTGGTACCCAACTGGCCCGTGGCGAGAACGTTCGAGCAGCTCGGGCATCCTGCCGACACCCTGTTGCTCGGTGTGCGCAACAGCGAGCAGATCGAATTCGGCCTGCGGCGCGACCGCCTCGCCACCGAGGCGGTCCTGCAGCTGGACTACACGCCATCGCCGGCGCTGCTGCCGACCCTGTCGCACCTGCGCGTCTACCTTAACGACGAGCTGATGGGCGTGCTGCCGGTAGAAAAGGACCAGCTTGGCCAGCGCGTCCAGCGTCAGCTGCCGCTCGACCCCAAGCTGATCAGCGACTTCAACCGGGTGCGCCTGGAGTTCGTCGGCCACTACGCCGACATCTGTGAAGACCCTGCGCACAGCGGCCTGTGGCTGAACCTCAATCGCAAGAGCGAGGTGCACCTGCGCGAGCAGGCCCTGGCGATGGAAAACGACCTGGCGTTCTTCCCGTTGCCGTTCTTTGACGCGCGCGATACCGGCAAAGTCGACTTGCCGGTGGTCTTCGCCGCCAGCCCGACGCTGGGCGAACAGCGCGCCGCCGCGATTCTCGCCTCCTATTTCGGCAGCCAGGCGGGTTGGCGCAAGGCGACCTTCCCGGTGCTCTTCGATAGCCTGCCGGCTGCAGGCGACAAGCCCAAGCCGGCGATCGTCTTTGCCAGCAACGAGCGCCGCCCGGCCTTCCTGGCCGATTTCGAGAAGTTCCCACGGGTGGACGGCCCGGTCGTGCAATTGATCGACCATCCAAGCGATCGTTGGAGCAAACTGCTGCTGGTGCTGGGCCGCAACGACGAGGACCTGGTCAAGGCTGCCTCGGCATTGGCGGTGGGCAACAACCTGTTCCGTGGCGACCGAGTGAAGATCGAGCAGATGAGCGATCTGCAGCCTCGCAAGCCATACGATGCGCCGAACTGGACCCGCACCGACCGTCCGGTACGTTTCGCCGAGTTGCTCGATTACACGCAGCAGTTGCAGGTCAGCGGCTTGCAACCGAACGCGATCATCCTCGATGTGAACCTGCCGCCAGACCTGTTCGTTTGGCGCAACCAAGGCATTCCGCTGCGCACGCTGTACCGCTATACGCCGCCAGCGGTCACGGACGAATCGCGCCTGACCATCAGTGTCAACGATCAGTACATCACCAGCATGCCCTTGGTAGGCAATGATCGTCGTGGCGGCACGCTCGAAGAGCTGCGCCTGAGTGTGCTATCCAGCGATAGCACGGCATTGAGCGAGCAGGCATTGGTGCCGGCGCTGAAGATCGGCGACCGCAACCGCCTGCGTTTCGACTTCAGCTTCGCCAGCAAGCTCGGCAGCTCCCAGCGTGATCAGTGCCAGACCTCTTTGCCGGTGGACGTTCGCGCGGCCATCGACGAGAACTCCACCATCGACCTTTCGGGGTACCACCACTACATCGCCATGCCGGACCTGCGTGCCTTTGCCCGCAGCGGCTTCCCGTTCAGCCGCATGGCCGACCTGTCCGAAACCCAGGTCCTGGTGCCGGGCAAGCCGACGCCGATGCAGGTGGGGATTCTGCTCGATGTGATCGGTAGCATTGCCGGCCAGGTCGGCTACCCGGCCTTGGGCATTCGCCTGATCGATGACTGGAAGCAAGCAGCCTCGGCCGATGCCGACCTGCTGGTCATCGGCACATTGCCCCAGGAGCTGGCCCAGGAGCGCAACCTTGGTCTGTTGCTCAATGCCCAGCGCGACTGGCTGGCGCAGGGGCGCTCCACAAACATGCCCGGTCGCTACCGGTTCGACACATCGCCCGTGCCGGCCAGCAGCCATGTGGCAATCAGTGCCCAGGCGCCGATCGGCGCGATCACAGGGCTCAAGTCTCCCTTCCACGAGCAGCGCAGCGTGGTCGCCTTGCTGGGCAATACCGATGCCGACTATGCGCTGCTGCGTGAGGCGCTCGGCGATACCGGCAAGCTCGATGCGGTAGCCGGCTCGGTCACCCTGGTGCGATCCAGCGGGGTGAGCAGCCAGTTCGTGGGCGAGCATTATTTTGTCGGCCAGTTGCCCTGGTGGCTGCTGTTGTGGTTCCACCTGTCCGAGCAGCCGCTGTTGATCGCGGTCCTTGCCACCATCAGCGTGCTGTTGTTTGCCTTCCTGCTGTGGCGTGCGCTGCGTTGGGCTGCCCGACGTCGGCTGGGTGAGGCTGACTGACCATGCGGCGGGTTCTGGTAATGCTGCTGGCGCTCGGTCTGCCGGCGCTTGCGAGCGCGGCGCCGGCCTGTTCATGGCCGGCGTGGGAGCGCTTCAAGAGCGAGCTGGTAAGTGCGGACGGGCGCGTCCTGGACCCCAGTGACAAGCGCCTGATCACAACCTCGGAGGGGCAGAGTTACGGCCTGTTCTTTGCCCTGCTCGGCAACGACCGGGCAACGTTCGCCAAGCTGCTGCGCTGGACCACCAACAACCTGGCCGACGGTGACCTGTCGCGTCATCTGCCGGCCTGGTTATGGGGGCGTGACGCCAAGGGCAAATGGCAGGTGCTCGACCCCAACAATGCCAGCGATGCCGACCTCTGGATCGCCTACAGTCTGCTCGAGGCCGGGCGCCTGTGGCACGAACCCGGCTATACGCAGCTCGGTCACCATCTGCTTTGGCGCATCGCCGCACAGACCTTGCGACCGATGCCGGGCCTGGGGGTGATGCTGCTGCCGGCGGATTACGGCTTCGACAATGCCCAGGGGTGGCGCCTGAACCCAAGCTACCTGCCATTGCAGTTGCTCGACCGGTTCGCCCTCATCGACCCGCTGTGGGACGAGCTGGCGGGCAACACCCGCCGGCTGCTGCTCGAAGCCTCGCCGAAAGGCTTCGCCCCCGATTGGCTGCTCTGGACGCCTGCCGGCAAGATCGAACCTGATCCGCAGCATGGCAGCGCGGGCGACTACGATGCCATTCGCGTCTACCTGTGGGTTGGCATGCTGGCTAAGGACTCGCCACGGCGCAGTGAACTGCTTGAGCGTTTTGCACCGATGGCCGCGCTGACAGTGAAGAACGGCCAGCCACCGGAAACCGTGGATGCCCGCAGCGGCGAGGCGAAAGGCGGCGGCCCCGGCGGTTTCTCCGCCGCGCTGTTGCCCTTGTTGGCCGTGGCGCCAGGCGCGGGCGAAGGTCTGCAAGCCCAGCGCCAGCGTTTACAGGAGCATCCGATCGAGCCGCGTGCCTACTACAGCCAGGTGCTGGCACTGTTTGGTCAAGGCTGGGATGAGTCGCGATATCGCTTCGATGAGCAGGGGCGCCTATTGCCGGCCTGGAGTGTGTCATGTACCGAATGATTGGCATCGTGCTGCTCGCTGGGCTCGCCAGCCAGGCCGCAGCGCAACAACCGACCGACCGAAACGAGCAACGCCAATGGTTGCTAGAGCAGGTCCGCATAGGCGAGGCGCTGCATCGAGATGACCTGGTGCGCGATGCCCTGGGCCGCTTGCGCCTGCTCGAGCCCCGTGATGCCGAGGTCTTGCTGGCGTCGTTGCGCCTGGCCTTGCGCGAGCGTGACCAGGTGCAGGCCAACCAATTGTTGGCGCGTATCAGCCAGGTGGCGCCGGGCAGCGCCCAGGAGCGCAATGCCAAGCGTTTGCTCGAGCTGCAGAAGCCAGACGTCAACCGACGCCTGCAACAGGCCCGCCTGTTCGCCATGACCGGCCGTAGCGCCGAAGCGGTGGAGCTGTACGATCAATTGTTTGCTGGCGATCCGCCCAGCATGGACCTGGCCGTGGACTATTGGCGTGTGCGCAGCAGCCTGCCCGGTCAACGGCTGGAGGCGATCGACCGGATGCAGGCGCTCGACCGCCAGTACCCGGGCAACGCTGGCCTGCGCCAGACCCTGGTGGGGTTGTTGTTCGCCGAGAATCGCAACGCCGAAGCGCTGGCCGTGCTCGAGCAGCTGTCGCGCGACCCGGCCGCCCGCGATGCCGCGGCTCAGCGGGAATTCGACTACCTCTCAGGACAGCCGGTCAGCCGTGATAGCGTGGCTGCCTGGCAGGCATTCGTGCAGCGCTACCCGGCATCGCCATTGCTGCATCAGGCCGGCGAGGTCCTGGCGCAGCAACAGCGCCTGGTCGCCGATCCCGCCTGGCAGGCAGGCCAGCTTGGCCAGCGTCTGCTGGCCCAAGGGCGCAACGCGCAAGCCGAGGCACAATTGCGTCGGGCGCTGCGCCAGTACCCGGAAGACTCCGAACTGCATGGCGCCTTGGGCTCAGCTTTGATGGGCCAGCGCCGCTACGAAGAGGCCAACGCCTCCTTCCGGCGGGCCGCGGCGAAGGAGCAGGACACCCGCCGGATAAGCAAATGGCGGGACCTGGAAGCATCCAGCCAATATTGGGGGATGCTGCAGAAGGCCGACCGCGCCTTGGAGAAGCAGAATCTTCCGGTTGCCCGCTCCCTCTATCAGCAGGCACGCAAGCAACGGCCGGACGATGAATTCGCCGTGCTTGGCCTGGCCGATGTGGCCGCGGCCGAGGGCGACCCGGCCACGGCTGAGCGCCTGTACCAGCAGGCGCGGCGTATGGCACCCACCAATGAGAGCGCCGTGCGCGGCCTGTTGCGTATCTACCAGGCGCAATCGCCCGACAAGGCTCGTGCGTTCCTCAATGGCCTGCCAGCGAAGCAGCAGGCATCCTTCGCCGATCTGCGCCGCAGCCTGGAGCTGGAGCAACTGCGTGGCCAGGCCGATGCCGCCACACAGCGCCAAGACTGGTCTGGCGCGAGCCAGGCGTTGAGCAAAGCCGTGGAGCTCGCGCCTGATGAGCCATGGCTGGTCTACCAGTTAGCCGGCAGTCTGCGTCAGCAGGGCCGCCAAGGCGAGGCCGATGCCGCCTTTTCCAAGCTGCTGCAGCGCCACCCCGCTGACCCTGCGGCGCGCTATGCCCATGGTTTGTACCTTGAGTCGACCGACCGAGACGCCTTGGCCTTGGACAGCCTGGCCAATGTGCCGCAGAGCGCCTGGACCGACGACATGCGTGCGCTGGACAAGCGTGTACGCCGACGCGTGACCCTGGCCCAGGCCCAGCAGTTGCGTGACCAAGGGCGTGAAGCCGAAGCCACAGCCTTGCTGGAAGCCGGGCTGACTGGCGGTGACAACGATCCCGATGACCTTCTCACTCTGGCCGATTGGGCTGCGGCCCGTGGTGACCAGAAGGCTGCCCAGGGCTACTACGAGCGCGTGCTGGCGCGCCAGCCAGGGCAACCCGAGGCGCGCCTTGGCCTGATCGAAAGCTGGATCGAAGCTGGCGACCTGCCCCGGGCACATCATGCTCTAGAGCAAGATCCACCGCAGTTCCCGGCCAGCGAGATCAACGCCCAGCGCCGCGTCGCCAACGCCTGGTTGGCCGTCGGTGAGCGGGACAAAGCCTCGGCCATGTTCGATCGCCTGGTCACCCAGCAGACACAACCTGACCCGCTGCTGCGCCGGGATGCCGCGCGCCTGACGGCTGCCCACGACCCGCAGCGAGCGCTGGATCTGTACGCAGCGGCCATGGCCGATGCCGACCTGCTCGAGCGCCGCGCGGTGCAACCAAGGGACGATCGGGCGCTGACCTATGCGAGCCGCGCCAAGGACGAGGATGACTGGCTGGCGCGTAGCCTGCGCAGCGACGTCGATGAGCTGTACCGTCAGCAGAATCCCAGCATCACGCTGATGCATGACTATGGCTGGCGCAATGACGATGGGACTCCTGGGATCTCTGAGCTCAAGAGGCAGACGACTCTGTTTCATGCCGACATGCCCCTGCAGGATGGCAAGGCGTTCGTGCGCCTGGAGCGGATTGGCCTGGATGCGGGCAGCTTCGATCTCGAAGATGGCCAGCACACCGAGGCCTTCGGCACCTGCCAGGTCCGCGGTACCACCCGTTCGGGTGATCCGCTGCCGGCCGGATGTCCTGGCGGCTCGCAGACGGCCAATGGCCGGATCATGGCAGTGGGCTGGGAAGGCGAGCGCTGGGCTGCCGACCTCGGTACTACCGATGGCTTCGAGGTCAACAACTGGCTAGGCGGTGCCACGGTCAACGGCGACCTGGGAGAGCTCGGCTGGTCGCTGACCGCCTCGCGGCGGCCAATGAGCAATTCGCTGCTTTCGTTCGGCGGTGCAAAGGATCCGCGCACAGGCGTGCGCTGGGGCGGGGTCACCGCCAACGGCGCAACCCTCGGACTGAGCTGGGATCAAGGCGGCGACGATGGTGTGTGGGCCAGCCTCGGTCATCATTGGCTGTACGGTGAGAATGTCACTGACAACCAACGTACCCGAGCCATGGCAGGTTACTACTACCGTCTGGTGGAGCGTGCTGACGAGCGCATGCGCATCGGTCTGACCGTGATGCATTGGCGGCATGACAAGGATTTGGGCGATTACTACCTGGGCCAGGGCGGCTACTACAGCCCGGAGCGTTACAACTCCATCGGGGTACCGTTCAGTTATGCCTGGCGCAATTACGATTGGTCGGTATTGTTGGAGACCTCGGTCAGTTGGTCCCAATCCAAGAGCGGCAGCCGTCCGCGCTATCCCAACCAGTCGCTGAACGACAAGTTGCTCAATCGCTACGATCTCGAAAGCTCGAACATCGGCGATATCAGCGAGGGCAGTTCCAGCAACGGCGTGGGTTATCACTTAAGAGGCCTGTTCGAGCGCCGCCTGAGCGACCATTGGGCCTTGGGCGGGGGCTTCGACTGGCAGCACAGCGATGACTACGCGCCGAGCAGCGCCATGCTCTACGTGCGGTATCTGTTCGAGCCCTGGCGCGGCAACCTGCTGTTGCCGGTGGAACCGCTGGAGCCCTACAGCGAGTGGCGTTGAGGCCTGGCAGCCGCTTTCAGCAGGAACACCTGCCCCTGCTGAAAGCGGCCAGACGGTCCCCAAGATGAACAACAATTCATCCAGGCGGTCCATCGCCCCCGGTTGACGACAGGGGGAGGGCAAGGCGTAGTATTGATAGTTAGCAAACTATGAATATCCTTGGTTCCTCTCATGACGCTTGATGCACTGCACATGAAGATCAGCAGCGGCATGGTCGTGGCCGCCCGCCACTGGCGACGCATCTGCCAGGCGGCCCTGACGGGCTACGGCATCTCCGAAGCCTGCGCTGTGCCACTGCTGATGATCGTGCGCCTGGGCGATGGGGTGCACCAGGTCGCGGTGGCCCAGGCCGCCGGCCTGGAAAGCCCGTCGTTGGTGCGCCTGCTCGACCAGCTGTGCAAGGCCGGGCTGGTATGTCGCAGCGAAGATCCCCTGGACCGCCGTGCCAAGGCCCTGAGCCTGACCAAGGAGGGCCGCCGTCTGGCCGAGTCGATCGAAGAAGAGCTGGTGCGCCTGCGCCGACAGGTGTTGCGCGGGATCGACCAAGCCGACCTGGAGGCCACCTTGCGGGTGATCCAAGCCTTCGAAGACGCCAGCCAAGTCGCACCGGGCGGGCTTGCATGAACGGCTTCTTCAGTTCGGTCCCACCGGCCCGCGATTGGTTCTATGGCGTGCGCACCTTCGCCGCTTCGATGATCGCCCTGTACATTGCCCTGCTCATGCAATTGCCACGTCCCTACTGGGCCATGGCCACGGTGTACATCGTCTCGAGCCCCTTCGTCGGGCCGACCAGCTCCAAGGCGCTGTATCGCGCCTTGGGCACGTTGCTGGGTGCCGGCGGGGCGGTCTTGCTGGTGCCGCCTTTGGTACAGTCGCCAGCGCTGCTCTGCGTCGCCATTGCCTTGTGGACCGGCACGCTGCTGTTCCTGTCGCTGAACCTGCGTACGGCCAACAACTATGTGCTGATGCTGGCCGGCTATACCTTGCCTATGATCGCCCTGGCTGTGGTCGACAACCCGCTGGCGGTGTTCGATGTGGCCTCCTCCCGAGCCCAGGAAATCTGCCTGGGCATCGTCTGCGCGGCGGTGGTCGGCGCGATCTTCTGGCCGCGCCGCTTGGCGCCGGTGGTGCTCGGCTCGGCCAACAGCTGGTTCCACGAGGCGATTCGCTACAGCGACACCTACCTGGCCCGCGAAGTCGCCTCCGACAAGGTCGCCGGCATGCGCGCCTCGATGGTCGCCACCTTCAACAGCCTAGAGATGATGATCGGCCAGCTCGGTCATGAAGGCACCGGCCCCCATACCCTGAAAAATGCCCGGGAGCTGCGCGGACGGATGATCCACCTGCTGCCGGTGATCGATGCCCTGGACGATGCGCTGATCGCGCTGCAAAGCCGCGCCCCGGCCCAGTTCGCTCAGCTCCAACCACTGCTGGCCGAAACCCGCACCTGGCTAGAAGGCACCGCCCAAGACGCCTCGCTGGCCCGCTGGACTGCCCTGCACGAGCAGCTCGAGCGCCTGCAGCCCAGCGCAGCCGCACTGGACCAACGCCAGCAATTGCTGCTCTCCAACGCCCTTTACCGACTGAGCGAATGGATCGACCTCTGGCAGGACTGCTGCGCGCTGCAGCACGCCTTGCGCAAGGATGATGCCACGCCATGGCGTGCGGTGTACCGCCACTGGCGCCTGGGCCGGCTGACGCCGTTCTTTGACCGCGGGCTGATGCTCTACTCGGTGTTTTCCACTGTCACCGCGATCATCGTCGCCAGTGGCTTGTGGATCCTGCTCGGTTGGAACGATGGTGGCAGCGCGGTGATCCTCGCCGCCGTGGCGTGCAGTTTCTTCGCCGCCATGGATGACCCGGCACCACAGATCTATCGGTTCTTCTTCTGGACGCTGATGTCGGTGATTTTCTCCAGCGTCTACCTGTTCCTGGTGCTGCCCAACCTGCACGACTTCCCGATGCTGGTGCTGGCCTTCGCCGTGCCGTTCATCTGCGTCGGCACCCTGACCGTGCAGCCGCGTTTCTACCTCGGCACCTTGCTGACCATCGTCAACACCGCCACCTTCATCAGCATCCAGGGCGCCTACGACGCCGACTTCCTGACCTTCATCAACGCCAACCTGGCGGGCCCTGTGGGGCTGCTGTTCGCCTTCATCTGGACCCTGCTGCTGCGACCGTTCGGCGTGGAGCTGGCGGCCAAGCGCCTGACCCGCTTCAGTTGGCAGGACATCGTCGAGATGACTCAGCCCGCGACCCTGGCCGAGCATCGCCATGTCGGCGTGCAGATGCTCGATCGCCTGATGCAGCACCTGCCGCGCCTGGCCCAGACCGGCCAGGACAGTGGCGTGGCGCTGCGCGATCTGCGTGTGGGCCTTAACCTGCTGGACTTGCTGGCCTACATGCCGCGGGTCGGCCAGGGGCCTCGCAAGTGCCTTCAGACCGTGGTGGAGGAGGTGGGCGCCCATTACGCCCAGTGCCTGCGTGCCAAGGAGCGCCTGCACGCCCCGGCGGCGTTGCTGCGTAACATGGAGCGCGCCCGCCAGGCGCTGGCCCTGGATGCGCACGACAACGACCGAGGCGATGCCCGCGCGCACCTGTTGCATGCCTTGAGCGGCCTGCGTCTGGCGCTGTTGCCGGGCGTCGAGGTGATGCTCGAACCGGCCGACCAACCGCAATTGCCCCCGGGCATCGATGGAGCCCCACTGTGATCGGTGATCTGGATATCAGCGGGGTATTTCTGCCCACGCTGCTGGTGATGATGGTCTTCACCTACCTGTTGTTCCTGGGCGTGCACGCCGTGCTGGTGCGCCTTGGGTTCTACCGCCTGGTCTGGCACCGGGCGTTGTTCAACGTTGCCCTTTACGCCGTGCTCCTTGGCGCGGTGGATCACTTTTGTCGAAACCTGATGCTGCCATGAAAAAACCGTTGTTGACCTTGGGCCGAGTGGTCCTGACATTGCTGGTAGTGACCTTCGCGGCCGTGCTGGTTTGGCAGATGGTCGTGTACTACATGTTCGCGCCTTGGACGCGTGACGGGCACATTCGTGCTGACGTGATCCAGATCGCCCCGGACGTATCGGGGCTTATCCAGAAGGTCGAAGTGCGCGACAACCAGATGATCAAGCGCGGCGATGTTCTGTTCACCATCGACCAAGATCGGTTCACCCTCGCCCTGCGCCAGGCCAAGGCGACCCTGGCCGAGCGCCAGGAAACCCTGGCCCAGGCCTCCCGTGAGGCGCAGCGCAACCGTAAATTGGGCAACCTGGTGGCGGCCGAGCAGTTGGAGGAGAGCCAGTCGCGTGAGGCACGCGCTCGTTCGGCGGTCAGCGAGGCCCAGGTGGCGGTGGACACGGCCCAGCTCAACCTCGACCGTTCGGTAGTGCGCAGCCCAGTGGACGGCTACCTCAACGACCGCGCGCCGCGTGCTCATGAATTCGTCACCGCCGGGCGGCCAGTGCTGTCGGTGGTCGACAGCGCCTCGTACCACGTCGATGGCTATTTCGAAGAGACCAAGCTCGGCGGTATCCACATCGGCGATGCCGTGGACATCCGCGTGATGGGCGACAACACCCGGCTGCGAGGCCATGTGCAGAGCCTGGCGGCGGGCATCGAGGATCGAGACCGCAGCAGCGGCGCCAACCTGTTGCCCAACGTCAACCCGGCCTTCAGCTGGGTGCGCCTGGCCCAGCGGATCCCGGTGCGTATCGCTTTCGATGACGTGCCAGAAGACTTCCGCATGATCGCCGGGCGTACCGCCACGGTGTCGATCATCGAGGGCCAGCGGCCATGAAACAGCTGATCCTGGCGGGGCTGTGCCTGTCCCTGGGCGCCTGCATGATGGTCGGCCCGGACTACGAAGTGCCCAAGGACGCCGCTGTGCAGCGCAGCGACCTCAACGGCCCGCTGCGCCAGGACGCCGACAGCGTGGTCTCGGCGCCGGTACCAGACGACTGGTGGCAGCTGTACCAGGATCAGCGCTTGAACGAGCTGGTGCGCCAGGCCCTGGCGGCCAACACCGAGCTACGCGTCGCGGCGGCCAACATCGCCAAGGCTCGTGCCCAGGTGGAAGTGGCCGAGTCCCAGGGTGGCTTCAACGGTGGGGTCAAGCTCGGCGCCCAGCGGCTGCAGGAATCCGGCGAAGCTTTCCTGCTGCCGGAAAAGGTGCCGGTGGCCAACATCGGCGAGGCGATCATCAGCGCCAGCTACCAGTTCGATCTGTGGGGCACCTTCAAGCGTGGCACCGAGGCCGCCAAGGCCAATGCCGACGCGGTGCAGGCCGCGGCCGATACTGCGCGCATCACCCTGGTGGCCGACGTGGTCAAGGCTTACACCCAGGTGTGCTCGGCCAACGAGGAGTACCACATCGCCCGTGAGTCCCTCGACCTGCAGGAACAGAGCGTGCAACTGAACCAGCGCCTGCGCGACGCTGGCCGCGGGGATGAAACCCAGGTCACCCGTTCGCAGACCCAGTTCAAATCCTTGCGCGCCGAGCTGCCGCGCTTCAAAGCCGAGCGTGAGGCTGGCCTTTACACCCTGGCGGCCCTGCTGGCCAAGCCGGTCGAGCGGCTGCCGGCCGGCACCGCTGACTGCGCGGAGCTGCCACACATCACCCAGTTGCTTCCGGTAGGCGATGGCGCTGCGCTGCTCAAGCGCCGCCCCGACGTGCGCCAGGCCGAACGTCAGCTCGCCGCCGCCACCGCCGCCATCGGCGTGGCCACCGGTGCGTTGTATCCGGACATCAGCATCGGCGCCCAGGTCGGCACCATCGGTATCCTTGAAAACCTCGGTGACCCGTCGACCAACCGTTGGGGCTTCGGCCCGCAGGTCAGCTGGACGATCCCCACCAACGGCACCCGGGCGCGCATACGCATGGCCGAGGCCTCGACCCAGGCGGCGTTGGCGCATTTCGATGGCGTGGTACTCAATGCCATCCGCGAAACCCAGACCCGCCTGGCCCAGTACAGCGCGTTGCTGGAGCGCCGCGACGCCCTGGCCGACGCCGAGCGCTCGGCGAAGGAGTCGGCGGACCAGACTCACCTGCGATACCAGGTGGGACGCGAGTCGTTCCTGGCCGATCTGCAGGCGACCCGCACTTATACCGATGTGCGCGCGCAGCTGGCTGCTGCCAATACACAGGTGGCCATGGGGCAGATCGGGGTGTTCCTGGCCTTGGGCGGTGGATGGCAGGGCGCGGCGGCCAAGCCTTGAGGACCCATACGCGAGCGTCATGATCAAGGGCAACGCCCTCGGCGCGGCGCAAGTGTCGTCAGTTTGTCACAAGATTTTTCATGAAATCCGCCCACGAGCCTTGAGCGAAAGGGAGTGGAAGTGAACAATGTTCTCTTTCGTATTTACCGCGAGAGTGGCCATGATGTTCCCCTTCCGTCTGCTCGCCTGGCTGCCCGCCTTGTTGCTCGGCCCGATACTGGCGCTGAGCAGCACCCCGGCGCTGGCCGAATCCCCCGCCGAGGCTGCCAAGGCGTTGCACCTGCTCGACTACATCGGCGCCGACTACCCACCGACCGTGCACGACGGCAAGGTGGTGGATGCGGGTGAATACCGCGAGCAGCAGGAGTTCAGCGCCGTCCTGGCCGAAGTGCTCAAGGCCCTGCCGGACAATCCTGAGCGTAACGGGCTCGAACAGGGCGTGCAGGCACTGCGTCAAGCCATCGACCAACGCCAGGAGGGTGCAGTCGTCGCCAAGCAGGCCCGCCAGCTGGGCGCACGACTGGCGGTGGCTTATGAAGTCAGCCAGGCGCCGATCATCACCCCCGATCCGGCCCGTGGCGCCTCGCTGTACGCACAGAACTGCGCCATCTGCCACGGTGATACCGGTGCCGGCGATGGCCCGGCGGGCCTGGGGTTGGAGCCGCCGCCGGCCAACCTGCGCAGTGTCGCGCGCCTCGACCAGCTGAGCCTGTTCGATCTCTACAACACCCTGGCGCTGGGCATCGAAGGCACCGAGATGCCGTCGTTCGCCGACCAGCTCGATGAACGTCAGCGCTGGGATGTGGCCGCCTACGTGGCGAGCCTCACGGCCGACCCGCAGGCCGCCAAGGGCGACAAGACCTGGAACTTGGCCGACCTGGCGCGCCAGACCCCGGCCGAAGTCGCTGTCAGTGAAGGCGCCGAAGCCGTGCTCGCCTTCCGCGCCCAGCGTGCCCAGCCGCCGCAGGTCAAGCGTGGCCCTGCGCAGTTGCTCGAGTACACCGCCAGCACCCTGGACAAGAGCCTGGCCGCCTACCGCGAAGGCGACCATGACCAGGCTTATGACCTCTCGGTAGCGGCCTACCTCGAAGGCTTCGAGCTGGTCGAAAGCTCCCTGGATAACATCGACACCCTGGCACGCAAGGACACCGAGAAAGCCCTGATGGCCTATCGTCAATCGCTTCAGGACGGGCTGCCGGTCGCCCAGGCCGAGCAGCGCCTGGCCGAGGCCAAGGCCAAGCTCGACGGCGCCGCCAAGCTGCTGGGCGGCGATGGGCTGAGTTGGTCGCTGAGTTTCGTTTCCGGCCTGTTGATCCTGCTGCGTGAAGGGCTCGAGGCCATCCTGGTGCTGGCGGCGATCCTGGCCTTCTTGCGCAATACCGGCCAGCAATCGGCAGTGCGCAGCGTCAATCTCGGCTGGGGCCTGGCGCTGGTCGCAGGCTTCGCTACCTGGGCCCTGGCGGCCTACGTGATCGACGTCGGTGGTGCTCAGCGCGAGCTGCTCGAAGGCTGTACGGCGTTGTTCGCCGCGGTGATGGTGCTGTGGCTGGGCGTGTGGATGCACGACCGTCGCCACGCTGCGGCCTGGCAGGACTACATCAAGAGCAGCCTGGTCAGCGGTGGTGGGCGCTTCGGCTTTGCTGTACTGGCGTTCTTCTCGGTGTACCGCGAGTTGTTCGAGGTGATCCTGTTCTATGAAACCCTGTGGCTGCAGGCCGGCCCAGCGGGCCACAACGCCGTGCTGGCCGGAGGGGCTACTGCGCTGGTGCTGCTGGTGGGCCTGGCCTGGGTGATCCTTCGTGGCTCGGCCAAACTGCCGTTGTCGCTGTTCTTCGCGATCAATGCGGCCTTGCTGTGCGTCTTGTCGGTCGTGTTCGCCGGGCATGGCATCAAGGCGCTGCAGGAAGCCGGCGTGTTGGGCACGCGGCCCGTGGCGTTCTTCGAGTTCGACTGGCTGGGCATTCATGCCGATGCCTATTCACTCGGCGCGCAGGCGCTGGCATTGCTGGCGATCATGTTCCTCTATGGGCGGTCACGCCTGGCCGAGAAGCGCCGGATCGCGGCGAGCTGAAAGCCGCTCCCGCAGGCATACTGTGAACCTGTGGGAGCGGCCTTGGGCCGCGATTGGAGGGTCAAGCCCTCCCCAACGATTTCGAGGAAACACCTGCAATGCGTGTATGGATCGATGCCGACGCCTGTCCCAAGGCGGCCAAGGACCTGATCGTCAAGTTCGCCCTCAAGCGCAAGTTCGAGGTGGTGCTGGTGGCCGGCCAGGCCCAGATCAAGCCGGCGTTTGCCTGTGTTCGGCTGATCGTGGTGCCCAGCGGCATGGACGCGGCCGATGACTATCTGGTGGAAAACGCCGTGCCGGGCGAGCTGGTGATCTGCAGCGACGTGCCGTTGGCCGATCGCCTGATCAAGAAGGGTGTGTCCGCCCTCGACCCGCGTGGGCGTGAGTTCGATGAGCGCAACATGGGCGAGCGCCTGGCGGTGCGCAACCTGTTCACCGAGCTACGCGAGCAAGGGCAGGTCGGGGGAGGGCAGGCGCCTTATGGCGAGCGGGAGAAGCAGGCATTCGCCAATGCCCTGGACCGGATGCTCACCCGGCTGTCGAAGGTGTGACGAACAGCCCCCAAGGGTTGGATGGGTATCCGACTGCTTGGGGGCGGAGCTGGTCAATCGTTCTCGTGGGTCAGCTCCAGCACTCGATCCACCAGCTTGTAGATACCGCTGGCCGCCTCGCTGATGGACGTGGCCAGCATGTAGGCGGGTGTGGTCACTAACTTGCGTTGGGTGTCCTCGACGATGTCGTGCACATCGCACTCCTCGTGGGTACCGCCCATCTTCACCACCGCCGCGCTGGTATCGGCGTCGGTACCGATGGTGCAGACCACGCCCGGGCCGTAGATCTTCGCCGCCAGCGCCGGGGAAATGCAGATCAGACCCACCGGCTTACCCGCCTCGGCGAACGCTTCGGCCAGTGCCAGCACGTCCGGATTGACGGTGCAGTTGGCGCCCTCGACGGCAAAGTTGGACAGGTTCTTCGCCGCGCCGAAGCCACCCGGGACGATCAGTGCGTCGAAGTCCTCGGCCCTGGCTTCGCGGATGTCCTTGATCTGGCCGCGAGCGATGCGCGCCGACTCCACCAGCACGTTGCGCGATTCAGGCATGGGCTGGCCAGTGAGGTGATCGATCACATGCATCTGGGCGATGTTGGGCGCGAAGCACTGCACCTGGGCGCCGCGCTGATCGAGGCGCAGCAGCGTGATCACGCTTTCGTGGATCTCGGCGCCGTCGTAGACGCCACAGCCGGAAAGTATCACCGCAACTTTTTTCGTCATGCTCATTACTCCAGTGTCGAGGCGCTAAATGTCCTCTAGTTTGGCAGATGTCGCCATAGGGTTTCCCACGCACGAGGCCTAATCTTTGGGGATAACCCCGGAGATGCTTGTCCATGGACCTGATTCTGCTGGCCGTGCCGTTCTTTTTCGTGCTGATCGCCGTGGAGCTGATTGCCGACCGCGTGCGTGGTCAGCGCAACTACCGGCTGGCCGATGCGATCAACAGCCTGAGCACGGGCGTGCTGTCGACCAGCACCGGCCTGTTGACCAAAGGCGTGGGGCTGGTGAGCTACGCCCTGGCCTGGGAATATCTGGCCTTCTCGCGCCTGCCGGGGGACGCCTGGTGGACCTGGCTGCTGGCTTTCGTGCTGTACGACTTGTGCTACTACTGGCTGCACCGCCTGGGACATGAGCGCAATATTCTCTGGGCCGCCCATTCGGTGCATCACCAGAGCGAGGAGTACAACCTCACCACCGCCCTGCGCCAGACCAGCAGCGGCTTCATCTTCTCCTGGATCTTTTACCTGCCCCTGGCGCTGATCGGCGTGCCACCGCTGGTGTTCGTTACCGTGGCCTCGCTGAATCTGCTCTACCAGTTCTGGGTGCACACGCGGCACATCCCCAAGCTGGGCTGGCTCGAATGGGTGCTGATCACGCCGTCCAACCATCGCGTCCACCATGCGCAAAACCCTCTGTACTTGGATCGCAACTACGCAGGCGTGTTCATTCTCTGGGATCGACTGTTCGGCACCTTCCAGGAAGAGGACCCTCGTGAACCGGTGGTGTTCGGCGTGACCACACCGCTGGCCAGCTGGAATCCGCTGTGGGCCAACCTGCAGTTCTATGCTCAGCTTTGGGAGGATGCCAGGCGTACCCACTCGCTGCGGGACAAACTGCGTATTTGGTTCATGCCCACCGGCTGGCGTCCGGCTGACGTCGCGGCACGTTATCCACAGGCCAAGCCGGACCTGGCGCGGTTTCACAAGTTCGAGATTCCGTTGGGGCGAAGGTCACAGGTTTACGTCGTGGCGCAGTTTGCAGCCTACGTTGCCTTGGGCAGCTACCTCATGCAGGTGGCCGAACAGGTGCCCACGGCCGGCCTCGTGCTGGGCTGGACAGTCATGGCGTTTGGTTTGTTCGTGCTCGGCGCTGCACTCGAGAATCGGCCTTGGGCCAGGCGCCTGGAGCTGGCACGACTGACATCGAATGCACCGGCGCTGTACCTGGCCGGTGCCATGGGCTTAGGGCCGGTCACGCCCTTGGGGTGGCTCCTGCTCCTGGGATACAGCGTTGCCAGTCTCTGGGGTCTGACCCGCTGCGGCTGCCTTGCGCTCGGCGCGCAGGGTGCGGAACCGGCGGCGCAACCAGAGCAGGCCACCGAGCGCCAGCAGGCCGCCGAGCACCCATAGCTCGTACTTCTTCACATTGCCCAGCATGCCTTCGAGGATGGCGCCGAAGTGGTACGCCGCGGCGCCCAGGGCCAGGGCCCAGACCGCTGCGCCGATGCCGTTGAGCAACAGGTAGCGCCGGGGTGGGTAGCCGGACAGACCTATGGCCACGGGCATGACCGTGCGCAGGCCGTAGACGAAGCGAAAACTCAGGACCCAGATGTCCGGATGGCGGCGGATGTGGTCAAGTGCCCGGTCGCCCATGGCTTGCCAGCGTGGTTTGCGCGCGAGGATGGCCCGGCCGTGACGGCGGCCCATGAAGTACCACAACTGGTCGCCGGCATAGCTGCCGAAGAACGCTGTGATCACCACCAGATTGATGTCCATGTATCCGCGGAACGCAAGGAAGCCCGCAAGAACCAGGATGGTCTCGCCTTCAAAAAACGTGCCGAGAAAAAGGGCAAAGTAGCCGAAATCCTGCAGGAATTGTTGAAGCATTTTCTGGGGTGCTAGCGAAATGAACGCGCAGCCTACCCCTTCGCGCGCGTTCGGGAAAGTGTCCAAATGTGTCTCGACGTGAACAATTCCTACAGGAAAGGTCGCTTTGGCCTCTGGTCAAAGGGTTGCCCAATACTGTCATCCCAGCGTCATAATGGCGGCTTATAACTGTCGCGCCAGCCCGCGTGCGCGGGCCCAGGAGTCTGCCGTGAGCGTTGCCCCGTTCATCCTCCTTCCTCTTGCCACCAGGCTGCGCAGCGACCGTCGGGATGCGTTTTCCACCAGGATCCTCTCCCTCGATGTACCGCTGGAAGCTGCGCAGGACTGGTGCCGCTTCAAACGGGCAGGCGCCGATGGCATCCTGACCTCTTTTCGCTGCCCGCGCCGCTCAATTGTCGAGAGGGCAGTCACGCCCTCCAGGAACGTCAGATGAACAATGAAGTGCTAACACCTGTCGCGATCAAGGATGCCCAGGCGGTTCCCGAAGAAATGGTGCAGACCCCGCCGGATCTGCCACCAGCAGCCGAGCCTGCGGCCGAAGCTGTCGCGCCTGCGCCCGCGCCTGCCATCGCCATTCCGAGCCTGGACGACAGCAGCCTGTACATTCATCGCGAGCTTTCGCAGCTGCAGTTCAACATTCGGGTGCTCGAGCAAGCGCTGGACGAATCCTACCCGCTGCTCGAGCGCCTGAAATTCCTGTTGATCTTCTCCAGCAACCTGGACGAGTTCTTCGAGATCCGCGTGGCGGGCCTGAAGAAGCAGATCACCTTCGCCCGCGAGCAAGCCGGTGCCGACGGCCTGCAGCCGCACCAGGCGCTGGCGCGCATCAGCGAGCTGGTCCATGGCGAGGTCGAACGCCAGTACGCGATCCTCAACGACGTGCTGCTGCCGGAGCTGGAGAAACACCAGATCCGCTTCATTCGCCGCCGGCACTGGACGACCAAGCTCAAGACCTGGGTACGTCGCTACTTCCGTGACGAAATCGCGCCGATCATCACCCCGATCGGCCTGGACCCGACCCACCCCTTCCCGCTGCTGGTCAACAAAAGCCTGAACTTCATCGTCGAGCTCGAAGGTGTCGATGCCTTCGGCCGAGATTCGGGTCTGGCCATCATCCCGGCACCGCGCCTGTTGCCGCGGGTGATTCGTGTGCCGGAAGACGTCGGTGGCGCCGGGGACAACTTCGTGTTCCTGTCCTCGATGATCCACGCCCACGCCGATGACCTGTTCCAAGGCATGAAGGTCAAGGGCTGCTACCAGTTCCGCCTGACCCGTAACGCTGACCTTGCGCTGGATTCCGAGGATGTCGAAGACCTGGCGCGGGCTCTGCGCGGCGAACTATTCTCGCGCCGCTACGGGGACGCTGTGCGCCTGGAAGTGGCCGACAATTGCCCTAAACACCTGTCGGACTACCTGCTCAAGCAGTTCAGCCTGAGCGAGAGCGAGCTGTACCAGGTCAATGGCCCGGTCAACCTGACCCGGTTGTTCAGCATCACCGGCCTGGACAGCCACCCTGAGCTGCAATACACCCCATTCACCCCGGCGATTCCGAAGATCCTGCAAAACGCCGACAACATCTTCAGCGTGATCGGCAAGCAGGACGTGCTGCTGATGCACCCGTTCGAGTCCTTCACCCCGGTGGTCGACCTGCTGCGCCAGGCCGCCAAGGATCCGCACGTGCTCGCCGTGCGCCAGACCCTGTACCGCAGCGGCGCCAACTCCGAGATCGTCGACGCCCTGGTGGATGCGGCGCGCAACGGCAAGGAGGTCACGGCGGTGATCGAGCTGCGTGCGCGCTTCGACGAAGAGTCCAACCTACAGATGGCCAGCCGTCTGCAGGCTGCGGGTGCCGTGGTGATCTATGGCGTGGTCGGCTTCAAGACCCACGCCAAGATGATGTTGATCCTGCGTCGTGAACAGGGCGAGATCGTGCGCTATGCCCACTTGGGCACGGGCAACTACCACGCCGGTAATGCGCGCCTCTACACCGACTACAGCCTGCTCACGTCCGACGATGCGCTGACCGAGGACGTCGGCAAGCTGTTCAGCCAGCTGATCGGCATGGGCAAGACCCTGCGTATGAAGAAGCTGCTGCACGCGCCGTTCACCCTGAAAAAGGGCATGCTGGACATGATTGCCCGGGAAACCCAGTTCGCACTGGAAGGCAAGCCCGCGCACATCATCGCCAAGTTCAACTCGCTGACCGATGCCAAGGTCATCAAAGCCTTGTACAAGGCCAGCCAGTCGGGCGTGCGCATCGATCTGGTGGTCCGCGGTATGTGCTGCCTGCGCCCAGGGATTCCGGGGGTTTCACACAATATCCAGGTGCGCTCGATCATCGGTCGCTTCCTGGAGCACACGCGGGTGTTCTACTTCCTCAATGGCGGCGAGGAGCAGATGTTCCTGTCCAGCGCCGATTGGATGGAGCGCAACCTCGACAAGCGCGTCGAGACCTGCTTCCCGGTGGAAGGTAAAAAGCTGGTGCTGCGGGTCAAGAAGGAGCTCGAGGGTTACCTTACCGACAACACCCACGCATGGATCCTGCAGCCGGACGGCCGCTACGTGCGCAGCACGCCGACCGGCAACCAGAACCCGCGCAATGCCCAGGCCGCCCTGCTCGAGCGCCTGAGCAATCCGGTTCTCAACGTACGCTGAGGATGAAGTTGACCCGGGCCAGCCACTGCGCCTCGTTGGCGAAGTCGGCCTGGGTCAGCTGGTTTTCTTCCAGCCAGCCCTGCGGGAATACCACTTCCAGGTTGTCCTCGCCTGCCTTGAGCTCCACCTTCGGCATCTGCTGTGTACCGCGGATGTGGTGGAACAGGATGGCGAAGCGCAGCAGCACGCACAGACGGATCAACTGCACGCCTTCATCGCCGAACTCCGCGAACTTGTCCTTGGGAATGTTACGGCGGTGGCCACGAACCAGCAGGGCCAGCATCTGCTGGTCCTCGCGGGAGAAACCAGCCAGATCGGAGTGTTCGATCAGATAGGCGCCATGCTTGTGGTAGTGGTAGTGGGCGATATCCAACCCGACCTCGTGCACTTTCGCCGCCCAGCTCAGCAGGTCCCGCCAGTTGCCTTCTTCCAGGCCCCAGGCCTTGGCCACTTGGTCAAACGCATGCAGCGCCTTGCGTTCGACACGTGCCGCTTGGCCTTGGTCGACGTGGTAGCGCTCCATCAGCGAATTCAGGGTGCGCTCACGAACGTCCTCGTGATGGTGACGGCCTAGCAGGTCGTACAGTACGCCTTCGCGCAGGGCGCCGTCACAATGGTCCATGCGTTGCAGTTCGAGGGCGTCGAAGATCGCCTCGAGAATCGCCAGGCCTGCTGGGAAGATCGCGCGACGATCCGGCTTGACGCCTTCGAAATCGATTTTGTCGACCTCGCCGAGCTTGAACAATTTGCGCTTGAGCGCCGCCAGGCCTTCGGCGTTGACCTCGCCACTGCCCATGCCGTTGGCCTTGATCGCCGCGCCAATGGCACGGATGGTGCCAGACGAGCCGATGGCTTCGTCCCAAGTCAGGCGATGCAGGGCGTTCTCGATGCTCATCAACTCCAGGCGTGCGGCGGTATAAGCCTGGGCGTAGCGTGCGGGGGTGATCTTTCCGTCGCGGAAATATCGTTGGGTGAAGCTGACGCAGCCCATCTGCAGGCTCTCGCGCAGCAGCGGCTCGAAGCGCTGGCCGATGATGAACTCGGTGCTGCCGCCGCCGATGTCGGCGACCAGGCGCTTGCCCGGGGTATCGGCCAGCGTGTGGGAGACGCCCAGGTAGATCAGGCGCGCTTCCTCGCGGCCGGAGATGACCTCGACCGGATGGCCGAGAATGGCTTCGGCGCGCAGGATGAATTCGTTGCGGTTTCGTGCTTCGCGCAGGGCGTTGGTGCCGACGATGCGAACGGCGCCCTGGGGCATGCCGTTGATCAGTTGCGAGAAGCGCTTGAGGCATTCGAGGCCCCGCTGCATGGCTTCTTCGCTCAACTGACGCTCTTCACTGATGCCGGCGGCCAGCTGCACTTTTTCCCCGAGCCGCTCGAGAATGCGGATTTCACTGTGGTGGGCCTTGGCCACGACCATGTGGAAACTGTTGGAGCCAAGGTCGATGGCGGCGATCAGAGACAGGTTCTTCGCGGTGGTATGCGGCATGATCTCGATGTTCTCGGTCGATAACCCGCCAATCCTGCCATGATCCATGGCTTGCGCCAACGCATGACAATTGTCGGGATTGATGCAGGGCAATGTGCCACTCGATGCTATGACAGTGATGTGACAGTTTCGATTCGTGGCGTCTTGCACAACTATAGTTACACTCAATCGTGCGCGACTTCCTGTAGGACGTAGGTGCAGCTATGATGGGCAACGTTTTTTATTGCTTACGACCTTGGAGATTTCCATGAGCGACAAAATCAAACACGTCACCGACGCCAGCTTCGAAGCCGACGTACTGCAGGCTCAAGGCCCGGTGCTGGTCGACTACTGGGCTGAATGGTGCGGCCCATGCAAGATGATCGCTCCGGTCCTGGACGATATCGCGGCTACCTACGAAGGCAAGCTGACCGTCGCCAAGCTGAATATCGACGAAAACCAGGAAACCCCTGCCAAGCATGGCGTGCGTGGTATCCCGACCCTGATGCTGTTCAAGAACGGCAACGTCGAAGCGACCAAGGTCGGCGCCCTGTCCAAGTCCCAGCTGGCCGCGTTCCTCGACGCCCACCTGTGATGTGAAAAGCCCCGCACATGCGGGGCTTTTTTCTGGGCCCAAGCGCTTGTGAGTGCAGGATTGCCCGCGAATTCGAGGGTGAAGCCACGGCTGCCTTCACAGGTAAACCGGTTCCCACGAGGCGCGATTTACCCAGTCAAAACCCCTAGACGTCGAAAAAAGCAAGTGTTACATTCGGCCTCGCACTGTTTCTCCAGTGCCCTCTGCACGCCGTCGCCGAAGCATCCCTAATTCGAATCAGTACGCGATCCTGTCGCCATCTAGCGGCGCGGCCTCATTAAGCCAACGCTTAATTCTCCCTTCTTACATGATTACGTCACTCCCCTTATGAACCTGACTGAACTCAAGCAAAAGCCGATTACCGATCTTTTGGAAATGGCCGAACAGATGGGCATCGAAAACATGGCCCGTTCGCGCAAACAGGACGTGATTTTCGCCCTGCTGAAGAAGCATGCGAAAAGCGGCGAAGAGATCTCGGGTGACGGCGTGCTGGAGATTCTCCAGGATGGTTTCGGTTTCCTGCGTTCGGCGGATGCCTCCTACCTGGCCGGCCCTGACGATATCTACGTCTCGCCCAGCCAGATCCGTCGCTTCAACCTGCGCACTGGTGACACCATCGTCGGCAAGATCCGTCCGCCGAAGGAAGGGGAGCGTTACTTCGCCCTGCTGAAAGTCGACACCATCAACTTCGACCGCCCGGAAAACGCGAAGAACAAGATCCTGTTCGAGAACCTGACGCCGCTGTTCCCGAACGAGCGCCTGAAGATGGAAGCCGGCAACGGCTCTACCGAAGACCTCACTGGCCGTGTCATCGACCTGTGCGCTCCGATCGGTAAAGGCCAGCGTGGCCTGATCGTCGCTCCGCCGAAAGCGGGCAAGACCATCATGCTGCAGAACATCGCGGCCAATATCACCCGCAACAACCCCGAGTGCCACCTGATCGTCCTGCTGATCGACGAGCGCCCGGAAGAAGTGACCGAGATGCAGCGCACCGTACGCGGCGAAGTGGTCGCCTCGACCTTCGACGAGCCGCCGACCCGTCACGTGCAGGTTGCCGAGATGGTCATCGAGAAGGCCAAGCGCCTGGTCGAGCACAAGAAAGACGTGGTCATCCTGCTCGACTCCATCACCCGTCTGGCCCGTGCCTACAACACCGTCATTCCGAGCTCCGGCAAGGTCCTGACCGGTGGTGTCGACGCCCACGCCCTGGAAAAGCCAAAGCGATTCTTCGGTGCGGCGCGTAACATCGAGGAAGGTGGTTCGCTGACCATCATCGCCACCGCGCTGGTCGAAACCGGCTCGAAGATGGACGAAGTGATCTACGAAGAGTTCAAGGGCACCGGCAACATGGAGCTGCCGCTGGACCGTCGCATTGCCGAGAAGCGCGTATTCCCGGCCATCAACATCAACAAGTCCGGTACCCGTCGCGAAGAGCTGCTGACCGCCGACGACGAACTGCAGCGCATGTGGATCCTGCGCAAGCTGCTGCACCCGATGGATGAAGTTGCCGCCATCGAATTCCTGGTCGACAAGCTCAAGCAGACCAAGACCAACGACGAGTTCTTCCTGTCGATGAAGCGCAAGTAAGCGCTGTAGATCAGGATGTAATTGGGGCCGCCTCGTGCCCCTTCGCGGGTAAATCCGCTTCCACAGGTTTCGTGCGATTCTGGTGGAAGCAGGTTTACATGCGAAGGGCTGCGAAGCGGCCCCAAGTCATTTTTGCCCCCAACAAAGCCTTGAACGGCGCTACACTCTGCAACCCCGATCGATACGGCCAACACGAGGCTTCTGCATGCAGTATCGCGACTTGCGCGACTTCATCCGTGGCCTGGAACAGCGCGGTGAACTCAAGCGCATCCAGGTTCCGATCTCCCCCATCCTGGAAATGACCGAAGTCTGCGACCGCACCCTGCGCGCCAAGGGCCCGGCGCTGCTGTTCGAAAAGCCCACCGGCTTCGACATGCCTGTGCTGGGTAACCTGTTCGGTACGCCGGAGCGCGTGGCCATGGGCATGGGCGCCGAGTCGGTCGATGAGCTGCGTGAAATCGGTAAGCTGCTGGCCTTCCTCAAGGAGCCCGAGCCGCCGAAAGGGCTCAAGGACGCCTGGTCCAAGCTGCCGATCTTCAAGAAAGTCGTGTCCATGGCGCCGAAGGTCGTCAAGGACGCGGTGTGCCAAGAAGTCGTGGTCGAGGGCGAGGACGTCGACCTCACCCAGCTTCCGATCCAGCACTGCTGGCCGGGCGATGTGGCGCCACTGATCACTTGGGGCCTGACCGTCACCCGCGGCCCCAACAAGGATCGCCAGAATCTCGGTATCTACCGCCAGCAGCTGATCGGCCGCAACAAGGTCATCATGCGTTGGCTGAGCCACCGTGGCGGTGCGCTGGACTACCGTGAATGGTGCGAGAAGCACCCCGGGCAGCCATTCCCCGTGGCCGTTGCCTTGGGGGCGGATCCGGCGACCATCCTCGGTGCCGTGACCCCCGTGCCGGACACGCTCTCCGAATACGCCTTCGCAGGCCTGCTGCGCGGCAATCGCACCGAGCTGGTCAAATGCCGTGGCAGCGACCTGCAGGTGCCGGCCACTGCCGAGATCATTCTCGAAGGGGTGATCCACCCAGGTGAAATGGCCCCGGAAGGGCCGTATGGCGACCACACCGGTTACTACAACGAGGTGGACAGCTTCCCGGTCTTCACCGTCGAGCGCATCACCCACCGGCAAAAGCCGATCTACCACAGCACCTACACTGGCCGTCCGCCGGATGAGCCGGCGATCCTGGGCGTGGCGCTGAACGAAGTGTTCGTGCCGATCCTGCAGAAGCAGTTCCCGGAGATCGTCGATTTCTATCTGCCGCCGGAAGGTTGCTCGTACCGGATGGCGGTGGTGACCATGAAAAAGCAGTATCCAGGGCACGCCAAGCGCGTGATGCTGGGTGTGTGGTCGTTCCTGCGACAGTTCATGTACACCAAGTTCGTTATTGTCACCGACGATGACATCAACGCCCGTGACTGGAGCGACGTGATCTGGGCCATCACCACGCGCATGGACCCCAAGCGTGATACGGTGATGATCGACAACACGCCGATCGACTACCTCGACTTCGCGTCGCCGGTATCGGGCCTGGGGTCGAAGATGGGCCTGGATGCCACGCACAAGTGGCCGGGCGAGACTACACGCGAATGGGGGCGTGCCATCGTCAAGGACGAGGCCGTCACCCGCCGTATCGATGAGCTGTGGGATCAGTTGGGAATAGATTGATGCAGGTAACGTTGCAGCCGTCCGGAGCGGTACTGGCCGTCGAGCCCGGAGAACGGATTCTGGATGCGGCCCGGCGTCTGGGTTATGACTGCCCCAACAGCTGCCGCAACGGCAATTGCCACGTTTGCGCCGCGCTGCTGGTAGAAGGGCGGGTGCGCCAAGAAGGTGAAGTTCGCGATCATGGCGAGCTGTTCACCTGCATCGCCGAGCCGCTGGAGGACTGCGTGGTGCTCTGGGATGGTGTGCTGGCCCTGGGTGAGTTGCCGGTGCGCAAGCTGGCCTGCACCTTGAGTGAGTGCGTCGAGGTTGGTGGCGACGTCTGGCGCGTGCGCCTGCGCGCCCCCGCCGGCAAGGCGCCGCGCTATCACGCCGGACAATACCTGATGATCGAACGTGAGGGAGCCGACAAGGCGGCCTTCTCCCTGGCATCGGCCCCCCATGGCGGTCGTGACCTGGAGCTGCATGTGCTGGCGCGTGAAAACAGCGCCCGGCAACTGATCAGCCAGTTGCAGCGCGACGGCGTGGCACGCATCGAGCTGCCGTTTGGCGACGCGCACCTGGCCGAATTGCCGGACGGGCCGCTGGTATTGATCGCCGCCGGTACCGGCATGGGCCAGATGCACAGTCTGATCGAGCATTGCCGCGCCCAAGGCTTCAAGCATCCGGTTCACCTGTATTGGGGCGTGCGTCGACCCGAGGACTTCTACCAGATCGAGCATTGGTCCGAATGGGAGCAGTTGCCGAATCTTTTCCTGCACAAGGTGGTGAGTGATCTGTGCGGTTGGGAAGGACGCTGTGGGCTGTTGCATGAAGCGGTCTGCGAAGATATCGCTGACTTGAATCAGGTGCATGTCTATGCCAGCGGTTCGCCCACCATGGTCTACGCGACTCTGGATGCGTTGGTCGAGGCCGGTATGGATGCGCATCGCATGCGCGCCGATGTTTTCGCCTACGCACCGCGGGCCTGAAACAGCACACGGCACACCGCAAAGGTGTGCCGTTTTTAATAACCGAAGTGTGCCATTCGTATTATAAGGCGCTCATTGTTGCCGCCGCGGTTAATAACTTTCACTCTACTCGGAACAATACCTGTCTGTTATCCGCAAAGGCAGATGAATACTGGGCTCACGCAATACTTGACTTGAGTTCCGGACACTTTCTGCCGTACGGTAATTCCAGCGAGGCGTCACGGCTTTTACAGTGACAGCCTTCGGTAGTTTACGGGGAATAATGGCGGCAGCATGATGTCGACACTTGAAAGTTCGTCGTGGCAGGTGACTTATCCTCCTTCGCTGGATTTCGGTCAGCAGTTGACCGAAGAGCAGTTGCATCACTCCATGAAACTGACCATGTCGCGTCACGAAGGTGGACCGGTGTGGTTGTTCGCCTATGGTTCGCTGATCTGGCGGCCGGAATGCAATTCGGTCGAGCGCCAGCGGGCGCGCGTGCATGGGTACCACAGGGGCCTGTATCTATGGTCCCACGAGCATCGTGGCACGCCCGATTGCCCGGGGCTCGTGTTCGGCCTGGACCGTGGTGGCTCGTGCAGCGGTTTTGCCTATCGCCTGGACGAGAACAACCTGGATGACTCGCTGATGGCCCTGTGGCAACGCGAGATGCCGTACCCGGCTTACCGGCCGCACTGGCTCAACTGCCGGTTGAGCGACGGCAGCAAGGTGCAGGCCCTGGGTTTTGTGCTGGAGCGGCATCTGCCGTGCTATGCCGGCAATCTGCCGGACGCGTTGCTCAGTCAGATTCTGGCCAGTGCCAAAGGGCGCTATGGCAGTACCCGGGACTATGTCGAACAGACGCTCAACGCCTTGCGCAGCCACCAGATGCCCGATCGCAATTTGGAAGCGCGGTTTCGCAGGTGCCATAACCTGCGCGAGGTGTAAGAAACGCCCGTTCCCCATCAAGTGCTTGCGACTCTCGGGGGCTTGCCGTCCGTGGGCAGGCCTCGCCCAGCCCCCCTATTTGGTCAGCACCACCAACTTGCCCACAGCCTTGCGCTGCGCCAATCGCTCGATGGCTGCACCGGCTTCTGCCAGCGCATAGGTTTGCGACACCAGCGGTTTGAGCTTGCCCTCGGCATGCCAGACGAACAACTGGCGGAAGTTGGCTGCGTTGTCCTCGGGCTGGCGCTGGGCGAAAGCGCCCCAGAACACGCCCAGCACTGCGGCGCCCTTGAGCAATGCCAGGTTCACGGGTAACTGGGGGATGGTCCCGCTGGCAAAGCCCACCACCAGTAGTCGACCGTTCCAGGCCAGACCGCGTACGGCCTGCTCGAACAGTTCGCCACCCACCGGGTCGTAGACCACATCCACGCCCTTGCCCCCGGTCAGGCGCTTGATTTCATCCTTCAGGCTGGCCTGGCTGTAGTCGATCAGCTCATCGGCTCCGGCAGCCTTGGCGACGGCGAGCTTCTCGGCGCTGCTGGCTGCGGCGATCACCCGGGCGCCCATGGCTTTGCCGATCTCCACGGCGGCCAAGCCCACGCCGCCGGATGCACCGAGCACCAATAGGGTTTCGCCGGCCTTGAGCTGGCCGCGCTGGCGCAGAGCATGCATCGAGGTGCCATAAGTCATGCCGAACGCTGCAGCGGTGGCGAAGTCCATCGACACGGGAATCGGCAGCACGTTATAGAAGGGCACGGCGACCTGCTCGGCGAAGCTGCCCCAGCCGGTCAGTGCCATGACCCGGTCGCCGACCGCGAAGGCGCCGGCCTTATCCCCGACCGCCGCTACCACGCCGGCCGCTTCACCCCCAGGGGAGAACGGCAGCGGTGGCTGGAACTGGTACTTGCCCTCGATGATCAAGGTATCGGGAAAGTTGACGCCGGCGGCATGAACCTCCAGCAGAAGCTCGTTCTTCTTCGGTACCGGGCTTGCCACCTCCTCCAGCACCAGGTTTTGCGCAGGGCCGAGGGTTTTGCACAACACTGCTTTCATCGGGGCTATTCCTTTGCGTGCGTTGGCCGATAAGTGTAGGAGGGGCACAGGACGGGTCAACGAGCATGCCCCGCCCTGATGGGGCGGCATAAGCCCGGGCTTGGGTTTGAGCGATGTGCTGGGTAAGCTGGCGCCAACTGTATTGAGGAGCGAATTCGTGAAAGCGTGGATCTTGATGATGCTGGCCTTGTTGTTGCCAGCGGCGGCCCTGGCCGAGGAAGCCAAGGAAGGAGAGCCCAAGGTGGCCTACATCAGCCTAAGTCCACCTTTCGTCGGCAACTATGCCCTCGACGGCAGCCCCAAGCTGCGTGTGTACAAGGCCGACGTTGCCCTGCGCGTGACCGGTGATGCCGCGGCCACCGCGGTCAAGCACCATGAACCGCTGATTCGCAACCAGCTGGTGGCACTGTTCACCCAGCAGGGTGTGGACAACATGAGCAATGTCGAGGCCAAGGAAAAGCTGCGCCAGGAAGCGCTCAAGCAGGTTCAGCAGGTGATGGAAGCCGAGGAAGGCAAGCCGATCGTCGAGGACTTGTTGTTCAACAACCTGATCGTGCAATAAACGCGCTTTTCACGGGTGGACCCGTTCCCGCAAGGCTTACCGTCGGGCCTGCGGGGCCGGGTTTACCAGTGTGTCAGGTCGTCAGCGCCAAAATCGCTGCCCACTGTTCGGCCGTGACCGGCATTACCGACAAGCGGCTGCCTTTTTGCACCAACGGCAGTTCGTCGAGGGCGGCCTGCTGCTTGAGCAGCCCGAGGCCCAGCACCTGGCGAAAGGTCTTCACATGGGCAACGTCCACGGCGCTCCAGGGGTTCTTCTCGGCAGTGGCCTTGGCGTCGTAGTAATGGCTCTCGGGGTCCAGTGCGGTCGGGTCGGGATAGGCCGAGGCAGTGATGCGCGCGATACCGGCAATGCCCGGCTGTGGGCAGCTGGAGTGGTAAAAGAAGAACTCGTCGCCCACGCTCATGGCGCGCAGGAAATTACGGGCCTGATAGTTGCGCACCCCGTCCCAGCGCGCCTGTCCGAGACCTGCCAGGGCTTCGATGGAGAGCTCGTCTGGCTCGGATTTCATCAGCCAATAGGCCATGGGTGAGGCTCCTGAAAAAGTTTGAAATAACCTGACGCATTTAACCGACAGTCGGTTGGCGTCAACGTTTGCGTGTCGACTCAGGTTGTCGGAAAATGCGCCGATTTTAAGCTTGACGCTCCGGCAGCACCAAGAAGGTTGCCGAGCCTGACTGTTTGCCTAGGGGGGCAATCATCAATGAACCAACGCAAACCGGACCTGCTCTGGATCCTGGTCTTTATCTTTGGCCTGGGTGTCGTCACCACCGGTTATGCGCAGAGTTTCCTTGAGCGCAAGGTGGACGCCGCCTACCAGATGCCGGTAGATCCAGCCCAGCCGCAGCGCTGATCTGTCCGCAGGCGCCGTTCAAGCCAGCGCCAGGTACCAGCCTCGGTCCGAGACCGTTCCCTTGAGCGGAACATCCCAACTGGCCTGAGCTAGCCGCTCCACTTTCTGGCACTCATGGGCCAGCCCCAGCAGCAGCGGTTTCTTCCACGTCTTGCGGCGCGCCTGGTAAGCCAGGCTGCGGTCATAGAAGCCGCCTCCCATGCCCAGGCGCCCCCCCACCTCGTCGAATCCCACCAATGGCAGCAGGATCAGGTCCAATGACCAGATCGGCCGTTGGCGCTTGCGTTCGACCACAGGTTCAGGAATGCGGAAGCGGTTGGGGCGCAGCTTTTCGCCGTGCTCGAAACGCTGGAAAACCATGCGCGTGCGCGGCCAGGCATGCAGTACCGGCAGGTAGACACGCTTGCCGCGTCGTTGGGCCTCGCGCAGCAACAGGCGCGGATCGATCTCGCCATCGTTGGGCAGATACAGGGCGATGTGCCGGGCGCGGCGGAACAACGGATGCTGGGCCAGCTGGCGGTACAGGCCGAGGGAGGCTTGGCGTTGTTGGGCGGGCGTCAGTGCGCGGCGGGCATTGCGAAGCAGACGGCGCAATTGGGGGCGGGTGAGCGGCGCGGTGTCGGTCATGGCACAGGCGTTCCCAGATGTGCCGGACGCCGTGGCGACCGGACGATTTGCCCGCCAGGGCAGGCGGGCAAGAAAGAATTCAGGCTCCCCGACAAGACCGCTATCGGTGTAGCCCTTGAACCCGAAAGTTCAAGGTGGAGATTGCAGGGGGCGTTAAGGCTTTCCGTCGGGCGGACATGCACACCGGCCCCAGCGTGCAACCCCCGTGGTTGTGCGTATCGGCTCAGGGACATAACCGACTGGCGCATCCCCCAGGGAGTGGCGCCAGTATACCAAGCTCAGCCGATTTTGGTATCCGCGTCGTCGGACAGCGCCTGGTCGACCCGCTCGAGCAGGTCGCGCACTTGCTCGCGTGTGGTGCCGCTGGCGGCAACATCCGGACGCTCCTGACGGTGCAGCAGTTCGTGGGTGATGTTCAGGGCTGCCATGACCGCGATGCGGTCCGCACCGATCACCTTGCCGCTGCTGCGGATCTCGCGCATCTTGCCATCCAGGTAGCGGGCGGCGCTGACCAGGTTGTTGCGCTCTTCCGGCGGGCAGATGATCGAGTATTCCTTGTCGAGGATCTGGACGGTGACGCTATTGCTTGAACTCATGAGTCTTGCTCCAGGGCCTTGAGGCGTAAAATCATCGACTCGACCTTTCGCCTTGCGATCTCGTTCTTTTCGATGAGGTGGGCGCGCTCCTCGCGCCAGGATTTTTCCTGCGCTAGTAGGAGTGCATTTTGCCGTTTTAGTTGCTCGACTCGCTCGATCAGCAACTCGAATCGGCTCATCAGCGCTTGCAAGTCGTTCTCTGGCATGGGTTGCACTCGATTCGCTCCCTCGTTGACTGCCTGGCGATCATGCCTCTTCCGGGGGCGGTGCAGCCAGTGCGGATGGTCTTGGCGCGCCTGCCGGTGCTAGGATACAAGGTCTTCATTCTAGTCATTGCGCCGCCTGGCGCCTAGCTGCCCATGCCCAATACCCAATCGCCCTACACTGCCTTCGCCACGCTGCTCTCCAGCAATGGCCATCCTGTCTCCCCCGCCGAACTGCACGGCCTGCTGATCGGTCGCAGCTGCGCCGGCGCAGGCTTCGATGCCGATTCCTGGCTGGCCGACGCCGCCGGTGCGCTGGAGAACGAGCCGGTGGATGCCGTGCGCGCCGCCTTGCTTGGTCTGCAGGAAATGGTCAAGGCCGAGCTCACTGGCGAAGACATTGCCATCGTCCTGCTGCTGCCGGGCGACGATGCGCCGCTGACCGAGCGTGCCACTGCCCTGGGCCAATGGTGCCAGGGCTTCATCACAGGCTTCGGGCTCAACGCCGGCGGCAAGGACCTCTCCGACGAAGCCAAGGAAGTCCTACAGGACTTGGTGGCCATTTCCCAGGTTCAGGACGCCCTCGAAGAATCCGAGGACGGTGAGAGCGACTACATGGAAGTCATGGAGTACCTGCGCGTCGCCCCGTTGTTGCTGTACACCGAGCTGGCCAAACCCGCTGCGCCCGCGCCCAAGCCATCGCTGCACTGATACCCCGGGGGTCCTGCCCATGAGCCATATTCCGAAGGCCGAATATGCCCGTCGGCGCAAGGCGCTGATGGCGCAGATGGTCCCCAACAGCATCGCCATCCTGCCTGCGGCCGCGGTTGCCATCCGCAATCGCGACGTCGAGCACGTTTACCGGCAGGACAGCGACTTCCAGTACCTGAGTGGCTTCCCTGAGCCCGAGGCGGTCATCGCGCTGATTCCTGGCCGTGAGCATGGCGAGTACGTGCTGTTCTGCCGCGAGCGCAACCCTGAGCGTGAGCTGTGGGATGGCCTGCGTGCCGGCCAGGAAGGCGCGATCCGCGACTTTGGCGCCGACGACGCCTTCCCCATTACCGATATCGACGAGATCCTGCCCGGCCTGATCGAAGGCCGCGACCGGGTCTATACCGCCATGGGCAGCAATCCCGAGTTCGACCGCCGGTTGATGGAGTGGATCAACGTGATTCGCTCCAAGGCGCGGCTCGGCGCCCAGCCTCCGAACGAATTCGTTGCCCTGGATCACCTGCTGCACGACATGCGCCTGTATAAATCGGCGGCAGAGGTGAAGGTGATGCGCACCGCCGCGAAGATTTCCGCGCAGGCTCACGTGCGGGCCATGCAGGCGTGCCGGGCCGGGTTGCACGAATACAGCCTGGAAGCAGAACTGGATTACGTATTCCGCAAGGGCGGCGCGAAGATGCCGGCCTATGGTTCGATCGTCGCGGCCGGACGCAACGCCTGCATCCTGCACTACCAGCAGAACGACGCCCCACTCAAGGATGGCGACCTGGTGCTGATCGATGCCGGCTGTGAAATCGACTGCTACGCCAGCGACATCACCCGGACCTTCCCGGTCAGCGGGCGTTTTTCGCCGGAGCAGAAAGCCATCTACGAACTGGTGCTCAAGGCCCAGGCCGCCGCGTTCGCCGAGATCGCGCCGGGCAAGCACTGGAACCACGCCCATGAGGCGACCGTGCGGGTTATCACCGAGGGGCTGGTGGAGTTGGGGCTGCTCAAAGGTGACGTGCAAGCGCTGATCGACAGCGAGGCCCATCGTGCGTTCTACATGCATCGCGCCGGTCACTGGCTGGGCATGGATGTGCACGATGTGGGCGATTACAAGGTGGGCGGGCAGTGGCGCGTGCTCGAGCCGGGCATGGCGCTGACCGTCGAGCCCGGTATCTACATTGCCGCCGACAACCAGAACGTCGCGAAGAAATGGCGCGGCATCGGCGTAAGGATCGAGGACGATGTGGTGGTGACCAAGCAGGGCTGTGAAATTCTGACCTCCGACGTACCGCGCACGGTTGCCGAGATCGAAGCGTTGATGGCCGCCGCCCGCAAGGACGCGGCATGAACCGGGTCAACCTGGCGATCATCGGTGGCGGCCTGGTCGGGGCCAGCCTAGCCCTGGCCTTGCAGGCCGGCGCCAAGGCGCGCGGTTGGAAGATTCTGCTGATCGAGCCGTTCGCCCCGGGTCACAGCTTCCAGCCCAGCTACGATGCCCGCTCCTCGGCGTTGTCCTACGGCACCCGGCAAATCTATGAGCACTTGGGCCTGTGGCAGCTGATCAGCCAACGCGCCGAGCCAATTAGCCAGATCCAGGTGTCCGACCGAGGTCGCTTCGGCGCCACCCGCCTGGATGCGATCGAGGAAGGCGTGCCGGCGCTGGGCTATGTGGTGGAGAACGCCTGGCTTGGCCAATGCCTGTGGCAGAGCCTTGATGCCTATGTGGTGAGCTGGCGTTGTCCGGCCGAGGTCAAGGCCATGCAGGCTGTCGCCGGCGGCTACCGCTTGCTGCTGGACGACGACACCAGCCTTGAGTGCGACCTCGCGGTACTCGCCGACGGTGGCCGCTCGGGCTTGCGCGAACAACTGGGCATCCATGTCCGGCGTACCCCCTATGAACAAAGCGCACTGATCGCCAACATCACCCCGGGCGAAGCCCATCGCGGGCAGGCCTTCGAACGTTTCACCGAGCAGGGCCCGATGGCCTTGCTGCCGCTGCCGGAAAACCGCTGTGCGCTCGTCTGGACCCGCCAAGGGATGGACGCCCAGCGCCTGGCCGAGATCGACGAACGCAGCTTCCTGCGTGAACTGCAAGATGTATTCGGCTACCGCCTGGGCGCCCTGCGTCAGGTAGGGGTGCGCCATCTGTATCCGCTCGCCTTGATCGAAGCCCAGGAGCAGGTGCGTCCACATCTGGTGGTGCTGGGCAACGCGGCCCACAGCCTGCACCCGATCGCAGGGCAGGGCTTCAACCTGTCGCTGCGTGACGTGCAGTCGCTGGCCGAAGCCCTGCTGGCCGGCCCGCAGCCGCTGGGCGACCTTGCCACGTTGCAGGCCTACCATCAGCGTCAGCAACTGGACCAGGCCATGACCATCGGTTTTTCCGACCAGGTCACCCGCTTGTTCGGCAGCAGCCAGCCTTTGCTGGCCGCCGGTCGCAACCTTGGGTTGCTCGGCCTGGACCTGCTGCCGCCGGCCAAGCGCTGGTTCGCCCGACAGGCCATGGGCCTGGGTACCCGTCCCGACCCGCGAGGCCGTGCATGAGCGATTCGCGCAGGCTCGCCCGAAAGGCCCGCATGTTGCGGTGGCTGCTCAACCTCTACCCACCCTATCTGGGCGCCGGTATCCGCGTGCAGCACATCAGTCCCGACATGCGCAGCATCAGGGTGCGCATGAAGCTGACCCGTTGGAACCGCAACTACGTCGGCACCCAGTTCGGTGGCAGCCTCTATTCGATGGTCGATCCTTTCTACATGTTGTTGTTGATCGAGCGACTCGGGCGTGAATACATCGTCTGGGACAAGGCCGCCACCATCGATTTCATCGCACCCGGCAAAGGCCCGGTATTCGCCGAATTCCATGTCGATGACGCGTTGCTGGAGGACATTCGCCAGCAGACCGCCAGCGGCAAGAAGTACCTGCCTCGTTTGCAGGTCGATATCCGCGACGGTGCCGGCGAACTGGTTGCGCGGGTCGATAAAACCCTTTATGTGCGGCTCAAGCCGCAAGCGAGGCAGGCGTAAGGCATGGAAATGCGCGCAGATCTGTTGATTGTCGGTGCCGGTATGGTCGGCAGCGCCCTGGCCTTGGCCTTGCGCCACAGCGGCCTGGAAATTCTCCTGCTCGACGGCAGCCCGCTGTCGGTCAAACCCTTCGATGCCCAAGGGCCATTCGAACCCCGCGTCAGCGCACTGTCGGCGGCCAGCCAGCGTATCCTCGAGCGCCTGGGCGCCTGGGAAGGCATCGCCGGGCGCCGGGTCTCGCCGTATACGGACATGCACGTCTGGGATGGCAGCGGTACGGGTCAGATCCACTTCTCGGCAGCCAGCGTGCACGCCCAGGTGCTTGGCCATATCGTCGAGAACCGCGTGGTGCAGGATAGCCTGCTGGAGCGTCTTCACGACAGTGACGTCGGCCTGCTGTCCAATGCTCGCCTGGAGCAGATGCGCCGCTCCGGCGACGAATGGCTGCTGACCCTGGCCGATGGGCGGACCCTGCGTGCGCCGCTGGTGGTGGCCGCCGATGGCGCCAACTCCGCGGTACGCAAGCTGACCGGTTGTGAAACCCGTGAGTGGGATTACCTGCACCACGCCATCGTCACCAGCGTGCGCTGCAGCGAGGCGCACCAGGCCACGGCCTGGCAACGCTTTACCGATGAAGGGCCGCTGGCTTTCCTGCCGTTGTCCCGTGATGACGGGCAGGCCTGGTGCTCGATCGTCTGGTCGACCACGCCGGAGCAGGCCGAGAAACTCATGGCCTTGGATGACGCCGCCTTCTGCGAGGCGCTCGGTCGTGCTTTCGAGGGGCACCTGGGTGAGGTGGTGAGTGCCGATCCACGGCTTTGCGTGCCGCTGCGCCAGCGCCATGCCAAGCGCTATGTGGACGAGGGGCTGGCGCTGATCGGCGACGCCGCGCACACCATCCATCCGCTGGCCGGACAGGGCGTCAACCTGGGCTTTCTGGATGCTGCCGTGTTGGCCGAGGAGCTGGAGCGCGCCTGCGAACGTGGCGAACGGCTCGCCGACGTGAAGGTGCTGAGCCGCTTCGAGCGGCGACGCATGCCGCACAACTTGGCGTTGATGGCAGCGATGGAAGGTTTCGAGCGGCTGTTCCAGGCTGATCCATTGCCGCTGCGCTGGCTACGCAACAGCGGGTTGAAGCTGGTGGAGCAGATGCCGGAGGCAAAGGCGTTGTTCGTGCGCCAGGCGCTGGGGCTTTCCGGGGATCTGCCGGCCTTGGCCAAGGCCTGAGGGCGTCCGGCAACATTCGGTAACGTCTGCGCAGGTGAGGTAGATAATGGGATTCACTACCATTTGCACCTCTCAACTCAGCGAGGAAGACCCCGATGTTGCCACGCAAGCCCCTATTGGCCGCTCTGGCCCTGACCCTGTT
Organism: Pseudomonas sp. CK-NBRI-02; assembly: GCF_008124495.1. Taxonomy (NCBI): domain Bacteria; kingdom Pseudomonadati; phylum Pseudomonadota; class Gammaproteobacteria; order Pseudomonadales; family Pseudomonadaceae; genus Pseudomonas; species Pseudomonas sp. CK-NBRI-02. Next base: position 201,497 of record NZ_VSJH01000017.1, on the reverse strand, counting down.
CGGCGGCACTGCCCAGGCGGCGGACGAAGTGGTGGTGTATTCCTCGCGCATCGACGAGCTGATCAAGCCAGTGTTCGACGCCTACACCGCCAAGACCGGCGTGAAGATCAAGTTCATCACCGACAAGGAAGCCCCATTGATGCAACGCATCAAGGCCGAGGGCGAGAACGGCGTGGCCGACCTGCTGCTCACCGTCGATGCCGGCAACCTCTGGCAGGCTGAACAGATGGGCATCCTGCAACCGATCAAATCGGACGTCATCGACCAGAACATCCCTTCCCAGTACCGCGCTTCCTCCCACGACTGGACAGGCCTGAGCCTGCGTGCGCGGACCATTGCCTACTCCACCGAGCGGGTAAAACCCCAAGAGCTGACCACCTACGAAGCCCTGGCCGACAAGCAATGGGAAGGCCGTCTGTGCCTGCGCACGGCCAAGAAGGTCTACAACCAGTCGCTGACTGCGACCCTGATCGAGAACCACGGCGAGGCCAGGACCCAGGAAATCATCAAGGGTTGGGTGAACAACCTGTCCACCGATGTGTTCTCCGACGACACCGCCGTGCTCCAGGCCATCGAGGCCGGTCAGTGCGACGTGGGCATCGTCAACACCTATTACTACGGTCGTCTGCACAAGGAAAAGCCCAACCTGCCGGTCAAGCTGTTCTGGCCCAACCAGGGCGACCGTGGCGTGCATGTCAACTTGTCGGGCATCGGCCTGACCAAGCACGCGCCGCACCCGGAGGCGGCGAAGAAGCTGGTCGAGTGGATGACCGGCGTCGAGGCGCAGAAGCTGTTTGCCGACATCAACCAGGAATTCCCGGCCAACCCGAAGGTCCAGCCGTCCGAGGAAGTCGCGGCCTGGGGTAGTTTCAAGGCCGACAGCATTCCGGTGGAAGTGGCCGGCAAACGCCAGGCCGAGGCCATTCGCTTGATGGACCGGGCTGGCTGGAACTAAACCCCAGGCTTTATCCTTCAGGGCCTGCAAAGGCCCTTCGCGGGTAAACCCGCTCCCCAGGAACACCCGCTCCCTCGAGGGTGTTCCTGGGGAGCGGGTTTACCTGCGAACGACCGCGCAGCGGTCGCCATCAGCACAGAGACGTTCGCCTTGCCCCACACCCTCCAACGCCGTTGGTACTTCCCGGTCTTTCTCGTCGCTGCTTTGGCGCTCTTGCCCCTGAGCGTGCTGCTGCTGTCCTGGCAGTCGATCGACGTGCAGATCTGGTCGCACCTGCTCGACACCCAGATGAGCCGCTTGCTGGGCAACACGCTCACGCTGGTGCTGGGAGTGGGCGTCGGGGTGACGGTGCTGGGTGTGAGCCTGGCCTGGCTGACCAGCCTTTGCCAATTCCCCGGCAGGCGGTGGCTGGACTGGGCGCTGATGCTGCCCTTCGCCATCCCAGCCTACGTATTGGCATTCGTCTTCGTCGGCCTGCTCGATTTCGCCGGCCCCGTGCAGACTGCCCTGCGCGAGGTGTTCGGGCCCATGCGCCTGCCTCGGGTGCGCTCCACCGGTGGCGTGATCACCGTGCTGGTGCTGGTGTTCTACCCCTACGTCTATCTGCTGGCGCGTAGCGCCTTCCTGGCCCAAGGCAAAGGGTTGATGGAGGCGGCGCGGGTGCTTGGGCTGTCGCCGCTACAGGCGTTCTGGCGTGTGGCGCTGCCGATGGCCAGGCCCGCCATCGGTGCAGGCATCGCCTTGGCCCTGATGGAGACCCTGGCAGATTTCGGCGCCGTGGCGGTGTTCAACTTCGACACCTTCACCACGGCCATCTACAAGACCTGGTATGGCTTCTTCAGTCTTTCCAGCGCAGCGCAACTGGCCAGCCTGTTGCTGCTGGTGGTGATGCTGGTGCTGTACGGCGAGCGGCGGGCTCGTGGCAAAAGCCGCCATGGCAACGAGCGGCCCCGGGGGCAGGCGCTCTATCACCTGCGTGGCCTGAAAGCGCTGGCGGCTACCGGCTGGTGCCTGTTGGTATTCGCCTGTGCTTTCGTCATCCCGCTGCTGCAATTGCTGGCGTGGTTCTGGCAGCGGGGGCGGCATGACCTTGACGAGCGGTACATTGGCTTGGTGCTGCATACCCTCTACTTGGGCGCCATGGCTGCCTTGATCACGGTCAGCGTGGCCCTGCTGTTGGCCTTTGCGCGGCGTCAGTCGCCAACCCGAGGCATCCGCGCCGGGGTGGGCGTGGCCAACCTGGGCTATGCCCTGCCGGGCTCGGTACTGGCCGTGTCGATCATGCTTGCCTTCAGCTACCTGGACAACCAATGGGTGGTTCCGTTGTCCCGATGGTTGGGCGGCGCCGGCAAACCGTTGTTGCTGGGCAGCCTCTGGGCTTTGCTGCTGGCCTACCTGGTGCGCTTCATGGCCGTGGCCTACGGTCCGCTGGAGAGCAGCCTGGAGCGTATACGGCCGTCGCTGCCGGAGGCTTCGCGCAGTCTGGGGGTCGGTGGCGTGGGGTTGTTTTTCAAGGTGTATCTGCCGTTGCTGGTGCCGGGCGTCCTGAGTGCGGCGCTGCTGGTGTTCGTCGATGTGCTCAAGGAGATGCCGGCGACGCTGCTGATGCGACCGTTCGGCTGGGACACCCTCGCCGTCAGGGTGTTCGAGATGACCAGCGAAGGCGAATGGGCACGAGCCTCGCTGCCAGCGTTGACGCTGGTGCTGGTCGGCCTGCTGCCGGTCATCGGGTTGATCCGCCGTTCGGCTCGGCGTCCCGGGCATCGTCACTGAGGGTGCCAGGCTCCGCCCTTGCGGCTACAATGCGCGGCATTCGCTGCGGCGGGTCCTGAACAAGATCAGGCGACGGATCAACGTTGCCGACCGCCGCTGCCTCGCCACGCCCGGAAGGAGAAACCCATGGGACAGCGTACGCCTCTGTATGACCTGCACCTGGCGCTCGGCGCCAAGATGGTCGATTTCGGTGGTTGGGACATGCCCCTGCACTACGGTTCGCAAGTCGAGGAGCACCACCAGGTGCGCAGTGATTGCGGCGTCTTCGATGTATCCCACATGACCGTCATCGATGTTGCCGGCGACCAGGCCACACCCTGGCTGCAACGTTTGCTGGCCAACGATGTGGCCCGTCTGGATAGCCTAGGCAAGGCGCTGTACAGCCCGTTGCTCAACGCCGACGGCGGCGTCATCGACGACCTGATCGCCTACCGCACGGAAATCGGCTATCGCCTGGTGGCCAACGCCGCCACCCGCGACAAGGTCCTCACCTGGCTGCAGGCGCAGAGCGCCGGTTTCGCCATCAACTTCGTCGAGCGCTCCGAGCTCGCCATCCTCGCCATCCAAGGCCCCCATGCCCGCGAAAAAGTCGCCCAGTTGCTCAGTGCCCCGCGTGCTGCACTGGTCCGTGAGCTGCGCCCGTTCGAAGGGGTTGCCGAAGGTGACTGGTTCATTGCCCGCACCGGCTACACCGGCGAGGACGGCCTGGAGATCATCTTCCCCGGCCAGCAGGCGCCAGCCTTCTTCAACGACCTGGTCGGTGCAGGCATTGCGCCGAGCGGCCTAGGTGCGCGCGACACGTTGCGCCTGGAAGCCGGCATGAACCTTTACGGCCAAGACATTGACGAAAACCATACGCCACTGACCTCCAACCTCGGCTGGAGTGTCGCCTGGGAACCGGCCGAGCGCGACTTCATCGGGCGTACCGGCCTGCTTGCGGAAATCGAGCAGGGTGTGCAAGAGAAACTGGTCGGCCTGGTGCTGGAAGAGCGTGGTGTACTGCGCGCCCATCAGGTAGTGCGGGTAGCCGGGATTGGCGAAGGGGAGATCACCAGTGGTAGTTTCTCGCCTACGCTGAGCAAATCCATCGCCTTGGCGCGTGTGCCCATGGCTACGGGCGAGCGTGCCGAGGTGGAGATTCGTGGCAAGTGGTATCCGGTGCGGGTGGTCAAGCCGACCTTCGTGCGCCATGGAAAGATTCTGATCTGAACAATTACCGGCGGGCTGACCGCTGAGCCAATCGAGGAAGACAACAGATGAGCAATATCCCCGCCGAACTGCGTTTTGCCGAAAGCCACGAGTGGGCACGCCTGGAGACCGATGGCAGCGTGACCGTCGGTATCAGCGATCATGCCCAGCAAGCCCTGGGTGATGTGGTGTTCGTCGAATTGGCAGAAGTGGGCAAGGTGTTTGCCGCTGGCGACGCCGCGGGCGTGGTCGAGTCGGTCAAGGCCGCTTCGGATATCTACGCACCTGTGGCCGGCGAAGTCATCGCCGTCAACGAAGAACTGGCCGACAGCCCTGAGCTGCTCAACGAAGAGCCCTACGCTGCCTGGATATTCAAGCTCAAGCCAAGCAACCCAGCCGATCTGGACAACCTGCTGGACGCTGCTGGCTACCAAGCTGCCATCGGCGAGTAAGCCTTCCTGGCACAACTAAACCCCTCCTGCAGGCGCGATCCGAGCCCTGCGGGAGCGGGTTTATCCGTGAAGAAGTCACTGGGCAACGCAAGATTTCACGCAGCATGGGCAATCCCTTCCTAGACTTGTAAGTCTCCATGAGACCTGGTCCAGGAAGAGACGATCGCCATGTCCCAGTCGCCATCCTTGAGTCAACTGCAAGAGCTCAACCCCTTCCTGCGTCGTCACCTGGGGCCTGATGCCTCAGAGCAGAAGGCCATGCTCGATGCCCTCGGCATCGCCAGTCGCACCGAACTGATCGAACAGACCGTCCCCCCGGGCATCCGCCTGGCCCGCCCGCTGGACCTTCCGCCCGCCCTGGATGAGCAAGCTGCCCTGGCCAAACTGGCTGGGTACGCGGAGCAGAACCAGATCTGGACCAGCCTGATCGGCATGGGTTACCACGGGACCGTCACGCCCACCGTCATTCTGCGCAATGTGCTGGAGAATCCGGGCTGGTACACCGCCTACACGCCTTACCAGCCGGAAATCGCCCAAGGGCGGCTGGAGGCGCTGCTGAACTTCCAGCAAATGGTGATCGACCTCACCGGCCTGGCCCTGGCCAATGCCTCGTTGCTCGATGAAGCCACTGCGGCGGCCGAGGCCATGGCCCTGGCCAAGCGGATGGCCAAGAGCAAAAGCAATGTCTTCTTTGCCGACGAGCACTGCCATCCGCAAACACTCTCGGTGCTGCGCACCCGCGCCGAGGGGTTCGGCTTCGAACTGATCGTCGATTCACTGGACAACCTGGCCAAGCATCAGGTGTTCGGCGCCTTGATGCAGTATCCCGACACCCATGGGGAAGTACGCGACCTGCGTCCACTGATCGAGCAATTGCATGGCCAACACGCCTTGGCCTGCGTCGCGGCGGATATCCTCAGCCTGGTGGTGCTGACCCCACCCGGTGAGCTGGGGGCCGATGTGGTGCTGGGTTCGACCCAGCGTTTTGGCGTACCCATGGGCTATGGCGGCCCCCATGCCGCATATTTCGCCTGTCGTGATGAGTTCAAGCGCGCGATGCCGGGGCGCATCATCGGCGTCTCGCGCGATGCTCGCGGCAATACCGCCCTGCGCATGGCCTTGCAGACCCGCGAGCAGCACATCCGCCGCGAGAAAGCCAATTCCAACATCTGCACCGCTCAGGTGCTGCTGGCCAACATCGCCGGGTTCTACGCGGTCTACCATGGTCCTGAAGGGCTCAGGCGCATCGCTCAGCGTGTGCATCGGCTGACGTTCGTCCTGGCCGCAGGCCTCGAAGCCAAGGGCATCAAGCGGGTGAACCAGCACTTCTTCGATACCTTGACCCTCGAGGTTGGCGGTACCCAGGCGGCGATCATCGAAAGCGCCGAGAAGGCCCGGATCAATTTGCGCATTCTCGGGCGCGGACACCTGGGCGTCAGCCTGGACGAGACCTGCACCGAGGCGACGGTCATGCGTCTGTTCGATATCTTCTTGGGTGTCGACCATGGCCTGCGCATCGCCGACCTCGACGCCCAGGCGCTCCCCGAAGGCATTCCGGGGGCGCTGGTCCGGCGTACGCCGTTGCTCACCCATCCGGTGTTCAATCTGCACCACAGCGAAACCGAGATGCTGCGCTACCTCAAGCAGCTGGAGAACAAGGACCTGGCGCTGAACCAGTCGATGATCCCGCTGGGCTCGTGCACCATGAAGCTCAATGCCACCAGCGAGATGATCCCCATCACCTGGCCTGGCTTCGCCTCGCTGCATCCCTTCGTCCCGGCCGGCCAGGCCCAGGGCTACAAGGCCATGATCGACGAGCTGGAAAGCTGGTTGTGCGCCATCACCGGCTTCGATGCCATCTGCATGCAGCCCAACTCGGGCGCCCAAGGCGAATATGCAGGGCTGATGGCAATCACCCGCTATCACCAGAGTCGCCATCAGCCGCAGCGGACCCTGTGCCTGATTCCATCATCGGCGCACGGCACCAACCCTGCATCGGCGCAGATGGCTGGCATGGAGGTGGTGATCGTCGACTGCGACGATGATGGCAACGTCGACCTCGACGACCTCAAGGCCAAGGCGCGCGCTGCTGGCGATAGACTTTCCTGCCTGATGATCACCTACCCCTCGACCCATGGGGTGTATGAAGAAGGCATTCGTGAGATCTGTGAGGTGATCCACCAGCAGGGGGGCCAGGTGTACATGGACGGCGCCAACCTCAATGCCCAGGTCGGCCTGACACGGCCGGCCGACATCGGTGCCGATGTCTCGCACATGAACCTGCACAAGACCTTCTGCATCCCCCATGGCGGCGGGGGGCCCGGCATGGGGCCGATCGGGGTGCGTGCCCACCTCAAGGCGTTCGTTGCCAGCCACCCGGTGGTGCCGGTGCCAGGGCTCGACCCGAACAATAGCGCAGTCAGCGCCGCGCCCTGGGGCAGTGCGAGCATCTTGCCGATCAGCTGGATGTACATCGCGATGATGGGGCCGCAACTGGCCGATGCCAGTGAGGTGGCGATTCTTTCAGCCAACTACCTGGCTCACCAGCTCGATGGGGCATTCCCGGTGTTGTACCGGGGGCGCAACGAGCGTGTCGCCCACGAGTGCATCCTCGATCTGCGCCCGCTCAAGGCGCTGACTGGAATCACCGAGGAGGACGTGGCCAAGCGCCTGATGGACTACGGCTTCCATGCCCCGACCATGTCCTTCCCGGTGCCGGGTACCTTGATGGTCGAGCCTACCGAGAGCGAATCCAAGGCTGAGCTGGACCGCTTTGTCGAGGCGATGCTGGCGATCCGGGCGGAGATCGATGAAGTCAAGGAAGGCAACTGGCCCGCCGAGGACAACCCGCTCAAGCATGCCCCCCATACCCTGGCCGATGTGCTGGCGCCCTGGACGCGCCCCTACAGCCTGGAGCAAGGCGTAGCTCCCAGTGCTCATGTGCGCTTGCACAAGTATTGGCCAGCGGTGAACCGGGTCGACAATGTGTATGGGGACAGGAACCTGTTCTGCTCGTGCGTGCCGGTGGAGGCGTATCGCTGAGGCTGATGCTAGGCCACCCAAGGTAGGTAGGAAGCAGAGGGAAATGGGCGATTGAAGCAGCGGTTAGATGACCCCAGCATCTGAGTCGTCTGCTTGCGGGTCAGCCGCTCCCACAGGGCCAGCGCGGACCAGTGGGAGCGGGTTACCCGCGAACAAGACGCCACGGAGCAAGACCGTTGCTCATACAGGCCCGAGATGGATCTGTCGGAAGGCCCCTGCGGTGTTACTCGACGACGGCGTTCTTGGCCAAGATAGCGTTGGCCAGGTCCATGTCGGTCGCTTGCATGCCAGGGTTGTCGGCGCGCACCTTGCGGAGCGCTGCCTCCAGGTATGGCCCGCGGATGGCGCCTTCGCTGGCAACGAAGCTGCCGGCATCGTCTTGGGCGGCCACGACCATCTTGTGGTCTTTGGAGGTCAGGTAGCTCGACGCGGTGGTCGCGCCGGAAGTCATGACGTTACGCCAGAAGGTATCGGCCATGGCGGAGCCAACAGGCAGCGAGAGCAGGGCGGCGGCTGCGATGGCGGTTTTGAGACGCATGGTGCATTCACCTCGAGTGGTGAGGGTTGTGGGAATGGCCGTTTGGATCGTGTCTGAGTGACGCAAGTTCCCTGAATACAAGGGAATTTTGCTCAGGAGCAGACCCTGAGCACCTCCGCCAGGCTGGTCTGTCCGGCGCTGATTTTCACCTCCCCGCAGTGGCGCAGGTCCTGCAACCCTTCCGCCAGAGCCATCCGACGCAGGGCGGCCAGATCGCTGTTGGAGCCGATGCTGGCGCGCAGGCCTTCGCTTGGGATCAACAGCTCGAACAGCCCCGTGCGGCCATGAAACCCCGTCCCTCGGCAAGCACGACAGGCAACACCGTCGAGGGCCGCCGTGCCCTGGCAGTCGCCGCAGAAGGTACGCACCAGGCGCTGGGCCATGACACCGAGCAGTGTGGCTTTGAGCAGGTAGTCCGCCACACCCAGCTCCTGTAGACGGGTGATCGCGCTGCAGGTGTCGTCGGTGTGAAGGGTGGACAGCACCAGATGCCCCGTCAGGGCTGCTTGCACCGCGACCTGGGCGGTCTCGCGATCACGTATCTCACCGATCATGATGATGTCCGGATCCTGGCGCAGCAGGGCGCGCACGCCATTGGCAAACCCCAGGTCGAGGCTCGGCTGGACCTGCAGCTGGTTGAACGCAGGCTCCAGACGCTCGATAGGGTCTTCGATGGTGCACAGGTTGACCTGGGGCGTGGCCAGTTGGCGTAGGCTGGCGTAGAGCGTGCTGGTCTTGCCCGAGCCTGTGGGGCCTGTGACCAGGACGATACCCTGGCGGTGGTTCAGCAGCCCTTGCCATTGGCGTAGCAAGTCGCCCTCCAGGCCCAAGTGGTGAAAGTCCTGGTGCGATTGTTGGGAGTCGAACAGCCGCAGTACCAGTTTTTCGCCGAAAGGCGTGGGTAATGTGGACAGCCGCAGTTCCACGTCGCCACCCCCCGGCAGACGGCTTTTCAGTCGACCGTCCTGGGGGCGGCGCTTTTCTGCGACATCCATGCGCCCCAAGTGCTTGAGGCGGCTGACCAACGCCAGGGTGACACCTGCCGGAAAGGCATAGACCGTATGCAGCAAGCCATCTATGCGATATCGCAGCTGGCCTTGTTCTCGGCGCGGTTCGAGGTGGATATCGCTGGCGCGCTGTTCGATGGCGTACTGCAGCAGCCAGTCGACGATGTGCACGATGTGGGCGTCGTCGGCGCTGGCCTCGGTGTGGCGCTGGCCGAGCTCCAGCAGATGCTCCAGTTCACCCAGGCCAGTGGTCTGCTGGCGCTGTGCGCCCTTGACCGAGTGGGCCAGGCGAACGAAGGTCTGGGCCAATTGGCGAACCTGCACCGGGCTGGCCAGTACGCGGCGGATCGGCTTGCCCAGGCTGCGGACCAAGTCGGCCTCCCATTCGCACTGGTAGGGTTGGGCGCTGGCCACCGTGACGCAGCTGTCGTCCACAGCCACGGCGAGGATGCCGTGGCGCTGGGCGAAAGCTGGCGACATCAGGCCGCTGACCTGCTGCAGGTCGACTTGCAGTGGGTCTATGCGCATGAACGGTTGGCCGGCCCGGTTGGCGAGCCATTGGCAGAGGATGTCCAGGTCCAGGCGTCGGTCGGGGTGGCGACGGTCATGGAGGTCGAGGCTGGCGATGGTCTCGAGCGGATGCTGATCTGGGTGGCGGTGGGCCTGTTCGAGAACGCGCAGGGTGTCGCTGGCGTCCAGGTGCTGTTCGATGAGCAGGGCGTCGAGCACTCGGCTCAGGTCGAGGGCGTGGGTGTCGTCGGTATACATAGATGGCTTCCTTGCCAGGGTGGATCGGTCCCGGGGAAGGCTAGCCGGCGTCAGGTGAAGGAGTCGGGGCAAAAAGTGTCTGGATCTTGCTCAGAGAAGCCGAACGAGGCCACCCCCGTCTCGCAGTCCTCAGCTCGCAGCCACCTCGGCCATTCGCGGCATGTTCTCAAGGCGCACTTCACCGACACACACCAGGTTGCGCAATTTCTGTGCAATGACTTCGGCCCGATGCCAGCTAAGTCCGTCCACACCCACTTCGATATCCAGCAGATCGTCCTGCTGTTGCACATGGACGCTGTGCGGAGTCAGAAACTGCAACGCGAACAGATTGAGCACCCGGCACAGGCTGTCCGGCTCGGCCTCGGCCTGCAGGCGATAGCGTGCGGTGCAGTGAGCGGCGCTGGCGGCCCAGGTGTCGGTGCGTTGCGGGGTGTCGGGGCGTTCGAGTGCGTTCATGCCGATCTCCATCGTCGAGGGAGAAATTCTGGCAGGTCGAGGGGGGTATTTTTTCGCTATGATTCCAGCCAATCGCCCCTTGGCAGCTATTTCTATTCGAATCTGTGCGAAATGGAGAATTATTCATGCAAAGCGAGCTTGACGCTTACGATCGCCGCATCCTGGAGCTGTTACAAGAGGATGCTTCGCTGTCCAGCGCGCAGATCGCCGAGCGTATCGGCCTTTCGCAATCGCCGTGCTGGCGGCGCATACAGCGCTTGAAGGACGAGGGGATCATTCGTGGCCAGGTGACCTTGCTCGACCGCAAGAAGGTTGGCCTCAATACGCAGATCTTTGCCGAGGTTAAGCTCAATGCCCATGGGCGTTCTAACTTCACCGAGTTCACTGAGGCGATCCGGGGTTTTCCGCAGGTGCTGGAGTGTTATGTGCTAATGGGATCGGTTGATTTCCTGCTGCGCATCGTCACGCCGGACATCGAAGCCTACGAACGGTTCTTCTTCGAGAAATTGTCCAACGTGCCAGGGATCCAGGAAGTCAATTCGATCGTGGCCCTGTCCGAAATCAAATCCACCACCAGTCTGCCGTTATCGAGGTGAAGCGTTCACAGGGGAACCCGCGCTCACAGGGCTGCGCAAAACCAGGATCTGCGCCGTATCTGTAGGAACGGGTCCACCCGTGAAGTAGCGAGCCGGTATCAAACTTTGAGCAAATGCTTCCAGCCCCTGCTCTGATCGATGACGCGGGCCTGCTCGATCCGCGCCTCCAGCAGTTCATCGCTGATCGGCAGTTCCGCCAGCTCATGTAGCTTCTTCAGGTCGCCATACAGCCGGTCCATCTGCGGCGCCTCGAGGACGTGACGCGCGTGGTGCAGCCAGGCCAGCAATTGCTCGATGCGCGGCAGTTGCTCGGCAAGGTCTTCTGGACGCTGGGCATACAGCGGCAACTTCAGCGAACGGCCTTCCTCGCCCAGCAGGTGCGCCAGCCAGCTGGCCAGGTGCGCCTTGCCCTGGCGCTCGCCCCGGCCGGCGCGCTCGACGGTCCAGGTACGGGCCAGCAGCCAGCGCGAGGTTTCCAGGGAGAACTGACCCCAGCGAGTGTCTTCGAGCTCGTCGGCGAACTGCTCGGGGGCGGCGCGGCGGACGTCTTCGTCGTCGTTGCCGGCCTGTACCAACGGACGCCAGTCTTCCAGCAGGGCGTCCAGGCGCAGACGTAGGTCACGTGTGGTCGCGCGGGGGGCGGCCTGGCCCAGAGTGCTGACCAAGGCACGCAGCTCGGCCAGGCACTGCACCCAGTCCTGCAGCAGGCGCCAATGGCCGCTGTGACGGTACTGCTCGGCCAGGCGCTGGCTACTGCCGAGCAACTGCCAGGCCAGCGCCGCGAAGGCGTCGTCCACCGAGGTTTCGGCTTCAAGTTCGGTGTTCGGCAAACTCAGCTCATAGCTTTCGGGCTCGAGCAGGCGGTAGCCGCGCTCGGCTTTGCTGATGTCGCAGGGCATCAGCGGCAGACTGGCGGCCAGTTCGGCGGCCAGTTCCAGCAGCGCTTCAGGGGCACCTTCGCGCAGCTCAAGCTCCAGCTCGCAGATTTCTTCCTTGCGCTTGCCAGCGATGACGAAGCCTTGGTCAAGGGCGGCTTCGATCACCACCTTGGCTTTGCCACGACCCCAGGCGATCTCGGCGAATTCGCGGGTGAAGTCGGTGGTGAACAGCGGCTTGATGGTCTTTTTGTCCAGCCCCGCTAGCTGCTCTGGCCAGCAGGTGTCGTCGAGCTTCTTGAGGTCCAGCTTGACCTTGTCCAGGTGCCATTCGTGTTCGTTGCGCTCGGACAGCCCGGCCACGCTCTGGCCGCGGCACTTGAGGGTCTGGATGATGACCTCGCCGTCCCGACGCAGGCGCAGGGCAACGCGGGCAGCCGCGAGGTCGCGGTCTGGGGTGTCGAAGTACTGGTTGAGCAGTTCGCGGGTCTGCCAGCCGGACTTGTTGCGCTTCTTCAGCAGGGGGTGCTCGCGCAGGGCGGCAAGGGTCTCGCGGCTGGCGCGGAGCTTGAGTTCGGTTTCTTTGTGCATCGCAGACTCGAAGGAGGGGGCATCGTTGTCGTGCAGTCTACAGGAGTCGGCTCCCGGCTGTTGGGTTGTTCCGGGGACGGGATGCATTGCTATGATGGGCCTCGAGCCCGAGGAGAGCGCTTATGCCCCTGCCGTCGCTGAAAGACCAGTTCGCCGCCCTGATCGCCGCACCGTCGGTCAGTTGCACCCAGGCTGCGCTGGACCAGTCCAACCGTCAGGTCATCGACTTGCTGGCCGGCTGGCTTGGCGATCTTGGCTTTGTCTGCGAGATCCGCCAGGTAACGCCTGGCAAGTTCAATCTGCTGGCCAGCCGTGGCACGGGCCCCGGCGGCCTGGTGTTGGCCGGACACAGCGACACCGTGCCCTATGATCCACAACTGTGGGCCAGCGATCCGCTCAAGCTGACCGAGGTCGATGGCCGCTGGGTGGGCTTGGGCAGTTGCGACATGAAAGGCTTCTTTGCGCTGGTCATCGAGGCCGTGTTGCCGCTGTTGGAACACGATTTCAAGCAACCGCTGCTGATTCTTGCGACCTGCGACGAGGAGAGCTCGATGTCCGGCGCCCGCGCCCTGGCTGAGGCCGGTCAGCCCCTAGGCCGCGCGGCAGTGATCGGTGAGCCCACGGGCTTGCGGCCGATTCGCATGCACAAGGGCATCCTCATGGACCGTATCGACATCCTGGGACGCAGCGGGCATTCCTCTGACCCAAGCCTTGGGCACAGTGCCCTTGAGGCGATGCATGCGGTGATGGGCGAGCTGATGGGCCTTCGCCAGCAATGGCAGCAGGCCTACCGCAACCCGCAGTTCAGCGTGCCGACCCCGACGATGAACTTTGGTTGCATCCACGGCGGCGACAACCCTAATCGCATCTGCGGCCAATGCGCCCTGGAGTTCGACCTGCGTCCGCTGCCTGGCATGGATGTCGAACAGCTGCGCGCGGCGATCCGGGAAAAACTCGTGCCGGTGGCCGAACGCCACGAAGTGCGCATCGACTATGCGCCGTTGTTTCCGGAAGTCCCACCGTTCGAGCAGGCCGCCGACGCCGAACTGGTGCAATTGGCCGAACGTCTGACCGGCCATCGCGCCGAGGCAGTGGCCTTTGGCACCGAAGCGCCTTATCTTCAACAACTGGGCTGCCAGACCATCGTGCTGGGCCCGGGCGACATTGCCTGTGCCCACCAGCCGGGCGAATACCTTGAAATGTCACGTATCGAGCCTACTGTGCGTCTATTGCGTGATCTGATCCGGCACTATTGCCTGAGCTAGGGTCTGTATGAAATGTCTTCGCCCGCGCGTACACGCGCATTGGAGCCCTGTTCCAACGCAGCATGGGCCAGAGCGGATACATTTCGTACAGCGCCTAAACGTCCATTGACCTGATTCGTCCCTGCCTAGAGGAGACCGCGCGTGACCGCAAGCCTGTTCCGACGATGATTTTGAACGCCGCCGTTTGTTCGCCGTTCTCCGTTCACTTATCCACAGGCCTTGTCATGCCCGATTACGTCAACTGGCTGCGCCATGCTTCTCCCTACATCAACGCTCATCGCGACTGCACCTTCGTGGTCATGCTCCCAGGCGATGGCGTGGAACACCCCAATTTCGGCAACATCGTCCACGACCTGGTGCTGCTGCATAGCCTCGGCGTGCGGCTGGTGCTGGTCCATGGCTCGCGTCCGCAAATCGAGAGCCGCCTGGCCGATCGCGGCCTGACACCTCATTATCATCGCGGCATGCGTGTCACCGATGCGGCGACCCTGGACTGCGTGATCGATGCCGTCGGCGCCCTGCGCCTGGCCATCGAGGCGCGCCTGTCGATGGATATCGCCGCCTCGCCGATGCAAGGCTCGCGGCTGCGGGTGGCGTCGGGCAATCTGGTCACCGCCCGGCCGATCGGGGTGCTCGAAGGGGTCGACTATCACCACACCGGCGAGGTGCGGCGGATCGACCGCAAGGGCATCAACCGCCTGCTCGACGAGCGCTCCATCGTGTTGCTGTCGCCCTTGGGCTATTCGCCTACCGGCGAGATCTTCAATCTGGCCTGCGAAGACGTGGCGACCCGCGCCGCCATCGAGCTTGGCGCCGACAAACTGCTGCTGTTCGGTGCCGAACCCGGCTTGCTGGACGAGCAGGGCAAGCTGGTGCGTGAGCTGCGTCCACAACAGGTACCCGCGCATCTGCAACGCTTGGGCAGCGACTATCAGGGCGAACTGCTCGATGCCGCCGCCGAAGCCTGCAAGGGCGGTGTGGCGCGCAGTCACATCGTCAGCTATGCCGAGGACGGCGCGCTGCTGACCGAGCTGTTCACGCGTGGCGGCGGGGGCACGCTGGTGTCCCAGGAGCAGTTCGAAGTGGTGCGTGAGGCGACCATCGACGATGTGGGCGGTTTGCTGGAGCTGATCAGTCCGCTGGAGGAGCAGGGGATCCTGGTGCGGCGCTCGCGTGAAGTGTTGGAGCGAGAGATCGAGCAGTTCAGCGTCGTCGAGCGCGAGGGCATGATCATCGCCTGCGCGGCGCTGTATCCGATCGCCGATTCCGACGCAGGAGAACTGGCGTGCCTGGCGGTGAACCCTGAGTATCGCCATGGCGGACGTGGCGACGAGTTGCTGGAGCGGATCGAGAGCCGGGCGCGGCAGCAGGGCCTTAGCACCTTGTTCGTGCTCACCACCCGTACCGCGCATTGGTTCCGTGAACGCGGCTTCGCGCCCAGTGGGGTGGAGCGGCTGCCGGCGGCGCGGGCATCGCTGTACAACTACCAGCGCAATTCGAAGATTTTCGAGAAGCCGCTTTGAGACTGTGCTGATCTCTTCGCGGGCGACACGGTCCCGGAATGAAAAACGCCGCCCCTTGGGGCGGCGTTTTCGTTTACACGGTATGCAGGTACCAGTTGTACTCGAGGTCGGAGATCGAGTGCTCGAACTCCTCCAGCTCGCTCTCCTTACACGCGACGAAGATGTCGATGTACTTCGGATCGATGTACTTGTTCAGGATTTCGCTGTCGTCCAGCTCGCGCAGGGCATCGCGCAGGTTGTTCGGCAGGCTCTGCTCCAGCTGTTCGTACGAGTTGCCTTCGATCGGCTCACCCGGCTCGACCTTGTTGGTCAGGCCATGGTGCACACCGGCCAATACGGCGGCCATCATCAGGTACGGGTTGGCGTCGGCACCGGCCACGCGGTGCTCGATGCGCACGGCATCCGGCGAACCGGTTGGCACGCGCAGGGCTACGGTACGGTTGTCCAGGCCCCAGCTCGGCGCATTCGGCACATAGAACTGTGCACCGAAGCGACGGTACGAGTTGACGTTCGGGCACAGGAACGCCATGGACGCGGGCAGGGTCTCGAGCACACCGCCGACAGCGTGACGTAGCGCGGCGTTCTGCTCGGGATCCTCGCTGGTGAAGATGTTGTTGCCATCTTTGTCCAGCACGGAGATGTGTACATGCAGGCCATTGCCCGCCTGGCCCGGGTAGGGCTTGGCCATGAAGGTGGTGTCCATCTCATGGTCGTAGGCGATGTTCTTGATAAGGCGCTTGAGCAGTACGGCGTAGTCACAGGCCTTGAGCGGGTCGGGGACGTGATGCAGGTTGACTTCGAACTGGGCCGGGGCGCTTTCCTTGACGATGGCGTCGGCCGGAATGCCTTGCTCCTTGGCGCCTTCGAGGATGTCCTGCAGGCAATCGGCATACTCGTCCAGGTCGTCGATCAGATACACCTGGGTCGATTGCGGACGCTTGCCCGAGATTGGCGAACGCGGCGGCTGGGGACGGCCGTTCACGTTTTCCTGGTCGATCAGGTAGAACTCGAGCTCGAAAGCTGCGCAGATCGTCAGGCCCATCTCGGTGAACTTGTTCACCACTTGGCGCAGGACCTCGCGCGGGTCGGCGAAGAACGGCTCGCCTTCCAGTTCGTGCATGGTCATCAGCAGTTGAGCGGTGGGGCGCTTCTGCCAGGGTTCGTTGGAGAGGGTGCCGGGGATCGGGTAGCAGATGCGGTCGGCATCGCCGATGTCCAGGCCAAGGCCGGTGCTTTCGACGGTGGAACCGTTGATATCCAGGGCGAAGAGGGAGGCGGGCAGGTTGATGCCTTTCTCGTAAACCTTGTGGAGGCTGGTGCGCTCTATGCGCTTGCCGCGCACCACACCATTCATATCTGCAATCAGAAGGTCAACGTAGAGAACCTCAGGATGTTCCTTAAGGAACGCGTTCGCTTCGTTAAGCTGAACGGCACGCGGGGGTACCGACATGATGCAACACCTTTGTTGTTAAAAATATCAATCAAGGGGGGCTTGCAAGCCCAGTCAATCCGAAAGACCTAGCGAAGTCAAGCCAACCCCATGATGCCCCGAAATGGCACAGCAACGGCAGAAATGCTGCATCTGGGGGCAACTCATTATCCGCTATTTTGGCCCCAAAGGGCTATCGCAGGCTGAGCGTGGTTTATTTTTTACGGAGTGGTTGTGTAAAAAAATGAACAAGGCTAAGCTCGGCCTCAACCCAGAACACAATAATACGAGGGTCACATGGTCCGCCTGCCGAGACCTGAAAGCGCTGCCTGCGCCGCGCACACAGGTGTTCCCAGCATTCGCCGCGAAGGCTGCG
This sequence comes from Pseudomonas sp. CK-NBRI-02, assembly GCF_008124495.1. NCBI lineage: Bacteria > Pseudomonadati > Pseudomonadota > Gammaproteobacteria > Pseudomonadales > Pseudomonadaceae > Pseudomonas > Pseudomonas sp. CK-NBRI-02. The sequence continues at coordinate 184,663 of NZ_VSJH01000017.1, read as the reverse complement.
CACGCATCGAGTCCTGCGCGCGCGCTCTGCTCGCAATAATTGACGGCTGGTCAGGTCCATCCTCCGTTCGTAGCAGTTTCCTGCACGTCCTTTCGCTTCTCTGCCCTTTGTTTGTATCGCGGACACGCTTGTTTCGAGTGTATCTGCTGTCGTCTTGCGCGTGGGTTTTTGCTTTAGCCAAGCACTGCATCCAGAATCAAGGCGCGGGTCTGCCATGGCATTTGCGGCCAGGCAGCGTCCGTCTTGATCGACGCCAGGCGTCAGCGGCGCCCGACTATCGTCAGCCGGGCCACATTACCTCCTGAGGTATTTATGAGTACCAACCTCGACCAGCTCACCGATTGGTTGAAAGAGCACAAGATCACCGAAGTGGAATGCCTGATCAGCGACCTGACCGGCATCACCCGCGGCAAGATTTCGCCGACCAACAAGTTCATCGCCGAAAAGGGCATGCGCCTGCCCGAAAGCGTCCTGCTGCAGACCGTGACCGGCGACTACGTCGACGACGACATCTATTACCAACTGCTGGACCCGGCCGACATCGACATGATCTGCCGCCCAGACGAGAGCGCTGTGTTCCTCGTGCCATGGGCCATCGAGCCGACCGCCCAGGTCATCCACGACACCTACGACAAGAAGGGCAACCCGGTCGAGCTGTCGCCGCGCAACGTGCTCAAGAAAGTCCTGAAGCTGTACGCCGACAAAGGCTGGCAGCCGATCGTGGCGCCTGAGATGGAGTTCTACCTGACCAAGCGCAGCGAGGATCCGGACTTCCCGCTGCAACCACCAGTGGGTCGCTCCGGCCGTCCGGAGACCGGTCGCCAGTCGTTCTCCATCGAGGCTGCCAACGAGTTCGACCCGTTGTTCGAGGACGTCTATGACTGGTGCGAACTGCAGCAACTGGACCTCGACACACTCATCCACGAAGACGGCACGGCGCAGATGGAGATCAACTTCCGTCACGGCAACGCTCTGCACCTGGCCGACCAGATCCTGGTGTTCAAGCGCACCATGCGCGAGGCGGCGCTCAAGCACAACGTGGCCGCGACCTTCATGGCCAAGCCCATGACCGGCGAGCCGGGCAGCGCCATGCACCTGCACCAGAGCGTGGTGGACGTGGCCACCGGCAAGAACATTTTCTCCAACGAGGACGGCAGCATGAGCGAGCTGTTCCTCAACCACATCGGCGGCCTGCAAAAGTTCATCCCTGAAGCGCTGCCGCTGTTCGCCCCCAACGTCAACTCGTTCCGCCGATTCCTGCCGGACACCTCGGCACCGGTGAACGTCGAATGGGGCGAGGAGAACCGCACCGTTGGCCTGCGTGTGCCTGATGCCGGGCCGCAGAACCGCCGCGTGGAAAACCGTCTGCCAGGCGCCGACGCCAACCCTTACCTGGCCATTGCCGCGAGCTTGCTGTGCGGCTACATCGGTATGGTCGAGGGCATCGGCGCCAGCGCGCCGGTCCAGGGCCGTGGCTACGAGCGGCGCAATCTGCGCCTGCCGCTGACCATCGAAGATGCCTTGGAGCGCATGGAAAACTGCCGCGCGCTGGAACAGTACCTGGGCAAGAAATTCATCAGCGGCTATGTGGCCACCAAGCGGGCCGAGCACGAGAACTTCAAACGGGTAATCAGCTCCTGGGAGCGAGAGTTCCTGCTGTTTGCCGTCTGATCAAACTTGGGGCCGCTTCAGCGCGGCTGTCGGATAACGGAGAAGCACATGAGCGTCAACAACCCGCAAACCCGTGAATGGCAAACCTTGAGCGGTGAGCACCACCTGGCGCCTTTCAGCGACTACAAGCAGCTGAAGGAAAAAGGACCGCGCATCATCACCAAGGCCCAGGGCGTGCATTTGTGGGACAGCGAGGGTCACAAGATCCTCGACGGCATGGCCGGCCTGTGGTGTGTGGCCGTCGGCTATGGCCGTGAAGAACTGGTGCAGGCGGCGGAAAAACAGATGCGAGAGCTGCCGTACTACAACCTGTTCTTCCAGACCGCTCACCCGCCAGCCCTGGAACTGGCCAAGGCGATCACCGATGTGGCGCCCAAGGGCATGACCCATGTGTTCTTCACCGGTTCCGGCTCCGAAGGCAACGACACCGTGCTGCGTATGGTTCGCCACTACTGGGCGCTCAAGGGCAAGCCTGGCAAGCAGACCATCATCGGCCGCATCAACGGCTATCACGGCTCCACCGTCGCTGGCGCAAGCCTCGGCGGCATGAGCGGCATGCACGAGCAGGGCGGCCTGCCGATCCCGGGCATCGTGCACATTCCACAGCCGTACTGGTTCGGTGAGGGCGGCGACATGACCCCTGATGCGTTCGGGGTATGGGCTGCCGAGCAACTGGAAAAGAAAATCCTGGAAGTGGGCGAAGACAACGTCGCGGCGTTCATCGCCGAGCCGATCCAGGGGGCGGGCGGGGTAATCATTCCACCGGACACCTACTGGCCGAAGATCAAGGAGATCCTCGCCAAGTACGACATTCTGTTCGTCGCCGACGAAGTGATCTGCGGCTTCGGCCGTACCGGCGAGTGGTTCGGCTCGGACTACTACGGTCTGGAACCCGACCTGATGACCATCGCCAAGGGTCTGACCTCCGGTTACATCCCCATGGGCGGTGTGATCGTGCGTGACACCGTGGCCCAGGTTCTCAGCGAAGGCGGCGACTTCAACCACGGCTTTACCTACTCAGGCCACCCGGTGGCCGCTGCCGTGGGCCTGGAAAACCTGCGCATCCTGCGCGATGAGAAGATCGTCGAGCGCGCCAGGACCGAAACGGCACCTTATTTGCAAAAGCGTTTGCGTGAACTGCAAGACCACCCACTGGTGGGCGAGGTACGCGGCCTGGGCCTGCTCGGTGCGATCGAGCTGGTCAAGGACAAGGCGACCCGCACCCGTCACGAGGGCAAGGGCGTCGGCATGATCTGCCGTACGCACTGCTTCGAGAACGGGCTGGTGATGCGTGCGGTGGGCGACACCATGATCATCGCGCCGCCCTTGGTGATCAGCCACGCAGAGATTGATGAGTTGATTGAAAAGGCGCGCAAGTGCCTGGACTTGACGTACGAAGCGATCAAGTGACGGTCTGCTAGGCTGGCAAAGCGACATTAAGCGGTTACAGGGCCCTGCTTTCCTTGAAACAGCGCCTTGTAACTTGCCAGACTAGCGGCTGTTTCAGTCGCCCAGTGCTGTACCGTGGGATCTTGGCTGCTGAACAGATGGCTTGATAATAAATTCTGGAGCATTACGCATGAAGAAAATGGGCAAGACGTTGCTGGCCGCGGCCCTGATGGGTGCCATGGCTACCGCTGTTCAGGCTGACGACAAAACGCTGCACGTCTACAACTGGTCCGACTACATTGCACCGGACACCATCGCCAACTTCGAGAAGCAGACCGGCATCAAGGTCGTCTACGACGTTTTCGACAGCAACGAGACCCTGGAAGCCAAGCTGCTGGCCGGCAAATCCGGCTACGACGTGGTCGTGCCGTCGAACAACTTCCTGGCCAAGCAGATCAAGGCAGGTGTCTACCAGGAGCTCGACCGCTCGAAGCTGCCGAACTGGAAGAACCTGGACGAAGACCTGCTCAAGGCCGTGGGCGATGCCAGCGACCCGGGCAACAAGCATGCCTTCCCGTACATGTGGGGCTCGATCGGCATCGGCTACAACCCGGAGAAGGTCAAGGCCGCGCTGGGCGTGGACAAGATCGATTCTTGGGACGCCGTGTTCAAGCCTGAGAACATCGCCAAGCTCAAGAGCTGCGGCGTGAGCTTCCTGGATGCACCGACCGAAATGATCCCGGCGGCCTTGCACTACCTGGGCAAACCGTCCAACAGCACCGACAAGAAAGACCTGAAGGCCGCCGAAGAGCTGTTCCTGAGCATTCGTCCTTCGATCACCTACTTCCACTCCTCCAAGTACATCTCTGACCTGGCCAACGGCAACATCTGCGTGGCAGTCGGCTACTCGGGCGACCTGGAGCAATCCAAGGCCCGTGCCCACGAAGCCGGCGACAAGGTCAAGCTGAGCTACGTCATTCCGAAGGAAGGCGCCGGTACCTTCTACGACATGGTCGCCATTCCGAAGGATGCCGAAAACGTCGAAGCCGCCTACAAGTTCATGGACTTCCTGATGCAACCGGAAGTCATGGCTGGCATCACCAATGCCGTGCGCTTCCCGAACGGCAACAAAGCTGCGACTGCACTGGTAGACAAGGAAATCACCAGCGATCCGAGCATCTACCCGCCAGCTGACGTGAAGAAAAAGCTGTACGCGATCGCCGACCCGGGTGCCAAGGCACAGCGTGAGATCACTCGCAGCTGGACCAAGATCAAGTCGGGCAAGTAAGCCCGTCTCGAAGCCCTCTGGGCCGGGGTTTCCCGGCCCGGAAGGCGTGTAAGGCAATTTTGTTTGCGGCATCGATGCAGCAAAGGTAAGTTGCGCGCCGGTTTTGCGTGTACGGCAGCGTCGCCGTCACCCAGAGGCACTGATTGTGAGGACCATCCACTTGTCTATTTCCGTATTTCGCAAGGCCATGATGGCTGGAGCGGGTCTGACGCTGGCATTCGGCGTCCAAGCAGCGCCCACGGTGCATATCTACAACTGGTCGGACTACATTGGCCCGACGACCCTCGCCGATTTCCAGAAGGCAACCGGCATCGAGGCCAAGTACGACGTCTTCGATTCAAACGAAACCCTGGAAGGCAAGCTGCTCGCCGGTCGCACCGGCTATGACGTGGTCGTGCCGTCCAACCATTTCCTGGGCAAGCAGATCAAGGCGGGCGCCTTCCAGAAGCTCGACCGCAGCCTGCTGCCGAATTATTCCAACTTGGACCCGGCTCTGATGAAGCGCCTCGAGCGCAATGACCCGGGCAACCAGTACGCCGTGCCGTATCTGTGGGGCACCAACGGCATCGGTTACAACGTCGAGAAGGTCAAGGCGGTGCTGGGCACCGACAAGATCGACTCCTGGGCCGTGCTCTTCGAGCCCGAGAACATGAAGAAGCTCTCCCAGTGCGGCGTGGCGTTCCTGGACTCGGCCGACGAAATGCTGCCGGCCGTGCTCAACTACATGGGCCTGGACCCTAACAGCAGCAATCCCAAGGACTACCAGGCGGCCGAAAAGAAACTCCTGGCCGTGCGTCCCTACGTGACCTACTTCCATTCCTCGAAATACATCACTGACCTGGCCAATGGCGATATCTGCGTCGCCGCCGGATTCTCCGGTGATGTGTTCCAGGCCAAGGCCCGCGCCGAAGAGGCCGGCAAGGGCGTGAAACTGGCCTACGCCATTCCAAAAGAAGGCGGCAACCTCTGGTTCGATGTGCTGGCGATTCCCAAGGACGCCAGCAACGTCAAGGAGGCCCATGCCTTCATCAACTATCTGCTGAAACCTGAGGTCATCGCTCAGGTCAGCGATTATGTCGGTTACGCCAACCCGAACCCCAGGGCTGGCGACCTGATGGATCAGGCCGTGAGGACTGACGCTGCGGTCTACCCTCCGCAGGAAGTGCTGGACAAGATGTTCGTCAATGCTGAGTTGCCACCGAAGGTGCAACGTCTGATGACCCGTAGCTGGACCAAGGTCAAGTCGGGCAAGTAATCATCCAGACCCTCTACGTTCCTGCCAAAACAGGTCGTGTGGGCATAAAAATCTTGTTGGGAGTTTCACTCATGGCAGTTGCCTCCGGTGCCTATAAAAAAGCCCTCGAGGGTGGCCAGCAACCCAAGCAGGTGCTGGTCAAAATCGACCGGGTCACAAAAAAGTTCGACGAAACGGTAGCCGTGGACGATGTGTCCCTGGAAATCCGCAAGGGTGAGATCTTCGCCCTGCTGGGTGGCTCCGGCTCCGGCAAGTCCACCTTGCTGCGTATGCTTGCCGGCTTCGAGCGTCCGACCGAAGGGCGGATCTTCCTCGATGGCGTCGACATCACCGACATGCCGCCCTACGAGCGGCCGATCAACATGATGTTCCAGTCCTACGCGCTGTTCCCGCACATGACCGTGGCGCAGAACATCGCCTTCGGCCTGCAGCAGGACAAGATGCCCAAGGCCGAGATCGACGCCCGCGTGGCCGAGATGCTCAAGCTGGTGCACATGACTCAGTACGCCAAGCGCAAGCCGCACCAGCTTTCCGGCGGCCAGCGCCAGCGTGTGGCCCTGGCCCGTTCGTTGGCCAAGCGTCCGAAGCTGCTGCTGCTGGACGAACCGATGGGCGCCCTGGACAAGAAACTGCGCTCGCAAATGCAACTGGAGCTGGTCGAAATCATCGAGCGAGTCGGCGTGACCTGCGTGATGGTGACCCACGACCAGGAAGAGGCCATGACCATGGCCCAACGCATCGCCATCATGCACCTGGGCTGGATCGCCCAGATCGGCAGCCCGGTGGATGTGTACGAGACCCCGACCAGCCGCCTGGTCTGCGAGTTCATCGGTAACGTCAATCTGTTCGAGGGTGAAGTGGTCGACGACGCCGAAGGCCATGCGCTGATCGCAAGCCCTGAGCTCGAACGCAATATCTACGTCGGCCACGGTGTCACCACCTCGGTCGAAGACAAGCACATCACTTATGCCCTGCGTCCGGAAAAACTCCTGGTGACCTCCGAGCAGCCGACCTGCCAGTACAACTGGTCGCGTGGCAAGGTCCATGACATCGCCTACCTGGGTGGTCATTCGGTGTTCTACGTGGAGCTGCCGAGCGGGAAAGTGGTCCAGTCCTTCGTCGCCAACGCCGAGCGCCAGGGCACCCGCCCGACCTGGGGCGATGAAGTGTACGTCTGGTGGGAAGACGACAGCGGCGTGGTATTGCGCTCATGAACATTCGCAAGCTCAAGCGAGCACTCAACAAAGTGACCCCGGAGGGCCGCCATCTGGTGATCGGCGTGCCGTTCATCTGGCTGTTCCTGTTCTTCATGCTGCCGTTCTTCATCGTCCTGAAGATCAGCTTCGCTGAAGCCGACGTGGCGATCCCGCCCTACACGGAGATCTACAGCTACGTCGAGGACAAGATCCAACTGGTACTCAACCTGGCCAACTACGGCCTGTTGACCGAGGATGAACTGTACATCTCGGCCTATCTGGGCTCGCTGAAGATGGCCTTCTTCAGCACCCTTCTGTGCCTGCTGATCGGCTACCCGATGGCCTACGCCATCGCCAATGCCCGCAAGGAAACCCAGACGGTCCTGCTGCTGCTGATCATGATGCCGACCTGGACCGCGATCCTGATCCGCGTCTATGCCTGGATGGGCATCCTCAGCAATAACGGCCTGCTCAACAGCTTCCTGCTGTGGATCGGCTTGATCGACCAGCCGCTGCAGATCCTCAACACCAACCTGGCGGTGTACATCGGCGTGGTCTATTCGTACCTGCCGTTCATGATCCTTCCGTTGTACGCGAACCTGGTCAAGCACGACCCGAGCCTGCTCGAGGCCGCAAGCGACCTGGGTTCGAGCACCTTCAACAGCTTCTGGAAGATCACTGTGCCGCTGTCGAAGAACGGCATCATCGCCGGCTGCATGCTGGTGTTCATCCCGGTGGTGGGCGAGTTCGTGATTCCTGAACTGCTCGGCGGCCCGGAAACCCTGATGATCGGCAAGGTGCTGTGGCAGGAGTTCTTCAACAACCGTGACTGGCCGGTGGCATCCGCCCTGGCGGTGGTGATGCTGGCGATCCTGATCGTGCCCATCCTGCTGTTCAACCGCAGCCAGGCCAAAGAAATGGAGGGCAGAGCATGAAGCGCTTCGGTTTCTCCAAGCTGATGCTGGTGCTCGGCTTGCTGTTCATCTACCTGCCGATGCTGATCCTGGTGATCTACTCGTTCAACGCCTCCAAGCTTGTGACGGTCTGGGGCGGCTGGTCGGTGAAGTGGTACGTCGGCCTGCTGGACAACAGTCAGTTGATGGGCTCGGTGATGCGCTCGCTGGAGATCGCCTGCTACACCGCGATCGCCGCCGTGGCGTTGGGTACCCTGGCCGCCTTCGTGCTGACCCGGGTGACCCGTTTCAAGGGCCGTACCCTGTTCGGTGGCCTGGTAACAGCGCCTCTGGTGATGCCTGAGGTGATCACCGGTCTGTCGCTGCTGCTGCTGTTCGTGGCCATGGCGCAGATGATCGGCTGGCCGCAGGAGCGTGGCATCGTCACCATCTGGATCGCTCACACCACTTTCTGCGCAGCCTATGTGGCGGTGGTGGTGTCGGCGCGCCTGCGTGAGCTGGACCTGTCCATCGAAGAGGCTGCCATGGACCTGGGTGCCAAGCCGTGGAAGGTGTTCTTCCTGATCACCATCCCGATGATCGCGCCATCGCTGGCGGCGGGTGGCATGATGTCCTTCGCCCTGTCGCTGGATGACCTGGTACTGGCCAGTTTCGTGTCCGGTCCAGGTTCGACCACCTTGCCGATGGAAGTGTTCTCCGCTGTGCGCCTTGGCGTGAAGCCGGAAATCAACGCCGTGGCCAGCTTGATCCTGCTGTCGGTATCGCTGGTGACCTTCCTGGTGTGGTACTTCAGCCGCCAGGCCGAAGAGCGTCGTCGCAAGGCTATCCAGCAAGCCATCGAAGAGGGCGCTGCGGCGAATGTTTCGCAGCCGCAGGTCAAGCGTCCGGTTCAGGCTACCGCGTCGGTCTGATCCATCCGTGGGCCGATTTGCGGCCCTTCGCAGGCTCCGCGAGCTCCTGCAGGTATCGCATGCGATACCTGCAGGAGCGCATCGGGGCCGCGCGAGGGCTGCGACGCATCCCCAGGCTCAATCCGGCCAGTTCCAGGCCGGTTCATCGAGCATCCCCTGCCCAGCCATCAACGTCTGCCCGAGATCTTTTTCCAGGCGGATCGAGTGACAGGCTTCGTCTTCTTCCAGCGCCGCCACCAAGCGCGGAGCATGGGAGACCACCCACACTTGGCAATGCTGCGCAGCGTGGCGGATCAAACGCGCCAAGGCCGGTAGCAGGTCCGGGTGCAAGCTGGTTTCCGGCTCGTTGAGCACCATCATGCTCGGCGGCCTGGGCGTCAGCAGGGCGGCCACCAGCAGCAGATAGCGCAGGGTGCCGTCGGACAGTTCCGCGGCGCTCAACGGGCGCAGCAGCCCGGCTTGGTGAAAACGCAGGCTGAACAAGCCCCCGGGCTGCGCATCGATTTTCAGATGAGCCCCAGGGAAAGCGTCGCCGATGGCTTGCTGCAAGGCGCCGAAGTCACCGATCTCATCGATGGTCTGCAAGGCAGCGGCCAGGTCGCGGCCATCGTGGTGCAGCACGGGGGTGCGGGTGCCCAGGCGTGGCTGGCGTGCCGGTGCCTCGGCGTCGGTGCGAAAGTGATCGTAGAAGCGCCAACTGCGGATGCGTTCGCGCAGGCGCAGGACTTCCGGCGAATCCTGCAGGCTGCCGACGTGGTCGAACAGGCTGTCGAATTCGGTCATGTGCTGATTGCGCACCTGCCACTGGCGCGTCTGGCGTGCCTTGACCATGGCCGCGCTACGCTCAACCAGCAGACTGGCAGGGCGGCACACCGGGCCAGCCCAGATCGCCTCGTGCTTGATCTGCGGGTCGAGGGCGAACTTCGACCGGCTCGGCTCGGGCAATCCGAGGCTGATGGCGTAACCGAAATCGTCGTCGGCAAACCCCAGGCGCAGACGTTTGACATGTTGACGCGGCCCACCCTGCACGGGCACGTCGCCCTGGCGCATGCGCCGGCTGATCGTCTCGGGGCCGGCCCAGAACGTCGACTCCAGGCCGCCCTCGGCGGCCAGGGCGTTGACCACCCCGCCACGGGCCGTCTCGGCCAGCAGGCGCAGGGCTTTGTAGAGGTTGGACTTGCCGCTGCCATTGGCGCCGGTGATCACGTTCAACCGGCCCAGGGGGATGACCAGCTGGTTGATCGAGCGATAGTTGGCAATGGCCAGGGTGTTGAGCATGGGCCTTTTCCTTGTCCTGTGAAGCGGCAGTATCCCCGATTCTGCGTGCAGAAGTTTTGATGGATCTGAGTCAGTGCCAGTTGTCCGTGCCTGATCTACGCTTTCACTCGCGTCCCTCAATCCAATTGGCACAAGCAAGGAGCCTGCATGACGTTAGCGCGTCCGCTGATGGTCGTTTGCCTGGGGCTGCTGTCCATGCTGTCGGGCTGTAGCAAGGAAGAGTCGAAAGCTGAACTCCCCAGGGTGGGTGTAATCCAGGTCAAACCTACCGATTTTGCCGCCAGGGTGACCCTGACCGGCGATGTCCAGGCGCGGGTGCAGACCGACCTGTCGTTCAGGGTCGGCGGCAAGATCATTTCCCGTAGCGTGGATGTAGGCGATCACGTCAAAGCCAACCAGGTGTTGGCGCGCCTGGACCCCAAGGATCTGCAGAACAACGTCGATTCGGCCAAGGCCGAAGTATTCGCCGCCCAGGCGCGTGTCACCCAGACCAGCGCGGCCTTCGTGCGTCAGCAAAAGCTACTGCCCAAGGGCTACACCAGCCAGAGCGAGTACGACTCCGCCCAGGCGTCGCTGCGCAGCGACCAGAGTGCGCTCAAGGCTGCCCAGGCGCAGTTGGCCGATGCCCAGGAGCAGTTGAGTTATACCGCGCTGGTATCAGAGGCCGACGGGGTCATCACCGAGCGTCAGGCCGAAGTCGGCCAGGTGGTGCAGGCGACCATGCCGATCTTCAGCCTCGCCCGCGACGGCGACCGCGATGCGGTGTTCAACGTGTATGAGTCCCTGCTGGTGGCGCCGCCGAGCGATGCAGGCGTCATTGTCAGTCTGCTGGACGATCCCAAGATCCAGGCGCAAGGGTTTGTCCGGGAAATCACGCCGACCGTCTCCGCGCAGAGTGGCACGGTGCAGGTCAAGGTAGGGCTGCGCAACGTACCTCCCGGTATGCAGCTGGGCGCGCCGGTCACCGCCACCACCAATGCCCAGGGGCGGCCGAGTGTCGAGCTGCCCTGGTCGGCCTTGACCAAAGCGTTGCACGAGCCGGCGGTCTGGGTGGTGGGCGAGGGGGACAAGGTCGAATTGCGCAAGGTCGAGGTCACACGTTACCTGACCGGCAAGATCGTGGTCGCCAGCGGCCTGAAAAGTGGTGAAACCGTCGTGGTCAGTGGTGGGCAATTGCTGCACCCGAACATGCAGGTGCACAAGGTCGACGCCAAGGACGGGGGAGGGGCGCCATGAAGCGCGTGCTGCTTGTATTGCCGGCCAGCCTACTGCTGGCCGCCTGTTCCAGCGAGGAGCAAGCACCCGAGCCGATCCGGCCGGTGTTGTCGATGACCGTCGAACCCCAGGTACAGTCGCAGCTGGGGCGCTTTGCGGGCAGTATCCAGGCCCGCTTCGAAAGCACGCTGGGGTTTCGTGTGTCCGGGCGTATCGCCCGGCGCTGGCTGGACGTCGGCGCCCAGGTAAAGCCCGGCGATACCTTGGCCACCCTCGATCCGACCGATCAGCAGAACCAACTGCGCGCTGCCGAAGGCGACCTGGCCAAGGTGCAAGCGCAGTGGATCAACGCCCAGGCCGACGCACGACGGCAACAGCAACTGTTTGATCGAGGCGTTGGCGCCCAGGCGCAATTGGACATCGCCCAGACCAACCTCAAGACCACAGGCGCTGCACTGGAACAAGCCCGTTCGGCAGTGAGTCAGGCCCGTGACCAGCTCGACTACAGCACCCTGCGCAGCGACCACGCCGCCGTCATCACCGCCTGGCAGGCCGAGGCCGGGCAGACGGTGACGGCCGGGCAGGCCGTGGTCACGCTGGCCCGTCCGGACGTCAAGGAAGCGGTGATCGATCTGCCTATCGGTCTGGCCGAGCAACTGAACAAAGGCCTGACGTTCACCGTCGCCTCGCAACTGGACCCCACCATCAACACCACCGCTACCTTGCGCGAGCTGGAGCCCCAGGCCGATGCCACGACGCGAACCCGTCGTGCGCGGCTGACCCTGGCCAGCACGCCGGCCGCCTTCCACCTGGGCACTGCCATCAGCGTGACGTTGAGCTCCGCGGTTTCGCCGCGCAGCCAGCTGCCGCTGAGCGCCTTGCTCGAACGCGACGGCAAGACCCAGGTGTGGGTGATCGACCCGAAACAGAAGACCGTGGCCATCCGTGACGTAGCCCTGATCGAGCGCACGCAGGACAGCATCGTCCTGACGTCCGGCGTTCAGCCAGGCGAGCGGGTGGTCACAGCCGGCGTGAACAGCCTCAAGCCGGGCCAGAAGGTCGCATTCGATGAGGACGCGCAATGAAAGGAAGCTTCAACCTGTCCGAGTGGGCGCTCAGGCACCAATCGTTCGTCTGGTACCTGATGTTCGTCGGGCTGCTGATGGGGATTTTTTCGTATTTCAACCTAGGACGTGAGGAAGACCCGTCCTTCACCATCAAGACCATGGTGATCCAGACCCGCTGGCCAGGGGCGACCCAGGACGAGACGCTGTATCAGGTCACCGACCGCATCGAAAAGAAGCTCGAGGAGCTCGACTCGCTCGATTACACCAAGAGCTATACCCGCCCTGGTGAATCCACTGTCTATGTCTACCTGCGCGACACCACCAAGGCCAAGGACATCCCGGAAATCTGGTACCAGGTGCGCAAGAAGATCCAGGATATCCGCGGCCAGTTTCCCTCGGGCATCCAGGGCCCTGCCTTCAACGACGAATTCGGCGATGTGTTCGGTTCGATCTATGCCTTTACAGCCGATGGCCTGACCTTGCGCCAGCTGCGCGACTACGTGGAAGTGGCGCGGGCCGAAGTGCGCGATGTGCCCAACATCGGCAAGATCGAGCTGATCGGCACCCAGGACGAAGTGCTCTACCTGAACTTCTCCACCCGCAAGCTGGCGGCCCTGGGCATCGACCAGCGCCAGGTGATGCAGGCTTTGCAATCGCAGAACGCGGTCACCCCGGCGGGCGTGATCGAAGCGGGCCCCGAGCGCATCTCAGTGCGTACGACCGGGCAATTCGCCTCGGAAAAGGACCTGCAGACCGTCAACCTGCGGATCAACGACCGCTTCTTCCGCCTCGCGGATATCGCCGATATCGAACGTGGCTATGTCGATCCACCTTCGCCAATGTTCCGTTACAACGGCCAGACGGCCATCGGCCTTGCGATCGGCATGAAGGCCGGTGGCAACATCCAAGTGTTTGGCGCTGCGTTGAAGAAGAAGATGGATAGCGTCGTCGCCGACCTGCCGGTGGGCGTGGGCGTGCACACCGTGTCCGACCAGGCCGTGGTGGTCAAGCAGGCGGTGGGCGGCTTCACCAGTGCGCTGTTCGAGGCGGTGGTGATCGTGCTGGGGGTGAGCTTCGTCAGCCTGGGCGTGCGCGCAGGTCTGGTGGTGGCGTGCTCGATCCCGTTGGTGCTGGCCATGGTGTTCGTGTTCATGGAGTACAGCGGCATCACCATGCAGCGGATCTCCCTCGGAGCGCTGATCATCGCCCTGGGCCTGCTGGTGGATGATGCGATGATCACGGTGGAGGTCATGGTCACGCGGCTGGAGATGGGCGAAAGCAAGGAGCAGGCGGCGACATTCGCCTACACCTCCACAGCCTTCCCCATGCTTACCGGCACGCTGGTGACCGTGGCCGGTTTCGTGCCGATCGGGCTCAACGCCAGCTCTGCGGGTGAATACACCTACACCTTGTTCGCCGTCATCGCGGTGGCGTTGCTGGTGTCGTGGGTGGTGGCGGTGTTCTTCGCGCCTGTGCTGGGCGTGCATATCCTGAGCAGCAGCAAGCTCAAGGCCCATGAGGCCGAGCCCGGCCGCGTGGGGCGTGCGTTCGAGCACAGCCTGCTGTGGTGCATGCGTCATCGCTGGCTGACCATCATCGGCACGGTGTTGCTGTTTGTCCTGGCGCTGATCTGCGAGCGCTTCGTGCAGAACCAGTTCTTCCCTTCGTCCGACCGCCCCGAGATCCTGGTCGACCTGAACCTGCCCCAGAACGCGTCGATCGAGGAAACCCGCAAGGTCGTCGACCGGTTCGAGGCCAGGATCAAGGACGACCCGGACCTGGTGCGCTGGAGCACCTACATCGGCCAGGGGGCGATTCGCTTCTACCTACCGCTGGATGCGCAATTGCAGAACCCCTACTACGCGCAGCTGGTAATCGTCAGCAAGGGCTTCGAAGAGCGCCAGGGCATGATGAAGCGTCTGGAGAAGATCCTGCGCGAAGAGTTCGTGGGCATCGGTACCAACGTCCAGTCGCTGGAAATGGGCCCGCCGGTGGGACGTCCGATCCAGTACCGGGTCAGTGGCAAGGACATCGACCAGGTGCGCAAGCATGCGATCGAGCTTGCCACCCTGCTCGACGCCAACGAGCACATCGGCGAGATGATCTACGACTGGAACGAGCCCGGTAAGGTGCTGCGCGTGGAGATCGCCCAGGACAAGGCGCGCCAGTTGGGGCTGTCGTCCGAGGACGTGGCCAACGTGATGAACAGCATCGTCAGTGGCACGCCGATCACCCAGGTCAACGACAATATCTACCTGATCAACGTGGTCGCCCGTGCCGAAGACAGCGAGCGTGGCTCGCCCGATACTCTGCAGAACCTGCAGATCCTCACCCCCAACGGCACCTCGATCCCGCTGCTGGCCTTCGCCACCGTGCGCTACGAGCTGGAACAGCCCCTGGTATGGCGCCGCGACCGCAAGCCAACCATCACCATCAAGGCCTCGGTCAACGGCGACATCCAGCCCACCGACCTGGTGGCCCAGCTCAAGCCTGAAATCGACCAGTTCATCGACAAGCTGCCGGTCGGCTATGAAGTGGCCACCGGCGGTACGGTGGAAGAAAGCGCCAAAGCCCAAGGGCCGATCCGCAAGGTCATTCCGCTGATGCTGTTCCTCATGGCGACCTTCCTGATGATCCAGCTGCACAGCGTGCAGAAGCTGTTCCTGGTGGTCAGCGTGGCGCCACTGGGGCTGATCGGCGTGGTGCTGGCGCTGGTGCCCACCGGCACGCCCATGGGCTTCGTGGCCATTCTCGGTATCCTGGCCCTGGCCGGCATCATCATCCGCAACTCGGTAATCCTGGTGACTCAGATCGACGAATTCGAGGCGCAAGGGTTCTCGCCCTGGGATGCCGTCGTGGAGGCGACCAACCACCGCCGCCGACCGATCCTGCTGACCGCGGCGGCGGCGAGCCTTGGCATGATCCCGATCGCTCGGGAAGTGTTCTGGGGGCCGATGGCCTACGCGATGATCGGCGGCATCATCAGTGCAACGCTGCTGACGCTGTTGTTCCTGCCGGCGCTCTATGTGGCCTGGTACAAGATCCGCGAGCCGCAGACACAACGTTAGGGCACGCAACGGGTCTGTGGGAGCGGGTAAATCCGCTCCCACAGACCCGTTGCCACCTTCGAAATCGGCGCGGAATTTTAGTTATATAAAAATTCTTAAACAGTATTTTTCAGAATAAATACACGTCTCTAAGATTGCCCTCAAGCCAGGCGCAATCACCTTCCTCTGCCCGGCACTTCATACCCAAGGAGAACGAGCATGAGTGCATCTGTGCGTAGCATCGACGGTCAGGACGAAACCACCATTCTGCGTGAAATCCAGAGCGCGCTGCGCGATCTGCGCTTCGGTGCGGTGGAGATCACCGTGCACAACGCCCAGGTCGTGCAGATCGAGCGCAAGGAAAAATTCCGCCTCCAGCAGCCAGGCAACAAGTCCGGCTGATACCGCCCCCTCTAACAAACTAGAAAAATGCCAATCGGGAGCTTCACCATGTCCATCCGCCGTTATGCGCTTGCCGCTCTGGCCAGTGCCGTTTTTGCCGGTTCCGCGATCGCCAAGGACTACGAACTGCTGAACGTGTCCTACGACCCGACCCGCGAGCTGTACCAGCAGTACAACGCCGAGTTCATCAAGCACTGGCAGGCCGCTCATCCCGGCGACAAGGTGAAGATCCAGCAATCCCATGGCGGCTCGGGCAAGCAGGCCCGTGCGGTGATCGATGGCCTGCGCGCGGACGTGGTGACCCTGGCCCTGGCCGGCGACATCGATGAAGTGGCCAAGCTCGGCAAGAGCCTGCCGCAGGACTGGCAGAAACGCCTGCCTGAGGCCAGCACGCCCTACACGTCCACCATCGTGTTCCTGGTGCGCAAGGGTAACCCCAAGGGCATCAAGGACTGGGGCGACCTGATCAAGAAGGACGTCTCGGTCATCACCCCCAATCCCAAGACCTCCGGCGGCGCCCGCTGGAACTTCCTCGCCGCCTGGGCCTATGGTCTGAAGACCGGCGGCAGCGAAGACAAAGCCAAGGCGTACGTGCAAGAGCTGTTCAAGCACGTGCCGGTGCTCGATACCGGCGCCCGTGGCTCGACCATCACCTTCGTCAACAACGGCCAGGGCGATGTGCTGCTGGCGTGGGAGAACGAAGCGTTCCTGGCCCTGAAGGAAGACGGCGGCAGCGACAAGTTCGAGATCGTCGTGCCGTCCCTGTCGATCCTCGCCGAGCCACCGGTAGCGGTGGTCGACAAGAACGCCGAGAAGAAAGGCAACACCGAGATCGCCACCGAGTACCTCAAGCACCTGTACAGCCCGGCCGGCCAGAAGATTGCCGCCGAGAACTTCTACCGCCCGCGTGACGAAAAGGTCGCTGCCGAGTTCGGCAAGCAGTTCCCGAAACTGGAGCTGGTGACCATCGACAAGGACTTCGGTGGCTGGAAAACTGCACAGCCCAAGTTCTTTAACGATGGTGGTGTGTTCGATCAGATTTATCAGGCACAGTGATCGGCCATGAAAACTTGCGGGGCCGCGGTGAGGCCCCGAAAAGCAACACCCTTCAGTAGCCTGCACCAGCCCGGGATCACGCCCGGGCTTCGTGCGTTCAACCAGGGAACTTTATGTCACGTCGTATTTCCCCCGTCATACCCGGCTTCGGGCTGACACTGGGCTACACCTTGGTGTATCTCAGCCTGATTGTGCTCATACCGCTGGCCGCCATGTTCGTGCATGCCGCGCAGCTCACCTGGGAACAGTTCTGGAGTATCGTCAGCGCTCCGCGGGTTCTGGCCGCGCTCAAGCTGAGCTTCGGCACCGCCCTGTTCGCCGCCCTCATCAATGGTGTGATCGGCACCCTGCTGGCCTGGGTGCTGGTGCGCTACAGCTTTCCCGGTCGCAAGATCATCGATGCGATGATCGACCTGCCGTTCGCTTTGCCCACCGCTGTGGCGGGTATCGCCTTGACCGCCTTGTATGCGCCGGCCGGCTGGGTTGGGCAGTTCGCGACCGACCTGGGCTTCAAGATCGCCTACACCCCACTGGGCATTACCCTGGCGCTGACCTTCGTCACCCTGCCGTTCGTGGTGCGCACGGTGCAGCCGGTGCTGGCCGATATTCCGCGTGAAGTCGAAGAGGCCGCTGCCTGCCTGGGTGCCAAGCCGCTGCAGGTGTTCCGCCACGTGTTGGCCCCGGCGTTGCTGCCGGCCTGGCTGACCGGCTTCGCCCTGGCGTTCGCCCGGGGCGTAGGCGAGTATGGTTCGGTGATCTTCATCGCCGGCAACATGCCGATGAAGACCGAGATCTTGCCGTTGCTGATCATGGTCAAGCTCGACCAGTACGATTACACCGGTGCCACCGCCATTGGCGTGCTGATGCTGGTGGTTTCCTTCATCCTGCTGCTGCTGATCAACCTGTTGCAGCGGCGCATCGAAACCCCTTGAAGGAGGCCCGGTAATGTCTTCGTCATCCCTTGGCGCAGCGGCCGCCGCCAACGCCGCCCGCCGTGGCAGTGCCACCTCAAGGCGTGTGCTGATTGCCCTGGCCTGGCTGGTGTTCGCGCTGTTCTTGCTGCTGCCGCTGTTCATCGTCGTGTCCCAGGCCCTGAAGAATGGCTTTGGCACGTTCTTCGAAGCCATCTTCGAGCCCGACGCCCTGTCGGCGCTCAAGCTCACCCTGTTCGCGGTGATCATCTCGGTGCCGCTGAACCTGGTGTTCGGCGTCAGCGCCGCCTGGTGCGTGAGCAAGTACACCTTCCGCGGCAAGAGCCTGCTGGTGACCCTGATCGACCTGCCGTTCTCGGTTTCGCCGGTGATCGCCGGTCTGGTCTATGTGCTGATGTTCGGTGCCCAGGGGCTGTTCGGCCCCTGGCTGCAGGACCACGACATCCAGATCGTGTTCGCCCTGCCGGGTATCGTGCTGGCGACCATCTTCGTGACTGTGCCTTTCGTGGCCCGAGAGCTGATCCCGCTGATGCAGGAACAGGGCACGCAGGAGGAGGAGGCCGCGCGCCTGCTCGGCGCCAACGGCTGGCAGATGTTCTGGCACGTGACGCTGCCGAACATCAAATGGGGCCTGATCTACGGCGTGGTGCTGTGCACCGCGCGGGCCATGGGTGAGTTCGGCGCCGTGTCGGTGGTGTCCGGGCATATCCGTGGCGTCACCAATACCTTGCCGCTGCACGTGGAGATCCTCTACAACGAGTACAACCATGTCGCGGCCTTCAGCGTGGCCAGCCTGCTGCTGATCCTGGCGCTCTTCATCCTGCTGCTCAAGCAGTGGAGCGAGAACCGTATTAACCGCCTGCGCCACAGCGCCGCGGAGGAATGATTCATGTCGATCGAAGTTCGTAACGTCAGCAAGCGCTTCAACGCCTTCCAGGCCCTGGACAACATCAACCTGGATATCAACAGCGGCGAGCTGGTGGCTCTGCTGGGCCCGTCCGGCTGCGGCAAGACCACCCTGCTGCGCATCATCGCCGGCCTGGAAACGCCCGACCAGGGCAATATCGTGTTCCATGGCGAGGACGTGTCCGGCCATGACGTGCGTGATCGCAACGTCGGTTTCGTGTTCCAGCACTACGCGTTGTTCCGCCACATGAGCGTGTTCGACAACGTCGCTTTTGGCCTGCGCATGAAGCCCAAGGGTGAACGCCCGAGCGAGAGCAAGATCGCCGAGAAAGTGCACGAGCTGCTGAACATGGTGCAACTGGACTGGTTGTCCGACCGCTACCCTGAGCAGCTGTCCGGCGGTCAGCGCCAGCGTATCGCCCTGGCCCGTGCCCTGGCGGTGGAGCCCAAGGTGCTGCTGCTCGATGAGCCCTTCGGTGCGCTGGACGCCAAGGTACGCAAGGAGCTGCGCCGTTGGTTGGCGCGCCTGCACGAGGACATCAACCTGACCTCGGTATTCGTCACCCACGACCAGGAAGAAGCCATGGAAGTGGCAGACCGCATCGTGGTGATGAACAAGGGTGTGATCGAGCAGATCGGTTCGCCGGGCGAGGTGTATGAACACCCTGCCAACGACTTCGTCTATCACTTCCTGGGCGACTCCAACCGCCTGAGTCTGAGCGAGGGCCAGCATGTGTTGTTCCGTCCGCACGAAGTGTCGCTGTCGCGCCATGAGACCGAAGGCCACCAAGCCGCCGAAGTGCGCGACATCCGCCCATTGGGGGCGACCACGCGTGTCACCTTGAAGGTGCCAGGACAGAGCGAGTTGATCGAGGCGGAAGTGGTCAAGGACCACGACAGCCTGTCGGGGCTGGCGCGGGGGGAGACGTTGTTCTTCCGGCCGAAGGTCTGGCAGAAGGTAGCGGACATCTGATCCATCGTGCACACCGATAACCCGGGCATCGTCCCGGGTTTTTTTGGACTGCAGGAATCTGTGGGAGCGGGTTTTGCCCGCGGATGCGTGGTAAAGAGGCGGGCGTAGTCGCGGGCGAACCCGCTCCCACGGAGGGTGTGCAACCCCACCTGTGCGCCAGGGCCATGCCTTGTCGCTATATTTCATATGCCGGGCAGGCATCGTTTTTTCGATGCACTGCTGCAGCCCTTGAACGACGCGGCCTGGGCGCAACCGTAGCTTCTCCATATTCAAAAAAGATCTATTTTTAATTTTAAATATTACTTTCTGGGATAAGCCTTCGCGCCCGATGATTCAGCCATGAATCACGCCCCCAGGGAGTTCTATCGATGGGTAATGTCCAGTCGGCCGTCAGGGCCTACGACCAGCCATGGCGTCCGGCATCGGGCGACCTGGTCGAGCTTGGACGCACGCTTCGCCTGCCATTGGGCCAACTGCGCCTGCAACGCACGCCTGTCAGTGGCCTCAAGCGTCGCGACACGCTGGCACTAGGGCTGCTGGTGTTGGCCCTGCATGGCGCTGCGGCCTACTGGATCAGCCAGGCGCCGACTCCAGTATTGCCCGTGGTTCCACCACAGATTCCGCCGATGACCATCGAGTTCGCCGCGCCCGCACCACCTGTGGTCGAGCCCCCTCCACCGGCTCCAGCGCCGCCCGTGGTCGAGCCGCCACCCCCTGTGGTGGACGAGCTGGCGGCCAAGCCTGCGCCAAAACCGATACCCAAGCCCAAGCCGAAACCTGCGCCCAAACCAGTGGCCAAGCCGCAGCCCAAGCCCGTCGAGGCGCCGCCCGCTCCACCGGTGGCGGCCCCCGCGCCGGTGGCTCCGCCGGCACCGGCGCCGGTTACGCCACCTTCGGCCAGCGCTGCCTATTTGAAGAACCCCGCGCCGCAGTACCCACAAATGGCCCATCGCCGGGGCTGGGAGGGGTCGGTGCTGCTACGTGTCGAGGTGCTCGCCAGCGGCAAGCCTGGGCAGATCCAGATCCAGAAGAGCAGCGGTCGCCAGGTGCTGGATGACGCGGCCCTCGCCGCAGTGAAGCGCTGGAGCTTCGTGCCGGCCAAGCAGGGCGAGGTGGCCCAGGTTGGCTGGGTCAGCGTGCCGATCGATTTCAAGCTTCGTTAATTCGCGCCCATCGACGTACAAAGGAAGACTTCATCATGAGCCTGTTGGCATCCCCACTCGAATCCGTTGAAAGCGCCGTCATCTGGCTGCTGGTTGGTTTTTCCGTGGCCACTTGGGCGTTGGCCTTGGTCAAGGTCGTGCAGTTCGTGCGCCTGAAGCACCAGGATCGGCGCTTCCATGAGCAGTTCTGGGCGGCCTCGAGCCTCGATGCGGCAGCCCAGCCCAGCCACGATCTGCCCGGCCCCGCCGCCCGGGTGGCCCAGGCAGGCTACGCGGCGATTGCCGTCGGGGAGCCAGGCCAGGCCAATGACCTGAGCCATGCCATCAATCATCAGGACCGTCTGGAGCGCGCGCTGCGTCAGCAGATCGTGCGTGAACGCCGCTCCCTGGAAACGGGCCTGGCAGTGGTCGCCAGCATCGGCAGCACCTCGCCTTTCATCGGCCTGTTCGGCACTGTGTGGGGCATCATGGAAGCGCTCAAAGGCATCAGCGCGGCAGGCTCGGCGAGCCTTGAAACCGTGGCCGGGCCGATCGGCGCGGCGCTGGTGGCCACCGGGGTCGGTATCGCCGTCGCAGTGCCTGCGGTGCTGGTCTACAACTACTTCCTGCGTCGCCTCAAGCTGACCGCCGCCGACCTCGACGATTTCGCCCATGACTTCTACAGCCTGGCGCAGAAGAGTGCCTTCCGCGTACTCGTGCACCCTGCAGTGCACAAGGCCCAGACCGGATTCACCCAACCGGTGAAGGAGGCTTCCTGATATGGCCTTCTCGACCCAGGACAGCGATGAAGTCCTCAGTGAAATCAACGTCACGCCCTTGGTGGACGTCATGCTGGTGCTGTTGGTGGTGTTCATCGTCACCGCACCGCTGCTGACCAACGCCATCCCCATCAACCTGCCCAAGACCGAGGCCGTGGCCCCGGTCGAGCAGAAGGACCCGCTGGTGGTGAGCATCGATGGCAGCGGCAAGCTGTTCATCAACAAGGACGAGATCCAGCCCGATCTGCTGGAAACCAACCTCAAGGACGCCAAGGCCAAGGACGCCGAGCTGCGCGTCCAGTTGCAGGCCGACGATGGCGTCAATTACGGCGAAGTGGCGCGGGCCATGGCTGCCATCGAACGCGCCGGGATCAGCAAGTTGGCGGTGATCACCGCACGCTGACCGGCAATCCCTCTTCAGGCAAGTGCTTCAGGGCCATTTTCCTTGGCAGGGGATGGCCCTTTTTTTTTGGGCTGTACGTTTTGAGCTTCGTGCGGCAAGAGGGCACGAGTTAGCGACTGAAGCGTGTCGCTTAAAACTTAAAGCTATTAATAAAT
Organism: Pseudomonas sp. CK-NBRI-02; assembly: GCF_008124495.1. NCBI lineage: Bacteria > Pseudomonadati > Pseudomonadota > Gammaproteobacteria > Pseudomonadales > Pseudomonadaceae > Pseudomonas > Pseudomonas sp. CK-NBRI-02. Next base: position 162,684 of record NZ_VSJH01000017.1, on the reverse strand, counting down.
AGCGCCTTATTCCTTTACTGATATAACCGCCTCCTCAATACTGGTCCCAAGCACGCAAACTTCCAGGAGGCGTCCCCATGCGCAATGAGTCGATCCGTTACCTGATTGTGCCGGGCTGGCAAGGATCGCCAGACAACCATTGGCAAAGTCACTGGCAGCGTAGTCTGCCCAACAGCGTCCGGGTCGAGCAGCGCGACTGGCTCACGCCTCAGCGGCGCGACTGGGTCCAGGCGCTGGAGCAGGCAATCGCCGCCGAACGCTCGCCGGTGATCCTGATCGCTCATAGTCTGGGCTGCATCACCGTCGCTCATTGGGCCGTCCAGGCCCGCCCGGCCTTGCTGCGCCAAGTGCGCGGCGCATTGCTGGTGGCTCCGGCGGATGTCGAGCGGCCCACCTGCTCGCCCGCGCTGCGCAATTTCGCACCGATCCCGCTGCAGCCGCTGCCATTCCCGAGTCAGGTGGTCAGTTCGGACAACGACCCGGCCGTCAGTGTGCCGCGTGCATTGCACCTGGCACGGGCCTGGGGCGCAGAGGCGGGGCTGCTGGCCAATGCCGGGCATATCAACGTCAAGTCCGGCCATGAGCGCTGGGAGCAAGGTTTTGCCTACCTCTATCGCCTGCAAGGCCGTATCGAACAGCGGGCCTTGCGCCGCGCCTGATCCGCGAACCGTTCACGTACACCAAGACGCCCGGCCGGCGGCGGCCTCGGGCGGGAGCGCGTCATGACCATCCACAACACTTTCGGTCAGCCTTTGCTGACCTTCCCCGAGCAAGACAAAAGCCCATTGAGCATCCGCGCCAAGGCGCTGGTGTTCATCGACCCTCGTTCGCAACAGCTGCGCGATGCCTTGGAGCAACTGGCACCGCAACCGGTGCCGGTGTTGATCCGCGGCGAGACCGGTACCGGCAAGGAACTGCTGGCCCGACAGGTCCATCGTGCCAGTGACCGCAGTGGGTTGTTCGTCTCGGTGAGCTGCGCGGCGATCAGCCCGACCTACGCCGATGCCGAGTTGTTCGGCTACAGCGCCGGCACCCTAGGGGGAACCGCCAGCGGCCGGGCGGGCTGGTTCGGCTCGGCCAATGGCGGCACCCTGTACTTGGACGAGATCGCCGACCTGCCGCTGGCGATCCAGGGCAAGCTTCTGGCGGCGCTGGAGAACCGCGAAGTCACCCGCGTCGGCGCCCAGCGGCCGCAGCCGGTGGATGTCCGCTTGGTGGCGGCGTCCAGTATCGACCTGGCCCAGGCCGTGCGTGCCGGGCGCTTCAACGAGCGACTCTACCTCTACCTGCGCGAAGGCCAGCTGGAATTGCCGGCGCTACGCGAGCGGGTGGGGGATATCCTGCCGCTGGCCGAATACTTCATCGGAATCTACAGCCTACGCCTGGGCGTTCCGGTGCCGCTGATCAGCGAAGCCGCCCAGCAGGCCCTTGAGGCCCATGCCTGGCCCGGCAATACCCGCGAGCTGGAAAACGTCATCCACTTTGCTCTGTTGGTGAGCGATGCCGGGGAAATCCTCCCGCAGCACCTGGACCTGCCCGACACCACGCCGCTGGCCAGCCTGGCGCGCCAACTTGCGCAACTGGGCCAGAGCCAGGAGCCGCAAACGAAATCGGCGGTGCGCCAATTGCTGGCTTCGACGTTGGCGAGCCTGGGATAAACCTTGTGCTAGAGCGGGTAACCGTTGGTCAGAAGCGAATGCGGTAATGGCAAATTGTTTTAGTTATAAGCGGCTAAGCAAAAGATATTATTCCGGAATAAAAATTCCCGGTATCGTCCGCTTCACGCCCCCATTCAAAGGGTGGGCACCGACTTCGCCATCATCAATGGCTCCAGCTTGATAACAAGGATCACCATGAAAAAAACTCTGCTGACCACTGCCCTGGCCGCTGCCCTGTCGCTGGCCGGTTTCGCCAACGCCGCCGAGAAGCTGGTCGTGGCTGCTACCCCCGTACCCCACGCTGAGATCCTCGAACTGATCAAGCCAACTCTGGCCAAGGAAGGCGTGGACCTGCAGATCAAGGTCTTCACCGACTACGTCCAGCCTAACGTGCAGGTCGACCAGAAGCGTCTGGATGCCAACTACTTCCAGACCCTGCCGTACCTGAAGAACTTCAACGAAGGCAAGGGTACTCACCTGGAAACCGTGATCGGCGTACACGTCGAGCCGTTCGGTGGCTACTCCAAGAAGGTCAAGAGCCTGGCTGAGCTCAAGGACGGTGCCACTGTCGCCATCCCCAACGAAGGCAGCAACAGCGGCCGTGCGCTGATCCTGCTGCAAAAGGCAGGTCTGATCACCCTGAAAGATCCGAAGAATGCCCTGGCTACGCCCAAGGACATCGCCGAGAACCCGAAAAACCTGAAGTTCCGCGAGCTGGAATCGGCCATGCTGCCGCGCGTGCTCGATCAGGTCGACCTGGACATGATCAACACCAACTACGCCCTGGAAGCCGGTCTGAACCCGGCCAAGGACGCCCTGGTAATCGAAGGCAGCGACTCGCCGTACGTGAACTTCCTGGTTGCCCGCCCGGACAACAAGGACAGCGAGGCCATCCAGAAACTGGCCAAAGCCCTGACCAGCCCGCAGGTGAAGGAATTCATCGCCAAGAAGTACAGCGGTGCGGTGCTGCCGGCGTTCTGATCTTCACGCCTGAAAGAAAACGCCGACGCATTTGCGTCGGCGTTTTCGTTCATGCCCCCGATTTGGCCAGCGCCCGACGCAAGGCCAGGAGCCATTGAAGTTGCTCGTTCGAAATGGGTGGGCAGGCGCTGTTCATTGGGGGATTCCTGAAGGCTGTCTGAGTGCCCTTTGAGAGGCCATCGACAGGAAAGATCCCAGGTCAGGACGAAATTTCCGCGCCCGCCGACGAAGGGTACGCGTTGCGGCCGATCGCAGGCTTTGCTCCCAAGGGCACAGCGCCAAGCCGAAGAATGTCGCCGTACCTGTGGGAGCGGGTGGGGCTGCATGGCAGCCCCGGGGATTTCAGCTATTGCGCGGCAACCAGTTCAACAGAAACTCATTCACCACCTGCGGGCTCTCGAGACTCGAGATGTGCCCCGCGAACGGAATCTGCGCCGCCAGGCAGCCGATCAAGCGGGCCATTTCGTTGGACTCTGCCGGTGGCCGGGGAATGTCCTGGTCGCCACACAGCACGATAGTACGTTCGCCTGGCAATTCGCCCAGCCGCGCCAGCAGGTCTGGCCGGCCGAAAATCACTCGGCCCATCGGCTCGAGGCTTTCCCGGATCGCCTGGGCGCTGCTGGCCTTGAGCTGGGCGCGAAACTGCTCACGGATCTCAGGTACCGTCTGGCCCCCGGCATGGAAGAAGATCGGTACGACGATGTCGAGCAAGGCATCGCTGAACCCGCCCGCTGCGCTCGCGGCATCGAGCAGGCCAAAGTATTTCAGGCGGGTGGCGTCCGGCTCGGCGCCCAGGTAGGTGTCCATCAACACCAGGCGGTCGATGCGCTGGGGGTGCTCGATGGCCAGTTGTGCGCCCCACATGCCGCCGACCGACAGGCCGACCAGATGGCATTTCGGGATATCCAAGGCATCGAGCAATGCCAGGTGCTGGCGCGCCAACGCGCTCATGTCGGTGGTGGTGGGCGGTGGCGCTGCGGAGTCGCCGTGGCCCCAAAGCTCGGGCACGATCACCCGGTAGTGTTTCGACAGTGCCTCGATCTGCGGCTGCCACATGGCCGCTGACCACAAATAGCTGTGGCCCAGCAGCACGGGGAAACCTTGGCCCTGGTCGACATAGCTCATGCGGGCGCCGTCGATTTCAATGAAGTGCTTGTGCATCGGGATCCTCGGGAGCGGGTTGAAGGTCATGGCTCGGGCCGTCACTGTACCGGCAGCAGTCGCAAGGTGCTTTGCGCTGGAATCACACCCATCTGCGCCCGTTGATATCGCCCATTGATGTAATCCTCGGCTTGGTCGCCATAGTGCGGGTCGAACAGCACACCGCTCTGGCCTACCGGGTTGATGGTCAGGGCCGCGCCGGGGTCTGCGAAATCGATCAGGCGCCGGGTTGAGGGGCCGTAGTTGACTGCCCAGGGTGCCGGACCGATCTTCGCCGAGAGGTTGTTGGGCACCTCATGGGTACCGGGTGCGGCGAAGGGGCCAACGTTGAACAGCAGGTTCAGCGGCTTCTTCACTCCCAGCGGGTGGTTGTGGGTCAGGGTGTGGGCTTTGCCCCACTGCCAGCGGGCCGGGTCCTTGCCGAACGTCTCGCGCAGGTGAGCGAGGCTGCGTTGCCAGGCCAGCTTGACGATAGCGGTGCGGTCGGTATGTTCGCTGGCGCCGCGTAGCGCCCACCAAGGCGACTCGGGATCGGCCGCCAGGCGCGGCAGGGCTGCATCGATGACGCGGGTGTTGATCAGGACCGGGAACCAGGTATCTCCCAGTTCGTCGTGCAGGGCTGCGAAGGCCAGTTCATACAGGAACTGGTTGAACAGGGTCGCACTGGTCGAATCCTGCGGGTAGTCGCCCCGCCAGGCGGCCAATTGTTCCACCAGTTCCTTCTCCTGCTCGCCCAGAGCGATGGCGCGCAAAGTGCCCAGCAGCGGTGCCAAGGTGCGTGGGCCGTAGTCGGTGGCGGTATCGAGCTGCAAAGCTTGGGTGTTTTGGGTGTCCCACTGGATACCTGGCGCGGCCAGGTGTCGGTCGAGCTGGCGACCACGATCGGGCAGGTTGTAATAGCCAGGGACCGGCACGACGGCCGGAGGCTGGAAGTTGGCCGAGACGATGTAGCCGCTGGCAGGGTTCTCTTGCTGTGGGTTCACGCTGAACGGGTAGAAGCCGGGTTTGTCGGCCTGGGACGTGCTGCCATCGAGAATGAACGACGGATTGACCCCCTCTGGGCGCACCGGCAATTGCGCTGCTGCCCACCACCCGATGTCGCCACGGGCATTGGCCCAGACAAGATTCAGGCCGGGGGCATGGATTTTCGCTGCCGCGTCGCGCATCTTGCCCAGGGTATCGGCGCGGTTGACCTGATAGAAGCCATCGAGCAAGGGGTTGTCGGTTTCCAGGAATGCCCACCACATGGCAATCGGCCTAGGCCCGGCGGTGGCGCCGATCACATCGTTGACGATCGGGCCGTGGGGCGAGCGACGTAGGGTGATAGACGCGGGGGCCTGGCCTTTGACAGCGATCTGCTGCTCGACTTTTTCCAGCGGCTGCCACCTGCCAGCGACCCTGACCTGATCGGGGTCGTTCGGGTTGACCTGCTCGGCGATCAGGTCCACGTCGTCGTTCTGGAACATGGTCAGGCTCCAGCCGAAGTCCAGGTTGTGACCGAGCAGGGCGAAGGGGTTGAGCGCCTGGAAGTAGCCATACAGGTTGAACCCCGGTGCCGACAGTTCGGCCTCGTACCACACTGCCGGGACGGCAAAGCCAATGTGCGGATCGCCGGCCAGCAATGGGCGGCCGCTGCGCGTGCGGGTGCCAGACACGGCCCAGGCATTGCTGCCTTCGAACTGGGGGATGCCGGCCTCGCCCAAGGCTTCGTGACTCAAGCGTGCCAACTGCTCCAGGCTGCGCCAGTCCGCAGCAGCCAGGGGCGCGGCCAGGGCGCCGTCCGGTTGCCAGTCGAGATCGAAGATTTCCAGGTACTGAGGGCCGAGCTGATCGCGGATATAGGTCAGCGCAGGCTCGGTGCGAAAGGCAGCGGCAAAACTGTACGCCAAGTAGCCGGCGATGCTGAGCGTGTCCTCGGCGGTGAAGGGGCGTGGGTGGATGCCCAGCAGGTCGAACTCCATGGGCTTGGGGTGGCTGGCCTGCCATTGGTTGACCCCGTCCAGGTAGGCCTGTAGCGCCTGCCAGGCCGGCGATTGCTGGTCCTGGCGCTGGGCCATGCGTGTGGCCTGTTCGCGGATACGCAGGCTGCGAAACAGGGTGTCGGTGGGGATCAGGTCGGCGCCCAGCACTTCGGCCAGCTCTCCACGGGCCAGGCGCCGCAGGATTTCCATCTGGAACAACCGGTCCTGGGCATGCACATAGCCCAGGGCACGGTACAGGTCAGACTCGTGCTGCGCCTGCAGATGAGGGACGCCGCGAGCGTCGTAGCGTACGCTGACCGGCGCCTCGAGGCCGGCAACACTTGCCTGGCCCTCGCGCTGTGGCTGCTTGCCTTGCACGTACCAGTAACCGGCGCCTACGGCAGCGGCAATCGCCACTGCCAGCAGGGTCAGGCTGCGCTTCATCAAGACTCCTTGTGCATTCGAGCGAAAAGTGTGGTCCGATCATCGACGGATTCGCGAACTGAGCATAGTCCCCTGGAAGGAGTCTCCATGTCCCTCAGCGAAAAACAGAAAATGCTGACTGGCCAGCTTTACCATGCCGGCTGCCCTGAACTGCAAGCCGAGCAGATCGCCAACAAGCACTGGATGCACCGCTACAACAGCAGTGTCGAGCTGCTCAACGACGCCCGCCACGCGCTGTTGGTCGAGCACTTCGGCCATGCCGGCCCAGGCGCAGTGATTCGTCCGCCATTTTATTGCGACTACGGCTACAACATCAGCGTGGGTGCCAACACCTTCATGAATTTCAATTGCGTGATTCTCGATGTGTTGCCGGTCCATATCGGCGAGGACTGCCAGATCGGCCCTGCGGTGCAGATCTACACCGCTGACCATCCGCTGGACCCCGAGGTGCGCCGCAGCGGGTTGGAGAGCGGCCGGCCGGTGCGCATTGGCAACAACGTGTGGATCGGTGGCGGGGCGATCATCCTGCCGGGCGTGAGTATCGGCGACAACGCCGTGGTGGGCGCCGGCAGCGTGGTCACCCGCGACGTGCCGGCCGGGGCGATCGTGGTGGGCAACCCCGCGCGGGTGCGTCAGCCGGCCCAAGGGCAGTAGCAGCCCTGGGCCAGGGTGTTGGACGCGTTGATCTTGCGGCCTTCGACCAGCGCCTTGAGGACCGGCTCGATGAAGCTGTTGCTGGCATTGCACACGGCGCCCTCGCTATAAGGGCCGAAGTAGGCCAGGCGGCCTTCGCGGTCCCAGATGGCCACGGCGGGAGACGCTGGCAGGTGCTCGCTGCCGGGCAGCGCGGCCAAGGGTTGGAGCGCCGCCAGGTTGTCAGGCAACTGGCCTTGGCTACCGGGCTTTTGCACCACATGAAAGCGCACGCCTTGAGGTGCGAAATGTTCGATCAGCTCGCCCAGGTGCTGCTGGTTGCCGACGTTGCAGGGGCAGGCCGGGTCCCAGAAATGCACCACCCGGATCGGGCCTGGGCCGGCCAGCTCGGCGGGCAACTGCAACTGGCTGCCCTCGAACAGCGTTGTCTGGTCGTCGAACGTGCGCAGGTAACGCGCCTGGAAACTGGCGTACGCCCACCAGAGGACGGCAGCGCAGAGCAGCAATGCGAAGGCGGTGAGCAGGGATTTTCGGGTGGGCATGGTGTGTCCGCAGGATTTGGGGCAGCGAGAACCCTGTGGGAGCGGTCTGTTCTGGCGAAGGGTCTAGCTTGCCACGATGACGCCCAGAGCTGAATATCACAGGTCAATACTCGCTTCGCTGTGGATCCGCCCGATGCCCGCCACCTTTCACCCCGACCTCCTGCGCGCCAGCCTTGCGCCCTTGGCGGCCCGCCACCCTCTGTCGTCCCAAGGCCTGGACTACCAGCGTTTCTATGGCCTGGACCTGCCGGTGTGCCAAAGCTGGCTGGGCGGCTTCAAGGCGGCGGGCTTCGAGTTGGTGGGGCAGGTGTGGTTGCCGCAGCGGCCTGTGGCGACGATGTTTCTGCTGCACGGCTACTACGACCACATGGGGCTGTACTGCCATGTGATCGAATGGGCGTTGGGTCAGGGGTTCGCGGTCATCAGTTGCGACCTCCCAGGCCATGGGCTGTCGAGTGGCGAACGGGCCAGCATCACTGATTTCGCCGTCTACCAGCAGATGCTCGATGCTTTGTTCGAACAAGCCCGTCTGCTCGACTTGCCACGCCCATGGCATCTGTGCGGGCAGAGCACTGGCGGGGCGATCGTGGTGGACCACGTGCTGCACCACGGCGAGCAGAGCCCGGCCGATGGCCAAGTGATCCTGCTGGCGCCTTTGGTGCGGCCACGCTCGTGGTATTGGTCGAAACTCAGCTATTGCGTGCTGCGCCACTTCGTCAACGGCATCGAGCGGCGCTTCAGCGAGAACAGCAACGATCCGGCGTTCCTGCCGTTCCTGGAGGCCGACCCACTGCAACCTCGGCGGTTGCCGACGGCCTGGGTCGGGGCCCTGGTGGCCTGGGTCAAGCGTATCGAGGCCGCGCCGCGCAGCGTGCGGCGACCGGTGATCGTGCAGGGGGAAGCCGACGCGACGGTGGATTGGCCCTACAACCTCAAGGTGCTCAAGGCCAAGTTCGCCGAGCCGCAGATCCTCATGCTGCCCGAGGCGCGTCATCATCTGGCCAACGAGTTGCCGGCCATTCGCCAGCGCTACTTCGCCTTCATCGATCAGCGCCTTGGCTGATCACTGCAGGTCTGCGGCGCTCCGCCCCACCGCCAAACCGGCGCGCACCGCTTCCAGGGCAGCCTTGTAGTAGGCCTTGCCCTCGGCGGATTCGGCGAAGGTGGCGAATTCCTCGAGCTCGGCGTCGGACAGGTCGCGGTAGACGTACAGCAGGGTGTTGTTCAAATCCTCGCCGATCTGCTGCATCAGGCGCTGGCGCTGGCCATCGAGCAGGCTGCTGGCCTGACCTGCCCCGAACAGGCCGGGGATCATGGAGCTGAGGCTGTCGGCCGCGACGCCGGCGATTGCCAGGCTCACCTCGGCACCGGCTTCCCGGGCAGGCAGGGCCTGGGCCAGGTGGCCGATGATCAACATACGGTTGTCGCTGGCCTGGATCTTCGGCAGGCCCTTGGCATTCTTGGCCAGTTGGTCCTTGCGCGTGGCCAGCAGTTCGGCGGCCACGACCTTGCGCCCAAGCGGCGACTGGAAGAAGGCCAGCGCAGGCGCAGGGTTGGGCAGGTTGGCGCGCAATTGCGCCTGGGCCCGGCGGTCCATGGCCTGGGCCTGGAAACGCTGGTTGCTGTTGTTGACCAGCGCCTGGTAGACCGCAGGCGGCAGGCTGTTCTTGTAGCGCTGCTGGGCAGCACTCACGGCATCGGTGAAGTGGGCGCGCTGGTCGGGCCAGCCGGCGACCTTGTACAGCTGATCGAGACTGTCTGCCCAGACAGGCATGGTGCAGATCATCGTCAGCAGCAGGGTAAACAAACGGCGCATTCAGGACTCCTGTCGGCAGGCCGCTATTGTCCTTGGGGCGGCGTGGCTTTGTCGAGACGCCGATGACGGTTGGCGGCCAAGTGGCGCTGTCGGTTTTCACGGCGAGTCGATACTATGCGCCATGCCCATCTCTCTTGAATATCCGATGCTTTCTACCATCGTCGACGACCTGGCCAACCGTGGTTGGTCCCGCCAGCCTTTTTTCCTGCCCGAAGCATTGATCAGCGCCTTGGCGGCCGAGTGCCGACACCGTGCCGCCGAGGGCGAATTGAGCCCGGCCGGCGTGGGGCGCGGCACCGGACAAGAGGTGCGCGAAGCGATCCGTGGCGACCGCATCCAATGGCTGGAGCCGGGTGAGTCCGAGGCCTGTGACCGTTACCTGACGGCCATGGACAGCCTGCGCCAGGTGTTGAACCAGGGCTTGTACCTGGGCCTCGAGGACTTCGAGTGTCATTTCGCCTTGTATCCACCAGGCGCCTTCTATCGCCGTCATGTGGACCGTTTCCGCGACGACGACCGACGCGCGGTCTCGGCCATCCTCTACCTCAACGAGAATTGGCAACCGCAGGACGGTGGCCAGTTGCGCATGTTCCTCGCCGAGGACGCGCAGCTGGATGTGCAGCCGGAGGCGGGCAGCCTGGTGGTGTTCCTGTCTGGCGATATCCCCCATGAAGTCTTGCCGGCCAGGCGTGATCGCCTGTCTCTGACCGGCTGGTTCCGCCGTCGTGGCAATGAACCGTTCTGATTTGCCCAGGGTTCTGGTCAGCGCCTGTCTGCTGGGGCAGCCGGTGCGCTACGACGGGCGCGACAGCGGGCACCCGGATCTTCTTCAGCGCTGGCAGGCCGAAGGCCGCGTGGTGCCGCTATGTCCAGAAGTGGTGGGCGGCCTGCCGACACCCCGCCCCCCAGCGGAAATTCCGGGGGGCCAGGGGGCGGCGGTGCTGGACGGGCAGGCCCAGGTAGTGACGGTGACCGGGTTGGATGTCAGCGAAGCCTTTCTTGCTGGCGCCCGGCAGGCCCTGGCGCTGGTGCGTGAACATGGCATCCGTGTGGCGGTGCTCAAGGCAGGCAGCCCTTCATGTGGCAACCGGTTGACCTACGATGGGACCTTCAGCGGCGTGAAGGTCCCGGGGGAAGGGGTGACCACAGCGCTGTTGCGCCGCGAAGGCGTGCTGGTGTTCAGCGAGCTGGAGCTCGAAGACGCACAGCGAGCGCTGGAAGGTATGGGCCACTAGCAAGGATTCGCCAGACGATAAAGGTCGATGCCCCCTGCAGCGTTTGGCAGGCCATCACTGGCTCGCTGCCTGGTTCTTGAGCCACTTCTGTTCCAATGCCGTCAGACGGCCGTCGTCCTTGATGCGCTGCAGGGCATTGTTCACTGCGCTTTCGAACGCCGGGTTGTCCTTCTGGAATGGAATCACCCGTGCGTCGGCGCCATAGGGCTGGCTGATATCCAATTGCCCATCGAGTGTCTGTTTGGCATCGAGCTGATCGAGGGCGATGTCGAACTTGCCGCTCTGAACGCCAGGCAGCAACTGGTCCGCAGGGGCCTCGACGAATTGCGCACGCACATCCAGTTCCTTGGCGATGGCCTGGCCCAGCTCGATTTCAAAGCCAGTCAGGTGTTCGTTTTCCTTGTAGGCGTAGGGTGGGGTATCGGATTGCACGGCAATGCGCAGCTCGCCCCGGTCGTTGACGTCGTCTATCAGCTCGGCCTGGGCCAATGGGCTGATCAAAAGTGCCAGCAGTACGCCAGTGCTCAAACGCATGAATGCCCCCATTTTCTTTTGGCAGTTGAATATGTTTCGCCGCGACTTTCTGACTTGTTACGGTCGAATGCAGGCTATGACCTTAGCTGCGCTGCAATGTTTTGAGCGGCGATCATTTTTTCTGATCCTGTCCGGCAAGACCTTGGCGCCCAATTGAACTATGGTGATTTATCGCTGCGGTTCGTTAATGGACAGTAGTCAATGAAAGTGAAACACAGGAGATGTGAATGAACAGCCTATTTTCGCGTGCTGCCGTTGCCGGCTTGTTGATGGGGGTGTCGGTGTTCGCTGGCGCCGCGGACGCGCTGAAGAGTCAGGAGCCGCCCGAGGGCGCCAAGGTCTTCATCGTTTCCCCCGCTGACGGAGCGACCGTCGACAAGACCTTCACGGTCAAGTTCGGCATCGAGGGCATGGGGCTCAAGCCTGCGGGCGATGCGACCCCGCACACGGGTCACCATCACCTGCTGGTTGATGTCGACAAAGAGCCTGCGGCTGACCAGCCGCTGCCGACCACCTTGATGCCGGAGAACAACGCACCACTGCCGGCCGGCCCGCAAGTGTTGCACTTCGGCAAGGCGCAGACCGAAGCCACCATCACCCTGACGCCAGGCAAGCACACCCTGCAACTGGTCCTGGGGGACCGGTTCCATGTGCCGTTCAAGCCAAGCGTCGAGTCGCAGAAAATCACCGTGCAGGTGAAGTAAATCCCGACTCTTTCGCGGCCCTCTGGCACAGCGAGATGCTTGAGAGCGATACATGACCTGTGGGAGCGGCGGTTCGGCGCTCCGATTTACCCGCGAAACAGACACCGTCGATACACAGGCAAAAAAAAGGAGGCCACCCGGGCCTCCTTTTTTTATGCAGCGCAGTAACTTAGAACAGCACGCGAGAGCGGATAGTACCCTTGACCTGCTGGAGTTTTTCCTGCGCCAGGTCCGAGTATTCGGCATCCACGTCGATGACCACGTAACCCACTTTCTCGTCGGTCTGCAGGAACTGGCCGGAGATGTTGATCCCGTTTTCGGCGAAGACCTTGTTGATCTCGCTGAGTACGCCGGGGATGTTCTGGTGGATGTGCAGCAGGCGGTGCTTGCCTGGGTGCGCCGGGAGGGCAACTTCCGGGAAGTTGACCGACGATACGGACGTACCGTTGTCGCTGTACTTGACCAGCTTTTCGGCCACTTCCAGGCCGATGTTGGCCTGGGCTTCGGCGGTGGAGCCACCGATGTGTGGGGTCAGGATCACGTTGTCCAGGCCGCGCAGCGGGCTTTCGAACTGCTCGTCGTTGGAGCGAGGCTCGACCGGGAAGACGTCGATGGCGGCGCCGATCAGGTGCTGATCCTTGATCGCGGCGGCCAGGTGGTCGAGTTCGACCACGGTGCCACGGGCGGCGTTGATCAGGATCGAGCCCTTCTTCATCGCACGGATTTCCTTCTCGCCGATCATCCACTGGGTGGATGGCAGCTCAGGCACGTGCAGCGAGACGATGTCGGCCAGGCCCAGCAGCTCATGCAGGCTGGTCACCTGGGTGGCGTTGCCCAGCGGCAGCTTGGTCAGCGGATCGTAGAAGTAGACCTGCATGCCCAGGCTTTCGGCCAGGACCGACAATTGGGTGCCGATCGAGCCGTAGCCGACGATGCCCAGTTTCTTGCCACGGATCTCGAAGGAATTGGCCGCGCTCTTGATCCAGCCGCCACGGTGGCAGGAAGCGTTCTTCTCGGGGATGCCACGCAGCAGCAGGATGGCTTCGGCCAGCACCAGCTCGGCAACGGAGCGGGTGTTGGAGAACGGCGCGTTGAACACGGCGATACCGCGCTCGCGGGCTGCGTTCAGGTCGACCTGGTTGGTACCGATGCAGAAGCAGCCGACAGCGACCAGTTTCTTCGCGCAGTCGAAGATCTCTTCGGTCAGCTGGGTGCGAGAGCGAATGCCGATGAAGTGGGCATCAGCGATCTTTTCCTTCAGCTCTGCTTCCGGCAAGGAACCAGTGAGGTACTCGATATTGGTGTACCCGGCAGCCTTGAGGGTATCGACCGCATTCTGGTGCACACCTTCAAGAAGAAGGAACTTGATCTTGCTCTTGTCGAGAGAAGTCTTGCTCATCTGCGTAAACCTGTATCCCGGAGAAAAAATGGCAGGGGGGTAAAGCGGCGCGGCGTCGGCCTTAGCACGAACGGCGGGAGCGCTATGCTAGCATACGCGACAGAATCTGAGCTTATCCCGACAGGTGAAGAGTGCTCAGGGTGACTATGAATAGTTCGAGAGTTCAGCCGATGACCAACACCGCGGTACTTGATGAACTGATGACCCTGGTCGACCCGAGCAAGGTTCTTACAGACCCGGCTTCGCTGGAGGCCTACGGCAAGGACTGGACCAAGCACTATCCACCGGCGCCCTCGGCGATCGTCTTCCCTCGGTCCATCGAGCAGGTGCAGGCCATTGTCGCCTGGGCCAATCGACATCAAGTCGCGTTGGTGCCCTCGGGCGGGCGCACCGGCCTCTCTGCCGCCGCGGTGGCCGCCAACGGCGAGGTGGTGGTGGCCTTCGACTACATGAACCGGATCCTCGACTTCAACGCCTTCGACCGCACCGTGGTGTGCCAACCGGGCGTGATCACTCGCCAGCTGCAGCAGTTCGCCGAGGACAACGGCCTTTATTACCCGGTGGATTTCGCCTCGTCGGGCTCCAGTCAGATCGGTGGCAACATCGGCACCAATGCCGGCGGTATCAAGGTCATTCGCTATGGCATGACCCGTAACTGGGTAGCAGGGCTGAAAGTGGTGACCGGCAAGGGTGAGCTGCTCGAGTTGAACAAGGGCCTGATCAAGAACGCCACCGGCTACGACCTGCGTCAGCTGTTCATTGGCGCCGAAGGCACCCTGGGCTTCGTGGTCGAGGCCACGCTGCGTCTGGACCGTGCGCCGCGCAAACTGACCGCCATGGTGTTGGGTACGCCGGACTTCGACTCGATCATGCCAGTGCTGCATGCCTTCCAGGGCCGGCTCGACCTCACCGCGTTCGAATTCTTCTCCGACAAGGCCTTGGCCAAGGTCATGGGGCGTGGCGACGTGCCGCCGCCGTTCGAGACCGATTGCCCGTTCTATGCCCTGCTGGAGTTCGAAGCCAGCACCGAAGATGTGGCCAACGAAGCCCTGGCCACCTTCGAGCATTGCCTCGAGCAGGGCTGGGTACTCGATGGCGTGATGAGCCAGAGCGAGACCCAACTCAAGAACCTATGGAAACTGCGCGAGTACATCTCCGAAACCATTTCCCACTGGACACCCTACAAGAACGACATTTCCGTCACGGTTTCGAAGGTGCCGGCGTTCCTGCGGGACATCGATGCCATCGTCGGTCAGCACTATCCGGACTTCGAAGTGGTCTGGTACGGGCATATCGGCGACGGCAACCTGCACCTGAACATCCTCAAGCCCGATGACATGGCCAAGGACGCGTTTTTCGCCACCTGCGCCAAGGTCAACAAATGGGTGTTCGAGATCGTCCAGCGTTACAACGGCTCGATCTCCGCCGAGCATGGCGTGGGCATGACCAAGCGCGACTACCTGGGCTACAGCCGGTCACCTGAGGAAATTGCCTGCATGAAGGCAATAAAGGGGGTGTTCGACCCGAACGGCATCATGAATCCGGGTAAGATCTTCGCTCCTGAATAAGTACGCAGTATCCAGAGGAGTCGGCCATGAGTTACCAGCACCAGTACCTAGACGGCACGCGCATCCACTTTCCCCTGGGCAAGGTGGTCTGCATAGGCCGTAACTACGCCGAACATGCCAAGGAGCTGGACAACCCAATCCCCAGCGAGCCTCTGCTGTTCATAAAGCCCGGCAGTTGTGTGGTGCCCTTGGAGGGTGGTTTCAAGATCCCGACCGAGCGGGGGGCCGTGCATTATGAAGCGGAGATTGCCGTGCTGGTCGGCAAGCCGCTGTCGACCCACCCCAGCGAAGAAGAAGTGCGCGATGCCATTTCCGGCTTTGCCCCGGCCTTGGACCTGACCCTGCGCGACGTGCAGGCCAAGCTCAAGGAGAAGGGCCTGCCTTGGGAACTGGCCAAGAGCTTCGACGGTGCCTGCGTCCTGCCGCCGTTCGTGGTCGCCGACACCTTCGAGGACCTGACCGATATCGGCATTCGCCTGTCGATCAATGGCGAAGTCCGCCAGGACGGCAACAGCGCGATGATGCTCAACCCCATCGTGCCGGTCATCCAGCATATTGCCGCTCACTTCTCCCTGCTCCCGGGTGATGTCATCCTCACCGGTACACCCGTTGGCGTCGGCCCCTTGAGCGTGGGCGATGAGCTGGTGTTGGAGCTTCCCGGCGCGAGCCGCTTCGAAAGCCGCGTGTTGTGACCCGCTGACGATGACGGTCTTATCGGGCTGTCATCGTATTCAACGCGATATTTGCCGTTTTTTTCACAAATCATCCGGATAATGCCCCGGATATTTCATTAGCCGAAGTTAGGGAGAACTCGGCGATACCAGGAAGCGCTCTTCTATGGCATTTACCTCCAGTGCTCCACGCCCAGTTCGCAAGCGCGGTATTTTCCGTCGTTGGCAGGTATGGGTAGGGGTAGTCGCAGTGTTGGGCTATGTCCTGGCGGTGATCATGCATTGGGACGATCGCGCCGTGCTGTGGGTCAAGGAGCGCTTCGAGAACAAGGTCGAGCGCGGTGAAAGCGTCTGGCTGCCGGACTACGTGGCGGACATCGATGCCAAGGTATTGCCGGGCATGTCGGACGATGAGCCATCGGACCTGGCGTTCAACCCGTTTACCCGGACCCTGTTCGCGGTAATGGGGAACAACCCTTTCCTGGTCGAGCTGAGCCTCGAGGGTGATGTGCTGCGCAAGATCCCGCTGGTGGGCTGGGACAACCCCGAAGGGGTCGCGGTGTTGGCCGATGGCCAGATCGCGATCGTCGACGAGCGCAAGCATGACATGACCCTGGTGAGCGTGGATGCCAGCACCTCCAGCTTGACCTACGCGGACCATCCGCACCACGACCTGGGCAAGTCAGCCAACAGCAACAAGGGTTTCGAGGCCATCGCCTGGGACCCTGTCCGCCAGCGTCTGCTGTTGGGTGAAGAGCGTCCGCCCAAACTGTATGCCTGGAGCACCGATGGCAAAAGCCCGCTCAAAGGCGAAAAGCAGGTTGTGCCCAGCGACCAGCTCGATGTGCGCAATCTCTCCGCCTTGTGGGTCGATCCCCGCACGGGCCATTTGCTGGTCTTGTCGGCTGATTCCAACTTGCTGCTGGAACTGGACGAAAAGGGCAAACAGGTCAGCTTCATGACGTTGCTCGGCGGTTTCAACGGCTTGAAGCACACCATTCCGCGCGCCGAGGGCGTGGCGACGGATGACCAGGGCAACCTGTACATGGTGAGTGAGCCAGACCTTTTCTATCGTTTCAGAAAGAACTGACGGCATTAAGTTTTATTTCAGTCGACCATGATTAGATTCCGGCCTTTCTTATCGGATCTATCTTCATGTGTCGTCGTTCACGCCTGTTCCTTGTTCTGGTGCCGTGCCTTGCGCTGCTGGCGGGTGGATTGGCCGCCCATGAGTTTCGTCTGTTCGAGCGTGGCTGGTTCAATCTTCAGGCTTGGTGGCAGCCTGCCGAGCAGGGCATAGGCCTTGATCGTTACCGTGTGACGCTCGAAGCCCAGCCTATCGCAGGGCTGGATGACGATATCTCGGCGCTGACCTTCGACCCCGACCGCAAGACCCTCTTTACCGTCACCAACAAACGCTCCGAACTCATCGAACTGTCGCTGGAAGGTCGCATCCTGCGCCGCGTCCCCCTGACCGGCTTCGGCGATCCCGAGGCGGTGGAATACGTGGGAACCAACAGTTATGTGATCACCGACGAGCGTGAGCAGCGGCTGATCCGCGTGCATCTGGACGACGACACACTGTTTCTCGACGCCAACGATGCCGAGCAGCTCACCTTGGCCATTGGCCGTAATGGCAACAAGGGCTTCGAAGGCCTGGCCTACGACTCGGCAGGCAAGCGCCTGTTCGTGGCCAAGGAGCGCGACCCGATGATGATCTACGAGATTCACGGCTTCCCCCACGGAAAACCCGGAAAACCCTATGCGGTGCATGTGGTGCAGGACCGCAAGCGCGATTCGCGGTTGTTCGTGCGTGACCTGTCGAGCCTGCAGTTCGACGAGCGCACGGGGCATTTGCTGGCGCTGTCGGATGAGTCTCGGTTAGTGGTGGAACTGGATGTGGAGGGCCGGCCGCTGAGCACGCTTTCGTTGAACAAAGGCTTTCAGGGGCTCAAGCGCAGTGTGCCGCAGGCCGAGGGCCTGGCCATGGACGAGGAGGGGACCATCTATCTGGTCAGTGAGCCGAACCTGTTCTACGTCTTCAGGCAATCGACAGATTGAACGCGGGTCGCGAGCAGGTCTGAGCTCAAGGTCGCCAACTCCCACCGGATACCGGTGGAAACTGGCGAAGTGTTCAACGGGCTGCAATGCAGCCCCAGAAGGGTTACTCGGCCTTGAGCGTCTTGACGCCTTCGGCGGTGCCGAGCAGCAGCAGGTCCGCCGGACGCGCCGCGAACAGGCCGTTGGTGACTACGCCGACGATGGCGTTGATCTGCGACTCCAGGCCGACCGGGTCGGTGATTTGCAGGTTGTGCACGTCAAGAATGACGTTGCCGTTGTCGGTCACTACGCCTTCGCGATACACCGGGTCGCCGCCGAGCTTGACCAACTGGCGAGCCACGTGGCTGCGGGCCATGGGGATCACCTCGACCGGCAGCGGGAAGGCGCCCAGCACGGGCACCAGCTTGCTGGCGTCGGCAATGCAGATGAAGGTCTTGGCCACCGCCGCGACGATCTTCTCCCGGGTCAGGGCCGCACCGCCGCCCTTGATCAGGTTCAGGTGCGCATCGCTCTCGTCGGCACCGTCCACATAGAACTCCAGTTCGCTGACACTGTTGAGTTCGTACACCGGGATGCCATGGGACTTCAGGCGCTCGGCAGTGGCTTCGGAGCTGGCGACAGCGCCGTCGAAGGCGGTCTTGTGCTTGGCCAGGGCATCGATGAAGAAGTTGGCGGTCGAACCGGTGCCGACGCCGACGACGCTTTTCTCATCCAGCTTGGGCAGAATGAAGTCGACGGCAGCCTGGGCGACGGCCTGTTTGAGTTGGTCCTGGGTCATGCGGGCTCCGAGAGGGGCGGGATTTCAAAGCCCGGTATTATAGACGCAAGTGCCGGCAAAACCTCGGTTTCGCTGTGGTCGCCCGACGTAGCGCTGCGGTAGACTCCCAGGCCTTGTCCCGCGGCCAGTGATGCTTTCCCGATGCTCGAACAGTACGTCAAGAAGATCCTCACCTCGCGCGTCTACGACGTCGCTGTCGAAACCCCGCTGCAGAGCGCTGGCCAGTTGAGCAAGCGGCTGGGCAACCAGGTCCTGCTCAAGCGCGAGGATCTGCAGCCGGTGTTCTCCTTCAAGATCCGTGGGGCGTACAACAAACTGGCGCAGCTGAGCCCAGAAGAACTGGCCCGCGGCGTGGTCACCGCCTCGGCCGGCAACCATGCCCAAGGTGTGGCACTGGCGGCGCGCGAATTGGGTATCAAGGCAACCATCGTGATGCCTAAGACCACCCCGGAGATCAAGGTCGAAGGCGTGCGCTCGCGCGGCGGCAAGGTGGTGCTGCACGGCGACTCCTTCCCCGAGGCGCTGGCCTATTCGCTCAAGCTGGTCGACGAGAAGGGCTTCGTCTACATCCACCCCTATGACGACCCCCACACCATTGCCGGTCAAGGCACCGTGGCCATGGAAATCCTGCGCCAGCACCCGGGGCACCTGGACGCGATCTTCGTGCCCGTCGGCGGCGGTGGCCTGATCGCCGGCATCGCCGCCTATGTGAAGTACCTGCGTCCCGAGATCAAGGTGATCGGCGTCGAGCCGGACGATTCCAACTGCCTGCAGGCCGCGATGGCTGCAGGCGAGCGCGTGGTGCTGCCGCAGGTCGGCCTGTTCGCCGACGGCGTGGCGGTGGCGCAGATCGGCCAGCATACCTTCGACATCTGCCGACAGTATGTGGACGAGGTGGTGACGGTCAGCACCGACGAGATTTGCGCTGCCATCAAGGATATCTACGACGATACCCGCTCGATCACCGAACCTGCAGGCGCCTTGGGCGTGGCGGGCATCAAGAAATACGTCGAGCTGTATGGCGTATCCGGCCAGACCCTGGTGGCGATCGACTCGGGTGCCAACGTCAATTTCGACCGCCTGCGCCATGTGGCCGAGCGCGCCGAACTGGGCGAAAAGCGCGAGGCGATCATCGCTGTGACCATTCCGGAGCGACCGGGCAGCTTCAAGGCATTCTGCGAGGCGATCGGCAAGCGCCAGATCACCGAGTTCAACTACCGTTACCACGCCGACAAGGAAGCGCACATCTTTGTTGGCGTGCAGACTCACCCTGAAACCGATCCGCGGGCGATGCTGGTCCAGCAACTGACCGAGCAAGGCTTCCCTGTCACAGACCTGACCGACAACGAACTGGCCAAGCTGCATATCCGCCACATGGTCGGCGGGCACTCGGCAGGGGCCAGCGACGAGATGGTGCTGCGCTTCGAGTTCCCCGAGCGCCCAGGGGCGCTGTTCAATTTCCTCAATAAACTCGGCGGTCGCTGGAACATCTCCATGTTCCACTACCGCAATCACGGCGCAGCCGATGGCCGAGTGGTCGCAGGCCTGCAGGTACCGGACGACGAACGCCACCTGGTACCGGCGGCACTGGCCAAGATCGGCTACCCCTACTGGGACGAGACCGATAACCCGGCTTACAAGCTGTTCCTAGGCTAAACGACTAAGCTTGCCCTATCGCTCAAGGACGTGAAGATATGGAATACCTGACCACCCTCAAGGCCCTGCACATCGGTGCCACCGTGTTGTTGCTACTGGGCGCGCTGGGCCTGGCGATCTGGACCGTCGCTGCCCGCCGTCGTGGCGATGCCGAGGCCTACGGCAAGCTGCTGCGCCGGCCTCTGGTGTTTGTCTGGTTGTTGATGGGCGTTTGCTTGGTGAGCATGCCGTTCACCGGTTGGTGGCTGGTGCACCTGATCGGCTGGCCCCTGGGGCAGACGTGGTTACTGGCCTCCAGCGTCATCTACAGCGTTGGCGCGTTCACTGCCTGGTGGTTGTTGGTCCGTCTCAACCGGCTGCGCAAGGCTGAACCCACGGGGTTGCGCTTCACCCTGGCGTTGGCGTTGATCAGTGGCGTGTGCTTGCTCTCCATCGCCGGACTGATGGGCGCCAAGCCGATCTGAGCCCCAAGGGGTCGTTCCACGCCCCATCGCAGGCTTGGCCAGCTTCCACCTGGATCCGCTTTGAAAGGTAGGCGCTGGCGCAGCTGCGATGCTACGTCACCAACCCTTCATGAAACCGCGGTATATCGTTACAGACCCTCGGCGACGTTCATGAGCCGGGCCCCGGCAAGACCCCATGGAACACAGAGTTTTCACCTCGCCGCACATAAGCTTGGCGGGCGCGTTGCTGCGCTCGTGAGCTTTGTGGAACAATGCGTTGACATGCGTTTGCGAGGTTGCTGCCGTGATCGACCCGGATGGTTTTCGCCCCAATGTCGGGATCATTCTTACGAATGATGCCGGGCAGGTGCTATGGGCTCGACGGATCAACCAGGATGCCTGGCAATTCCCCCAGGGTGGCATCAACCCTGACGAGACGCCGGAAGACGCCCTGTACCGCGAGCTGAACGAAGAAGTAGGCCTGGAACGCGAGGATGTGGAAATTCTTGCCTGCACCCGTGGCTGGTTGCGTTATCGTTTACCCCAGCGCCTGGTGCGCACCCACAGCCAGCCCCTGTGCATTGGCCAGAAACAGAAGTGGTTCCTGCTGCGCCTTGTGAGCAATGAGCAGCGGGTACGCATGGACCTGACCGGCAAGCCGGAATTCGACGGCTGGCGTTGGGTCAGCTACTGGTATCCCTTGGGCCAGGTGGTGACATTCAAGCGTGAGGTCTATCGCCGCGCCTTGAAAGAGCTAGCCCCGCGCCTGTTGACGCGCGACTGACGACGGAGTCCGACCCCGAGCCATGCTCAATACGCTGCGCAAGATCGTCCAGGAAGTGAACTCCGCCAAAGATCTCAAGACGGCGTTGGGGATCATTGTCTTGCGCGTCAAGGAAGCCATGGGCAGCCAGGTCTGCTCGGTCTACCTGCTCGATCCGGATACCAACCGTTTCGTGCTCATGGCCACCGAGGGCTTGAACAAACGCTCCATCGGCAAGGTCAGCATGGCCCCCAACGAAGGCCTGGTCGGCCTGGTCGGTACCCGGGAAGAGCCGCTGAACCTCGAAGACGCCGCCGCCCACCCCCGTTATCGCTACTTCGCCGAGACCGGCGAGGAGCGCTTCGCCTCCTTCCTCGGTGCACCGATCATCCACCACCGTCGTGTGGTCGGGGTGTTGGTCATCCAGCAAAAGGAGCGCCGCCAGTTCGACGAAGGCGAAGAAGCCTTCCTGGTCACCATGAGCGCCCAGCTCGCAGGCGTTATCGCCCATGCCGAGGCCACCGGCTCCATCCGGGGCCTGGGCCGCCAGGGCAAGGGCATCCAGGAGGCGCGCTTCGTCGGTGTGCCTGGCTCGCCGGGCGCCGCCGTCGGCAAGGCCGTGGTGATGCTGCCGCCGGCCGATCTGGAAGTGGTCCCGGACAAGACCGTCGAGGACATCGACACCGAACTCAAGCTGTTCAACACCGCTCTGGAAGGTGTGCGCGCCGACATGCGCAAGCTGTCGGCCAAGCTCGCCACCCAGTTGCGCCCGGAAGAGCGCGCGCTGTTCGACGTCTACCTGATGATGCTCGAGGACGCGGCTTTGGGCGGCGAGGTGGCGCAGGTCATCAAGACCGGCCAATGGGCCCAGGGCGCCCTGCGCCAGGTGGTGGGCGAGCACGTCAGCCGCTTCGAGTTGATGGACGACGATTACCTGCGTGAGCGGGCATCGGACGTCAAGGACCTGGGCCGGCGCCTGCTGGCCTATCTCCAGGAGGCGCGCTCGCAGACGCTGGTCTACCCGGACAACACCATCCTGGTGAGCGAGGAACTGACCCCGGCGATGCTCGGCGAGGTACCGGAGGGCAAGCTGGTCGGCCTGGTCTCGGTACTCGGCTCGGGCAACTCCCACGTGGCGATCCTGGCTCGGGCCATGGGTATCCCGACGGTCATGGGCCTGGTCGACCTGCCGTACTCGAAGGTCGACGGCATCGAAATGATCGTCGACGGCTACAAGGGTGAAGTGTTCACCAACCCGGGCGAGGTGCTGCGCAAGCAGTACAGCGACGTGGTCGAGGAGGAGCGCCAGCTGGCCCAGGGGCTGGATGCCCTGCGTGAGCTGCCGTGCGTGACCCCGGATGGCCACCGCATGCCGTTGTGGGTCAACACGGGGCTGCTGGCCGATGTCGCCCGTGCCCAGCAGCGTGGTGCCGAAGGCGTGGGCCTGTACCGCACCGAAGTGCCTTTCATGATCAACCAGCGCTTCCCCAGCGAGAAGGAACAGCTGACGATCTACCGTGAGCAGCTGCAGGCGTTCCATCCGCTGCCTGTGACCATGCGCAGCCTCGATATCGGCGGCGACAAAGCGCTTTCGTACTTCCCGATCAAGGAAGAAAACCCCTTCCTGGGCTGGCGTGGCATCCGTGTGACCCTCGACCACCCAGAAATCTTCCTGGTGCAGACCCGCGCCATGCTCAAGGCCAGCGAGGGCCTGAACAATCTACGCATTCTGCTGCCGATGATCTCCGGCATCCATGAGCTGGAAGAGGCGCTGCACCTGATCCACCGCGCCTGGGGCGAGGTGCGGGACGAAGGCACCGATGTGCCGATGCCGCCGGTCGGGGTGATGGTCGAAATTCCTGCCGCGGTGTACCAGACCCGCGAGCTTGCGCGTCAGGTGGACTTCCTGTCGGTCGGTTCCAACGACCTTACCCAGTACCTGTTGGCGGTCGATCGCAACAACCCGCGCGTCGCCGACCTCTACGACTACTTGCATCCAGCGGTGCTTCAGGCCTTGCAGACCGTGGTCAGCGTCGCCCATGAAGAAGGCAAACCGGTGAGCATTTGCGGTGAGATGGCCGGCGATCCAGCTGCCGCCGTGCTGCTGATGGCGATGGGCTTCGATAGCCTGTCGATGAACGCCACCAACCTGCCAAAGGTGAAGTGGATGCTGCGTCAGATCAACATGAGCAAGGCCAAGGAACTGCTGGTCGATGCCATGAGCCATGACAATCCGCAGGTTATCCACAGTTCGCTGCAGTTGGCCCTGAAGAACCTGGGGCTGGCGCGGATGATCGGGCCTGGGGCCAACAAGACCCTCTGACATCACTCCTGGCCTCTTCGTGGGTAAACCCGCGAAGAGGCCGATACACCAATGCCTTTCAGACCAGCAGCTCGACCTCTCCCAAGTGCCCGCCAAAGGGCCCGAAACTGCGCTCGATGATTCGCCGCCGTCCTTGGTCATCGACCAGCAATACCGTACTCGCCCGTGTTCCATAGTTCTGGCTGGCAATGAACACGCTCGACAGCAGCTTCTCGGTCGCCAACCCCACGCCAGTTTCCGGCAGATCGCTGTCATGGGCCGGCGCTGCATCGGCGAGCAACGCCAGCAGATGCTCCGGCTGAGGATCCTCAAGTAACGCCTCCAGCCCACTACGCGCCTTGATCAGCTTGGGCCAGGGCGTATCCAGCCCGGCATTGGACAGCCCGTACACCCCAGGCTCCAGCAGGCGCGGCGAGGTCTGGCGTGCGTTCAGGTAACCCAGCTGCCCGGCATCGCCCACCAGTAGATTGAATCCTGAGTACTGGCTGCTGCGGCTGGCCACCTGGTCGAGGTAAGCCTCCACGCCCAGGTCCCCGCGCAGATAGGCCGCCACCAGCTCGCCGCGTGAGCGTGGCCCGAGTGGCTGTTGTGGGTCACGGATGTTGGTCAGCGCCGCGAAGCGTCCCTGGGGGCCGATGCCCAGCCAGGTGCCACCGGCTTCCAGGTCGCGACCGGCATGCACGCCCGGGGCGTCCTCCCAGGCGGCCAGGGCCTGGGTCGGGCGGGCGTAGAACTCGTCACGGTTGGCCGCGACGATCAGCGGCAGGGCGTGCCCCGGCCGCCAGGCGAAAACGATCAGGCACATGTCAGGGCCTCGGTTGTTTTGGCCACTCTACCCACTAGGGCTGCGTCTATCCATCACCTGACAGAGAGTTCACTAGAGCCACGGGGCTGGCTTCCGCTACCATGGCGGATTGTTTCCATAAGGGGCGACGAATGGAATTCGTACTCTATCTGCTGTTGGGGGCCTGCGCCGGTGTGTTGGCCGGGCTGTTCGGTGTGGGCGGTGGCATCATCATCGTGCCGGTGCTGGTGTTCAGCTTCACCCTGCAGGGCTTCGACCCTTCGGTACTGACTCACTTGGCCGTCGGCACGTCGCTGGCGACCATCGTCTTCACGTCGATCAATGCCGTGCTCGAGCATCAGCGCAAGGGCGCGGTGCAGTGGCCGATCTTCGCCTGGATGACTCTGGGCATCCTGCTCGGCGCGCTGGTCGGGGCCAAGACTGCCTCGCTGATCCAAGGCCCGATGCTGCAGAAGATCATCGGCGTGTTCGCCCTGGTGATCGCCGCGCAGATGGCCTTGGACCTCAAGCCCAAGGCCAGCCGTGGTATCCCCGGCAAGCCTGGCCTGACCGCTGCTGGCAGCGTGATCGGCTGGGCCTCGGCGATCTTCGGCATCGGCGGCGGCTCGCTGACCGTGCCGTTCCTGACCTGGCGCAGCCTGCCGATGCAGCAGGCAGTGGCGACCTCGTCGGCCTGTGGTTTGCCGATTGCCGTGGCCAGTGCCCTGAGCTTCATGTGGCTGGGTTGGAACGAGCAGCACTTGCCGGCTCACAGCATCGGTTACGTCTATCTTCCTGCGCTGGTGGGTATCGCGGTCACCAGCATGTTCTTCGCCCGATTCGGTGCCCGCCTGGCGCACAGGTTGTCGCCGCGTTTGCTCAAGCGCCTGTTCGCCGCGCTGCTGTTTTGCGTCGGACTGAGCTTTTTGATTTAACCCGAGAGGAATGACAATGCTGCCTTACCCGCAGATCGACCCCGTGGCCGTGGCCATCGGGCCGCTGAAAATCCACTGGTACGGCCTGATGTACCTGATCGGCATCGGCGGCGCCTGGCTGCTGGCCTCGCGCCGGTTGAACCGCTTCGATCCCACCTGGACCCGCGAGAAACTCTCCGATCTGGTGTTCTGGCTGTCCATGGGGGTGATCGTCGGTGGGCGCCTGGGCTATGTGCTGTTCTATGACCTGCACCAGTACTTGGCCAATCCGACGTTGATCTTCGAGGTCTGGAAGGGCGGCATGTCGTTCCACGGTGGCTTCATCGGCGTGATGCTGGCGGCATTGTGGTTCGGCAAGCGCAACAACAAGTCGTTCTTCGAGCTGATGGACTTCGTCGCCCCGCTGGTGCCGATCGGCCTGGGCGCCGGGCGCATCGGCAATTTCATCAACGCCGAGCTGTGGGGCAAGGCCACCGACCTGCCTTGGGCGATGGTCTTCCCGCCGTTCAGCGACCCGGCGCAACTGCCGCGTCACCCGTCGCAGCTGTACCAGTTCGCCCTCGAAGGTGTGGCATTATTCGTCATCCTTTGGCTGTACTCGCGCAAACCGCGCCCGACCATGGCCGTTTCCGGCATGTTCGCGCTGTTCTACGGGATTTTCCGCTTCATCGTGGAATTCGTGCGGGTACCCGACGCCCAGCTGGGGTACATCGCCTTCGGCTGGTTGACCATGGGTCAGTTGCTCTGCGTGCCGATGATCGCCGGCGGCATCTTCCTGATCTGGTGGGCCTACAACCGCAAACCTACGGCCAAGGCCACCGTTTGACTCTCACGGCAGGGGCGATCCCCCTGCCGTTCTTGCTACAGGTAAGCCATGAAACAGTATCTAGACCTGGTCCGTGACGTCATCGAAAACGGTACGTTGCAGGAAAACCGCACCGGCATCCGCACCATCAGTCTGCCGGGCGCCATGCTGCGTTTCGACCTGCAGAAGGGCTTCCCGGCCATCACCACGCGCAAGTTGGCGTTCAAGTCGGCGATCGGCGAGATGGTGGGTTTTTTGCGCGGCGTGAAGAATGCCGGGCAGTTCCGTGAGTTGGGCTGCAAGGTCTGGGACCAGAACGCCAACGAGAACGCTCAGTGGCTGGCCAATCCCTTCCGCCAGGGTCACGACGACCTGGGTGAAATCTACGGCGTGCAATGGCGCCAGTGGCCGGGCTACAAGCGCATCCCGCTGAGCAATCCGGCGGCCATCGAGATGGCCGAGAAGGCAGGCTTTCGCCGCATCGCCCAGGATGAAGAAGACGGCCAGGCGTTCGTCATCCTGTACAAGGCCATCGACCAGGTGCGCCAGTGCCTGGACACCATCGCCCACGACCCGGGCAGCCGCCGCATTCTGTTCCACGGCTGGAACTGCGCCCAGCTCGATGAAATGGCCCTGCCGCCGTGCCACCTGCTGTATCAGTTCCACCCCAATGTCGAGACCAAGGAAATTTCCCTGACGCTCTACATCCGTTCCAACGACCTGGGCCTGGGCACACCGTTCAACCTCACCGAAGGCGCGGCGCTGCTGTCGCTATTCGGCCGGCTGACCGGCTACACCCCGCGCTGGTTCACCTATTTCATCGGCGATGCCCATGTGTATGAAAACCACCTGGACATGCTGAACGAGCAGATGAAGCGCGAGCCATTGGCGGCGCCGAAACTGGTGATCAGCGACCGCGTGCCGGCGTTCGCAGAGACGGGCAAGTACGAGCCCGAGTGGCTGGAGAAGATCGAGCCGAGCGACTTCTGGCTGGAAGGGTACGAGCACCATGCACCGATGACCGCGCCGATGGCGGTCTGACCCTGAGAGGGCTGGGCTGCTCGCAGCCCCCCTCAATGCCCGTGACTGCGTCCCACGTGGGAGTGCTCGGTTTCGGGTACCGATACCGCCCCGTTCGTCTCCAGTTGCTGAAGGATCGCGCACTCCGATCCTTTGGCGTTGCACTGCTGGCGCAGCTCCACCAACTGCGCCTGCAGCGCCATCAACCCATCGATTCTCGCCTGCACATGCTCGATATGCTCGTCGATCAGCGCATTGACGCTGCCGCACGAATCGTCGGGGCTGTCGCGCAGGCGCAACAGGCTGCGGATTTCGTCCAGGGTCATGTCCAGGGTGCGGCAGTTGCGGATGAAGGTCAGGCGCTCCACATGGGCCTGGGTGTATTGCCGGTAGTTGCCTTCGGTGCGGGCGGGGGCCGGTAGCAATTGCTCGCGCTCGTAGTAGCGGATGGTCTCCACGGCGCACTCGGTGGCCTTGGCCAGTTCTCCGATCTTCATGGCAATCTCCAGGAAAGGGGCTTGACCCTATAGTGGCTACAGGGTGTTCACTTGGCAACAACCCACTCTGTGGATACCTGCAGAGGTCAGCGCTCACGTTAAGGATGATTCCATGAACCAGCCTGTCAGCCCCGAACATCAGCATGACCACGGCCATGATCACGATCATGGCGACAAGGCGCACAGCCATGCCTCCCATGGTCACGGTTGCTGCAGCTCCAGTGCCGCGCCAGCCAGGGTGCAATTGACCGAGAGGGCCAGTGGCCAGGCACGGCTCAGCCGTTTCCGCATCGAGGCCATGGACTGCCCCACCGAGCAGAGCCTGATCCAGGACAAGCTCGGCAAGCTGGCGGGCATCGAACAACTGGAATTCAACCTGATCAACCGCGTGCTCGGCGTGCGCCACACGCTGGAGGGTACGGCCCAGATCGAGCAGGCCATCGACAGCCTGGGGATGAAAGCCGAGCCTATGAGTGCTGAGGGTGACGATGCCCCAGCCGCGCCCCTGGCCCACAAGCCCCGTTGGTGGCCGCTCGCGTTGTCGGGTGTGGCGGCGATCGCCGCCGAGCTCGTGCATTTCTCCGGCAAGGCACCGGAGTGGGTCGTGGCGCTGTTGGCGCTGGCAGCCATCCTCGGCTGTGGCCTGGGCACCTACAAGAAGGGCTGGATCGCCCTGAAGAACCGCAACCTCAATATCAATGCATTGATGAGCATCGCCGTGACCGGTGCCGTGTTGATCGGCCAATGGCCGGAGGCGGCCATGGTCATGGTGCTGTTCACGGTTGCCGAATTGATCGAGGCGCGCTCGCTGGACCGCGCCCGTAATGCCATCGGTGGGCTGATGCAACTGAGCCCGGACCTGGCCACGGTGCAGCAGGCTGACGGCCAATGGCGTGAGGTCGAGGTGCGAGATGTGACTATCGGCGCCTTGGTGCGCGTGCGCCCTGGTGAACGCATCGGCCTGGACGGCGAAGTGGTCAGTGGGCAATCGAGCGTCGATCAGGCGCCGATCACCGGCGAAAGCCTGCCGATCGAAAAGGCTGTCGGCGACAAGCTGTTCGCCGGCACCATCAACCAGGCCGGTGCCTTGGAGTACCGGGTCACTGCGGCGGCAGGGCAGTCGACCTTGGCGCGCATCATCAAGGCCGTCGAAGAGGCCCAAGGCGCCAGGGCGCCGACCCAGCGCTTCGTCGACCAGTTCTCGCGCATCTACACCCCGGCGGTGTTCGCGGTGGCCCTGACGGTGGCGATCATTCCGCCGCTGTTCATGGCCGGCGCCTGGTTCGACTGGATCTACCGCGCGCTGGTCCTGCTGGTGGTGGCCTGCCCTTGCGCCCTGGTGATCTCCACCCCGGTGACCATCGTCAGTGGCCTGGCGGCGGCGGCGCGCAAGGGCATCCTGATCAAGGGCGGCGTGTACCTCGAAGGCGGGCGCAAGTTGGACTTCCTGGCTCTGGACAAGACCGGCACCATCACCCATGGCAAGCCGGTACAAACCGACAGCAAGGTGCTCGACCCGTTGTTCGAAGGCCGCGCCCAGGCGTTGGCGGCAAGCCTGGCGGCGCGCTCCGACCACCCGGTGTCGGGCGCCATCGCCCAGCATGCCCAGGCGCAGGCCCTGGAGCTGAGCGACGTGCGTGAGTTCACCGCCCTGGCTGGTCGCGGCGTGCGGGGCGAAATCGACGGCACCCTGTATCACCTGGGCAACCATCGCCTGGTCGAAGAGCTGGGCCTGTGCTCGCCGGCTCTGGAGGCCGAACTGGACCAGCTCGAGCGCCAGGGCAAGACCGTCGTGCTGCTGCTCGACGGCTCCGGACCGCTGGCGCTGTTCGCCGTGGCGGACACGGTCAAGGACAGTAGCCGCCAGGCCATCGCCGAGCTGCATGCGCTGGGTATCAAGACTGTCATGCTGACCGGCGATAATCCCCATACCGCCCAGGCCATCGCCGCCCAGGTGGGCATCGACCGCGCCGAAGGCAACCTTTTGCCGGCGGACAAGCTCGGCAGCATCGAGGCACTGTACGGCCAAGGGCATCGTGTCGGCATGGTCGGTGATGGCATCAACGACGCGCCGGCCCTGGCCCGCGCCGAGATCGGCTTTGCCATGGCGGCGGCTGGCACCGACACCGCCATCGAGACCGCCGACGTGGCGCTGATGGACGATGACTTGCGCAAAATCCCCGCCTTCGTCAGGCTGTCGCGCCAAAGTGCGGCGATCCTGACGCAGAACATCGTTCTGGCATTGGGCATCAAGGCGATTTTCCTGGCGATCACCTTCGCCGGCATGGCGACCATGTGGATGGCGGTGTTCGCCGACATGGGCGTGAGTCTGCTGGTGGTGTTCAACGGCTTGCGCCTGCTGCGTAAATAGAGGTAATTCGATGCTGAGCGCGGAGCTCAAAGCCTTCTACATGGTGGCCCGCCTGGGCAGCATCACTTTGGCTGCGAAGAAGCTCGGGCTCAGCCAGCCCACGGTGACCACGCAGATCCGCAACCTGGAGAGCCAGTACGCAGTTGAGCTGTTCTACCGGGGTGGGCGGCGCTTGGTGCTGAGCGAGGAGGGCGCGCGACTGTTGCCGATGGTCAAGGCCTTGCTGCAACAGGAAGCCGACATCGAGTTCGAGCTGCGCAACAGTGGTCAGGCCCAGGGCGGTTTGCGCATCGCCGCCACCGCACCCTATTACATCCTCGATCTGGTGAAGATCTTCCGTGAGCGCTTGCCACAGGTGGAACTGACCGTAGAAATCGGCAATTCCCAGCAGGTGCTGGAGATGCTCGAGGACTACCGGGTGGACATCGCTGCCTCTTCCCAACTGGTGGAAGACAATCGTCTGGTGCGTCGCGTGCTGGGTAGCGACCCGCTGGTCGTGGCGGTGCACCGCAACCACCCGCTGGCCCATCGCCACGCAGTTTCCATCGACGCGCTGGCCGGGCACTGTCTGTTGATGCGTGAACCTGGTTCGACCACTCGCAAGCTGACCGAGCGCATGCTCGAGGAGGCCGGGGTCAACGGTGGGACGCTGTTGGAAATCGGCAGCCGTGAATCGATCCGCGAGGCGGTGCTGCGCAACATCGGCATCAGCATCATTGCCCGCCATGAAGTGCCGCATAACCCGGAGCTGCGGGTGTTGACGCTGGAGAATGCTCCGGTGATGCACGAGTACTTGTACTGCCTCAAGGAGCGGCGCCAGGCCAGGTTGCCGGCGGCGTTCCTGGGCGTGGCACAAGAGGTGGTGGGATCGCAGTTCTAGATCGGTGTTGGCTCCTTGGGGGTGTGTGCTGAACCCTGTAGGAGCGGGTTTCCCGTGAAAGCGCCGTTGAGTTCACTACAAAAATCCGTGAATGGCACTATCGGCAGCTTTTGCTTACCAGCCACATAACCTTCGCATTGAGTTCCTAGCATGGCCCCATCTGTTCGATGAGGCCCTGTCATGAACAACGCTATCCCCGCCCCGGGCGCACAAATGAAAGTGCGCAACATCCACAAGCGTTTCGGCGCCTTCACGGCCCTCAACGATGTCTCCCTGGACATCGCCGCCGGCGAGTTGGTCTGTCTGCTGGGCCCTTCCGGCTGTGGCAAGACCACGCTGCTGCGCTGCATCGCCGGTCTAGAGCGCCAAGACCGTGGCGAGCTGTACATCGGCGAACGCGATATCTCCCACTTGCCGCCCCAGGCCCGTGACTACGGCATCCTGTTCCAGTCCTATGCGCTGTTCCCCAATCTGACCGTCGAGGCCAATATCGCCTATGGTCTGACCGGCAGTAGCCGCGAGCAGGC
Organism: Pseudomonas sp. CK-NBRI-02; assembly: GCF_008124495.1. Classification (NCBI taxonomy): domain Bacteria; kingdom Pseudomonadati; phylum Pseudomonadota; class Gammaproteobacteria; order Pseudomonadales; family Pseudomonadaceae; genus Pseudomonas; species Pseudomonas sp. CK-NBRI-02. Next base: position 131,513 of record NZ_VSJH01000017.1, on the reverse strand, counting down.
ACGCCATCGTGTGGCGCAGATGCTCGAACTGGTCGGTCTCTCAGGCAGCGAGAAGAAATACCCCGGCCAGCTGTCCGGCGGCCAGCAGCAACGCGTGGCCCTGGCCCGCGCCTTGGCGCCGTCGCCTTCGCTGTTGTTGCTCGACGAGCCCATGTCGGCACTCGATGCACGTGTTCGCGAGCACCTGTGCACCGAGTTGCGCCAGCTTCAGCGCCAGTTGGGCATCACCACCCTGATGGTGACCCACAACCAGGACGAAGCCATGTTGATGGCCGACCGCATCGCCGTGATGAACAACGGCCAGGTCGAGCAGTACGCCACCCCGCAGGAAATCTACGACCAGCCCGCCACGCCGTTCGTGGCCGAGTTCGTCGGTCAGGGCAACTGGCTGCCCTTCCAGCGCAGCGGCGACAGCCATGCCCAGGTGGGGGGCATGAACATGCGCCTGGCCCCTGGGGCGGTGCACAGCAGCAGCGGTCGACTGTTCTGTCGCCCTGAGGCGATCACCGTCAACCCGGTGGTGCATGAGGAGAACCTGTTCCCGGCCATGGTCCAGGAGATCACCTTCCTGGGTAACCGCTGCCGCATGAGCTTCGAGCTCAAGGCCCTGCCTGGCCATTCGCTGCTGGCGGAGCTGGCGCCAGAGGCCATGCCGCGCCTGGGGTCCCAGGACATCTGGGTGGCCTTGCCGCCGCGCAGCCTGCAGGTCTTTGCCTGAGATGGCCGCGCCCCTGTCCGTCGCGATCCCCCAGGCCAAGTCGGCACCACGCAGTGGTGTCGCTCTGGGCGATCGACTCTTCGTCGTCGGCGGCAAGTGCTTGCTGCTGCTCCTGCTCATCCTCGCCGTGCTGATGCCCCTGCTGGCGATCTTCTGGCGTGGCTTCAATGGTGAGGCCGGTCAAGGTGGCGGCCTGGTCGCCGCCCGTGAACTGTTCGCCAGCGAGAACTTCCACTGGCTGTTGGGCAACAGCCTGAAGGTCGCCTTCAGTGTCGCGGCCATTGTCGTGCCGCTGGCCTATCTGTTCGCCTATGCCTTGCAACGCACGCTGATCCCCGTCAAGGGGCTGTGGCGAGGCATCTCGCTGCTGCCGCTGCTGGCGCCGTCGATGCTGCCGGCGATCGCGCTGGTCTACCTGTTCGGCAACCAGGGCCTGTTGCGCGGGCTGCTGACCGATAACGTCTATGGCTTCTGGGGCATCGTGCTGGGCGAGGCGATCTACACCTTCCCCCATGCTTTGATGATCCTGCTGTCGGCTTTGACGTTGGCGGATGCACGTCTGTTCGATGCCGCGTCGAGCATGGGCGCCGGGCCCTGGCGCGCGTTTCGCAGCATCACCTGGCCCGGCACCCGCCAAGCGGTGTTCGCCGCGTTCTGCCTGGTGTTCACCCTGACCATCACCGATTTCGGCGTGCCGGTCGTGGTGGGAGGCGACTATCAAGTGCTGGCGCTGGAAGCTTACAAGGCGGTGGTCGGCCAGCAGCAGTTCGGTCGGGGGGCGTTGATCGGCATGGTGTTGCTGGTGCCGGCGTTGCTGAGCTTTACCGTCGATGCCTGGCTGCGCCGACGCCAGGGCGATGCCATGAGTGGTCGTGCGCAGGTGTTCCAGCCCCAGCCGTCGCGCCGCCGTGATGGGTGCTTCCTGGCCATCGTGCTGCTGGTCTGCGCGGTGCTGTTGCTGGTCATCGGTATGGCGGTGTACTCGTCGTTGGTAAAGTTCTGGCCGTACAACCTGTCGCTGTCGTTCAAGCACTATATGTTCGACGACACCGCCGGTGGCGGCTGGCTGGCGTACCGCAACAGCGTGACCATGGCGCTGGCCACGGCGCTGATCGGCAGCCTCGTGATCTTCACCGGCGCCTACCTGATGGAGAAGACCCAGGGCCAGCGCCTGCTCAACCAGTCCCTGCGCCTGCTGAGCTTCATTCCCATGGCGGTGCCGGGCCTCGTCCTGGGCCTGGGCTATGTGTTCTTCTTCAACCTCAACGGCAACCCATTGCACGTGTTCTATGGCGGCATGGCGCTGCTGGTGGTGTGCACCATCGCCCACTACCTGACCACGGCGCAGATGACCGCGACCACTGCCCTGCGCCAGCTCGACAGTGAGTTCGAAGCCGCCGCGCTATCGCTCAAGGCACCGTTGTACAAGCACTTCATGCGGGTGACCGTGCCGATCTGCCTGCCGGCGCTGCTGGACATCATCCGCTACCTGTTCGTCTCGGCGATGACCACCGTGTCGGCAGCGATCTTCCTGTACAGCCCCGACACCATTCTCGCCGCCGTCGCCGTGTTGAACATGGACGACGCCGGCAATGTGGGCGGCGCCGCCGCCATGTCCACTTTGATCCTGCTGACCAGCGCGACCGCTTCGCTGCTGCTGGCCGGTGCATCCCGCGGCCTGCTGCGCCGCTCCCAGGCCTGGCGCCAGCGTGCGCCCGGCCATTGACCGACTGCCAACCCTGTAAGGAACCGCATCATGTTCAAGCCCCTCGCACTTGTCGCTGCCGTATCCGCCGTGTTCAGCCTGCAGGCTTCGGCCGCCGGGACCCAACTGACGGTCTACACCGCCCTGGAAGCCGAGCAGCTCAAGAGCTACAAGCAGGCCTTCGAGAAGGCCAACCCGGACATCGAGATCAAATGGGTGCGTGACTCCACCGGTATCATCACCGCCAAGCTGCTGGCCGAAAAAGACCGCCCGCAGGCAGACGCGGTGTGGGGCCTGGCTGCCTCCAGCCTGGCTATCCTCGACCAGAACGGCATGCTCGAAGCCTACGCGCCCAAAGACCTGGGCAAGATCTCCCCCAACTACCGCGACGCCGCCAACCCGCCTGCCTGGGTCGGCATGGACGTCTGGGCTGCCACCCTCTGCTTCAACACCGTCGAGGCCGAGAAGCAGGGCCTGAGCAAGCCGGTGAGCTGGCAGGACCTGACCAAGCCTGAGTACAAGGGCAAGATCGTCATGCCGAACCCGGCCTCGTCGGGCACCGGCTTCCTGGATGTCAGTGCCTGGCTGCAGACCTTCGGCGAGCCTCAGGGCTGGGCCTACATGGACGCCTTGCACCAGAACATCGGTCAGTACGTCCACTCCGGGTCCAAGCCGTGCAAGCTGGCTGCGGCCGGTGAGTTCCCGATCGGTATCTCCTTCGAGTACCCGGCCGTGCAGCTCAAGCGCCAGGGCGCGCCGCTGGATATCATCCTGCCCAAGGAAGGCCTGGGCTGGGAAATCGAAGCCACCGCGGTCATCAAGGGCTCGCCGAAGGCCGAGGCCGCCAAGCGCCTGGCCGATTTCTCGGCAAGCCCCGCGGCCATGGAGCTGTACAAGGAAAACTTCGCCGTGCTTGCCGCCCCTGGCATCGCCAAGCCGCAGACCGAGCTGCCGGCAGATTACGAGCAGCGCCTGATCAAAAACGATTTCGCCTGGGCCTCGAAGAACCGCGACGAGATCCTGAGCGAGTGGCGCAAGCGCTATGACGGCAAGTCGGAGAAAGTCGCTCAGCAGTAATCGCGGCTAGTCTCTTGCGAGGGCCGCTTGCCCTCATTCGCGGGTAAACCCGCTGCCACAGGGATGATGCTGAACCTTGTGGCAGCGGGTTTACCCGCGAATGTATTGGTACCTAATTCTGGAGATGAGCAATGCCCACCCCCGAACAGATCATCCATACCACTTTCACCCTCTACGAACGCCACGGCGCCGACGACTACATCGGCGAGGCGATCACCCAGATCGAGCACATGTCCCAGGCCGCCGAATTGGCCATGGCCGAGGGCTTCGACGATGAAGTGGTGTTGGCCGCATTCTTCCATGACATCGGCCATCTGTGCGGGGAGGGCGAAGGGGACATGGGCGGCTATGGGGTGGTCAGCCACGAGCGGATCGGGGCCGAGTACCTGCGCCGCTGCGGTTTCGGCGAGCGCATGGCGCGGTTGGTGCAGTACCACGTCGAGGCCAAGCGCTACCTGACCTTGCGCCAGCCGGGTTACTACGACCGCCTGAGCGAGGCGAGCCGGCGTACGCTCGAATATCAAGGCGGGGTGATGAGCGATGCCGAGGCCGACGCATTCGAGCAGGACCCGTTGTTCAAGGTCAGTCTGCGCATGCGCGAGTGGGACGAAATGGCCAAGGAGGTCGGGGTACCGGTGATCGACCTGGCGATGCTCAAGGAAAAGGCCCTGGCGTTGCTCTGACAGACCTCTACGCGGGTAAACCCGCGAAGGGATCTACAAGTCGTTCACCAGGGCTTCGAGTTGCTCCTGCCGCTCGGCCTGATTGACTCGCGCGCCAGGGTTGAGCGTCGACCACTGGGGGTGCGCCCGGGCGCGCTTGAGGGCCTCGGGCAGCTTGCCCTCACGCCAGGCTTTTTCATCCGGCTCGCTTAGGCGGATGCTGTCTTGCGCGGCATGTCCGCGGCTGTCGAGCGCTACCATCAGCTGTTGTTGGCGCAGCGCCAGCAGGCGCAGCACTGTGTCGTCCACGGTCAGTTCGCGCTGGCCTTTGAGCTTGCCCATCAGGCGCGACCCATAGTTGCGCGCCGTTTGCAGTGCGCCACCGGCAATGGCCCCGGCCAGGGCGGCGGCACCCAGGGTCAGGCCACCCACCAGCAGGTCCACGCCAGCCCCGGCGGCAGCCCCGGCCGCCACGCCGCTGCCCAGGCGCACGCCGAGCAGCTTCAAAGTCTCCGGGTTGAACAGGTCATCCCCCCAGCGCCCATCGAGCAAGGGCAGGTCACCGGCATGGGCGTCGTCGCGACGGAAGGCATAGAGCTTGAGCAGTGCTTCGACGCAGCGTTGCTCGCGTTGACGCACCTCATGACGCAGGGTTTCGATGGCTTGGGCTTCGGCGGCAGGTTCGGCCTCGACGCTGCGTCGGCAGGCGGCGCAGTCGAGCAGCAACTCGGCGATCAAGCGCTTGGCACTTTGCTGGCGTGCCTTGCGCTGGGCCTGCTGGTCGTCGATCAGGCGTTGCAGGGCGGGGCGGGCGTCCTCGAGCAGCAGGGCCAGGCTCTCGTACAGGCGCCGTTCGCCATCCTCGGGCGGCGCCACGCTGTCGAAGCGCACCAGGGCGTGCAGGCCAAGACGGGCGAGGGCTTCGCGCCACTGAGGCTCGCGATGCTGCTGGCTGGCGACGAAGTTGAGCACGGGCAGCAAGGGCTTGCCGCAACTGGCCAGGACTTCCAGCTCATCGCGGTACTTGGCCAGCACCGGCTCGCGGGCATCGATCACATAGAGCCCGGCATCGCTCGCCAGCAGTTGGCGCAGGACCTTGGCTTCCTGTTCGAAACGCTGGCGCGCCTCGCTGCCCTGGAGAAACCGCTCCAGCCGTGCCGGGCCGTCCAGGCGTTCGCCGGGGCGTTCCAGGCGTTCCAAGTAATCGAGCAGGGCGATGGCATCTTCCAGGCCGGGCGTGTCGTACAGCTCCAGCAGCGGCTCGCCGTCCACCGACAGCCGCGCGCCCTCCACGTGACGGGTGGTGCTGGGCCGGTGGGAGACCTCGCCGAAGCTGACGTCACGGGTCAGGGTGCGCAGCAGGGAGGTCTTGCCGACGTTGGTGTGGCCGACCACGGCCAGCTTCAGGGGCTCAGTCATGGCCGTGCTCCAACCAGGTCATGGGCGAGGTGTCGGCGTGGGGCAGGCCGAGGCGATCCAGGGCGTCATGCCAATCACCCAGGCGATCGGCGTCCAGCGGCTCGCCTGGGAGGGCCTGGAGCAGCCAGATGCGTGTGGCCCCTGCGTTACGTGCCAGTTCGGCCAGCAGTGCGAGGCTGCCACGGTCAGGCGAGCGACGGGGGTCGCAGGCGATGGCCAGGCGGGCTGGCGGGAAGCGGCTCAGTTGCTCCAGCAGCTTGTTGCGCGATTCGCGGCTGTCCAGCACGCCCGCGTTGGCCACGGTCTTGGGCAGAATGGGTGGCCAAGGACGCTGGTCATCCAGCTCCAGGCCGACCAGCAGGGCGCCGCCATCCTGAACGCCCAATTGGCCGGCCCGGAACTCGGGCAGGGCGTGAGGCGCGGCGTCCTGCACGCCGAGCCGTTCGCTGCTGGGCATCAACACCTCGCGCAGGTGGCTGTAGCCGGGCAGGTTCAGGTCCAGCTTCAAACGCGCGCGACCCTGATGCCAGTGCCACAGGCAGAGCAGGGCGAGCAACAGGCGCGGCAGCAAGCCGTACACCAGCACCACGCCAAGCAACCAGCTGGCCCAGGCCTGGCGTGCCAGGTCGAGCGCGGGCAGGGTGTCGCCGCTGGCGCGGATCAGGGCTTCATCGGGCACCGCGAAGCCCAGTAACGAAGGCAGAGCGCCGAGGGTCTGGGTCAGATGGATGAACGGTTCTGCGGCGAGCAGGGTGGTTTCCCAGACGAAGCCGTAGCGCCGGGTGGCCAGCAACGCCAGAAGCATGCCCACTGCGGCGACCATTGCCAGCAGCCACAGGCCATGCACCAGCGCGCCGAGCAGCCAGCGGTTGAGCCGTTGGCGTTGCAGCATCACCAGCAAGGCGGGGGCCAGGTGCGCGGCCTGCGCATCGCGGGCCAAGCGTTCGCTGAGCCATAGCCACAGACGGCCAAGGCCTGTGTCGTGCTCGCCGGCCAGCAACAGCCCGGCGGCCCATCCCAGCAGCATCAGCAGGTTCAGCCCCAGCAGGCTGCCCAGGGCCCAGAACACATTCACCGGGCGCTGCCCGTCGCCCAGGGCCGCCAGCCCCAGGCCGGCGCCGCTGAGAACGGCCAGTACCATCAGGGCCAGCAGGGCCAGGCGCGCGCCCTGTTTCCAATGGCGCAGGGCGTGGGTCATACCATCGCGTTCGGCCAGCCACAGCGCGCGCGTTTCGATGCGCGCCGCCAGGTCGCCACCTTGTTGGCGGGCGCGGCGGTTGGCTTCCTGATCTTCCAGGGGGCCGGCCTGTTCCTCGCGCAGGCGCACCGCTTCGGTGAGCCAGCGTTTGTCGAATAGGGTGGGTGCAGTCACGAGCTCTTCCATTGCACAAGTCAGGGCAAAGCATAACCCAGGCGTCGGGTGCTATCCTCGCCACCATGAATACATCACTCCCCCTCAGCCTGATCGCGGCACTCGCAGAGAACCGTGTGATCGGCATCGACAACACCATGCCCTGGCACCTGCCGGGGGACTTCAAGTACTTCAAGGCCACCACCCTGGGCAAGCCCATCATCATGGGGCGCAAGACCTGGGATTCGCTGGGCCGCCCCTTGCCGGGGCGCCTGAACATCGTGGTCAGCCGCCAGCCGGGCCTGCAATTGCAGGGCGCCGAGGTGTTTCCCTCGCTGGAGGCAGCTCGGGTACGGGCCGAGCAGTGGGCGCGGGAACAGGGCGTCGGCGAGCTTATGTTGATCGGCGGGGCGCAGTTGTACGGGCAAGCGCTGGAGAAGGGCTTGGTCAGCCGCATGTACCTGACCCGGGTGGAGCTATCGCCGGAGGGGGATGCGTGGTTCCCTGAGTTCGACAAGGCTCACTGGCGCTTGGTGTCGAGTGAGCCGCAGGCCGAGGAAGGCAAGCCTGCGTATCACTTCGAGGTGTGGGACAAGGTTTGAAACTACCGGGGCTGCTTTGCAGCCCTTCGCGGGTGAACCCGCTCCCGCAAGGATCACCACCAACCCTGTGGGCGCGGATTTACCCGCGAAGCAGTCGCCACGGAGCTAGGAATGGCTCAGCTCGGCATGGGCATCATCGGCCAGCACCTGCTGGTCGGTCTGCTTGAGCAACTGGCTGGTGACTACGCCTGCCGTCATGGAGCCGTTCACGTTCAATGCAGTGCGACCCATGTCGATCAGCGGCTCCACGGAAATCAGCAACGCCACCAGCTCCACCGGCAGGCCCATGGCGGGCAGCACGATCAGCGCAGCGAAGGTCGCGCCGCCGCCCACACCGGCTACACCTGCCGAGCTGAGGGTGACGATGGCCACCAAGGTGGCGATCCACAGTGGGTCGAAGGTATCGATGCCCACCGCAGGCGCGACCATCACCGCCAGCATGGCCGGGTACAGGCCGGCACAGCCGTTCTGGCCGATGGTGGCGCCGAACGAGGCGCTGAAGCTGGCGATGGACGGCGGAACGCCCAGGCGCCGGGTCTGCGCTTCGATGTTCAGCGGGATGCTCGCTGCGCTCGAGCGGCTGGTGAAGGCGAAGGTGAGCACGGGCCAGACCTTGCGCAGAAAGCGCAGCGGGCTGACGCCGGTCGCGGCCAGGATCACGCCATGCACCACGAACATCAGGCCCAGGCCCAGGTACGACACCACCACGAAGCTGCCCAGCTTGAGGATGTCCTCGAGGTTGGAGCTGGCGACCACCTTGGCCATCAGCGCCAGCACGCCGTAGGGAGTGAGCTTCATCACCAGGCGCACCAGGCGCATCACCCAGGCCTGCAGGGTATCGATGGCCGCCAAGGCGCGGTTGCCCTTGTCGGCGTCGTCCTTGATCAGTTGCAAGGCAGCCAGGCCCAGGAACACAGCGAAGATGACCACGCTGATGATCGAGGTCGGCTTGGCCCGCGCCAGGTCACCCACCGGGTTGGTGGGGATGAACGACAGCAGCAACTGCGGGATGTTGAGGTCGGCGACCTTGCCCGCGTAGTCGCTGTGGATGGTTTGCAGCCGCGCGGTTTCCTGGGCGCCGGCCACCAGGCCGTCGGCGCTCAGGCCGAAGAGGTTGGTCAGGGTGATGCCGATCAGCGCCGCGATCGCGGTGGTCAGCAACAGGATGCCGATGCTCAGCACGCTGATCCGGCCCAGGGACGATGCGTTGTGCAGGCGAGCCACCGCGCTGAGGATCGAGGCGAAGATCAGCGGCATCACGATCATCTGCAACAGGCCCACGTAACCGTTGCCGACCAGGTCGAGCCAGGCGATCGTCGCCTTGAGCACCGGATGGCCCGCGCCATAAAGCGTGTGCAGCACCAGACCGAACGATACGCCCAGCACCAGGCCGAGCAGGACTTTCCGGGCCAGGCTCCAGTCGGTACGGCGGGTTTGCGAAAGGCCCAGTAACAAGACCACGAAGGCCAGCAGGTTGAGTGACAACGGCAGGTTCATTGAAGCTCCAGGTAAAGCACAAGAGGCATCGCCTCTGATTGAGCGATTGCGAACGCAAATGCTAACAGCCTGAAAACAAACGAATTTATACCCAAATCGAATGTGCTTAGTCGTTTCTGGAATATAAAGGCGTCGCACCTGGAACATCACGTGGCGCGTGGAGAAGGTTCGACGTCGCTGTCGGGCCCTTGTAGTGGCGGGGGTTTGTCTAGCGTTGCAGGTCCACTGTTCAGGAGAACTTGCAATGAAGTCTGCTCCGAAAGTACTCGCGGCGGGCCTGGCCCTGCTGCTGAGCGTCGAGACCTGGGCCACCGAGCTCAAGCACTGGCCCGCAGAGGCCGCCAAGCAGTTGGACAGCATGATCGCCGCCAATGCCAACAAAGGTAACTACGCGGTGTTCGACATGGACAACACCAGTTACCGCTTCGACCTGGAAGAGTCCCTGCTGCCGTTCATGGAAAACAAAGGGCTGATCACCCGCGACAAGCTCGACCCCTCCCTGAAGCTGATCCCGTTCAAGGACACCGCTGATCACAAGGAGAGCCTGTTCAGTTACTACTACCGCCTCTGCGAAATCGACGACATGGTCTGCTATCCCTGGGTGGCCCAGGTATTTTCAGGCTTCACCCTCAAGGAACTGAAGGTGCAAGTCGATGAGCTGATGGCCTCAGGCAAGCCGATCCCGACCACCTATTACGACGGCGACCAGGTCAAGCAGATGGAGGTGCAGCCGCCGAAGGTCTTCACCGGGCAGACAGAGCTGTACAACAAGCTGATGGAAAACGGGATCGACGTGTACGTGATCTCCGCAGCGTCCGAGGACTTGGTGCGCATGGTCGCCTCGGACCCCAAGTACGGCTACAACGTCAAACCGCAAAACGTGATTGGCGTCAGTCTGTTGCTCAAGAACCGCACCACCGGGCAGTTGACCACGCCTCGCAAGCAGATCAGCGAAGGCAACTACGACGCCAAGGCCAATCAGGAGCTGGAGCTGACGCCCTACCTGTGGACTCCGGCCACCTGGATGGCAGGTAAACAGGCCGCCATCCTCACCTACATCGACGAATGGAAAAAGCCCGTGCTGGTCGGCGGCGACACCCCCACCAGCGATGGCTACATGCAGTTTCACAGCGTCGATGTGAACAAGGGCGGCATCCATCTGTGGGTCAACCGCAAGGCCAAGTACATGGACCAGATGAACGGGATGATCGCCAAGAACGCAGCGGCCCAGGCCAAGGAAGGGCTGCCGGTGACGGCGGACAAGAACTGGGTGATCGTGACGCCGGAGCAGATTCAGTAGCTCCTGTGTTGCTTGATTGGATTCGCGGTTAAACCCGCTCCCACAAAAAAACCGGCGCACGGGGCGCCGGTTTTTTATGCCTTCAGGCCTTACAGCCCTTCGAGCATCGCCTTGTTGCGCACAGCGCCTTTGTCGGCGCTGGTGGCCAGCAGGGCGTAGGCCTTCAGGGCGGTGGTCACTTTGCGTGGGCGGGCTTCGGCAGGCTTCCAGCCTTTCTTGTCCTGCTCGATGCGACGGTGCGCCAGTTCCTCGTCGCTGACCAACAGGTTGATGGTGCGGTTAGGGATGTCGATGAGGATCTTGTCGCCGTCGCGCACCAGGCCGATGGCTCCGCCTGCAGCGGCTTCCGGCGAGGCGTGGCCGATCGACAGGCCCGAGGTGCCGCCAGAGAAGCGGCCGTCGGTGAGCAGGGCGCACGCTTTGCCCAGGCCCTTGGACTTGAGGTACGAAGTCGGGTACAGCATCTCCTGCATGCCCGGACCGCCTTTGGGGCCTTCATAGCGAATGATCACCACATCGCCGGCCTTCACTTCGTCGGCCAGGATGCCGCGCACGGCGCTGTCCTGGCTTTCGAAGATCTTCGCGTTGCCTTCGAACACCAGGATCGAGTCGTCGACACCGGCGGTCTTCACCACGCAGCCGTCCAGGGCGATGTTGCCGTACAGCACCGCCAGGCCACCTTCCTGGGAGTAGGCGTGCTCGACGCTGCGGATGCAGCCTTCGGCGCGGTCGGCGTCCAGGGTCTCCCAACGGGTCGATTGGCTGAAGGCGGTCTGGGTCGGGATGCCGGCAGGGCCTGCCTTGAAGAAGGTGTGTACCGCTTCGTCATCGGTTTGGGTGATGTCCCACTTGGCGATGGCTTCTTCCATGCTGCGGCTGTGCACGGTCGGCAGGTCGGTGTGCAGAAGGCCGCCGCGGGCCAGTTCGCCGAGGATGCTGATGATGCCGCCGGCGCGGTGCACGTCTTCCATGTGGTACTTCTGGATGTTCGGCGCCACCTTGCACAACTGCGGGACTTTACGCGACAGGCGATCGATGTCGCGCAGGTCGAAGTCCACCTCCGCTTCCTGGGCGGCGGCCAGCAGGTGCAGGATGGTGTTGGTCGAGCCGCCCATGGCGATGTCCAGGGTCATGGCGTTCTCGAACGCCTTGAAGCTGGCGATGCTGCGCGGCAGGACGGACGTGTCGTTCTCGCCGTAGTAGCGTTTGCACAGCTCGACGATAGTGCGGCCAGCGGTCAGGAACAGCTGTTCGCGGTCGGCGTGGGTGGCCAGGGTGGAGCCATTGCCCGGCAGGGCGAGGCCCAGGGCTTCGGTCAGGCAGTTCATCGAGTTGGCGGTGAACATGCCGGAGCACGAACCGCAGGTCGGGCAGGCGCTACGCTCGTACTCGGCGACTTTCTCGTCGCTGGCGCTGGAGTCGGCGGCGATGACCATGGCGTCGACCAGATCCAGGCCATGGCTGGCCAGCTTGGTCTTGCCGGCTTCCATCGGGCCACCGGAGACGAAGATCACCGGGATGTTCAGGCGCAGGGCGGCCATCAGCATGCCGGGGGTGATCTTGTCGCAGTTGGAGATGCACACGATGGCGTCGGCGCAGTGGGCATTGACCATGTATTCCACGGCGTCGGCGATGATCTCGCGGCTCGGCAGGGAGTACAGCATGCCGTCATGGCCCATGGCGATGCCGTCGTCGACCGCGATGGTGTTGAATTCCTTGGCCACGCCTCCGGCGCGTTCGATTTCGCGGGCGACCAGCTGGCCCAGGTCCTTCAGGTGCACGTGGCCTGGGACGAACTGGGTGAACGAATTGGCGATGGCGATGATCGGTTTCTTGAAGTCTTCGTCCTTCATCCCGGTGGCGCGCCACAGGGCACGAGCGCCGGCCATGTTGCGGCCCTGGGTGGAAGTCTTGGAACGATAATCAGGCATGAAGCACTCCTGGCGGCTTAATCAGGTCACAAAATGGGGAGTGAGCTTGTCTTTCCTTTGCGCCGAAGGCCGGTTGCCGCTGGCACGGATGAGGCCGAAAGCGTCACGGGATCGCCGTGTGCTCGACCAGAGCTCATAAACCCGCCGGGGATGTCTGGCGATGAATAGGCCGATTCTACACCGCTGGCGCGGCGAGGGAATGGTTCAGGTACAGGTGGTACGTTTTGAGCTTGGAGCTACGAGCTTGGAACTACAAGCTGCAAGACGGGTGCGGTGAGGCTACCCTCTTGCAGCTTGCAACGGTCAGCTGTTGGGCAGCAGGCGGCAGGTGATGCTCTTGATGTAGCGGGTCTCGGGGATCGCTGGGTGCACGGGGTGGTCTGGGCCTTGGCCGCCGCGCTCGAGCAACTGCAGGTTGCGGTCCAGGTGGCGGGCGCTGGTCAGCAGGATGTTGTGCAGGTCGTCCTCGGGCAGGTGCATCGAGCAGGAGGCGCTGACCAGGATGCCATCCTTGGTGAGCATGCGCATGGCTTGCTCGTTCAGGCGACGATAGGCAGCCTCGCCGTTTTTCAGGTCCTTCTTGCGTTTGATGAAGGCGGGTGGGTCGGCAATGATCACGTCGAAGCGTTCCTCGGCGGCCTTGAGCTCGCGCAGGGCCTCGAACACGTCGCCTTCGATGCAGGTCAGCTTCTCGCTGATACCGTTGAGCGCTGCGTTGCGCTCGACGCCGTCGAGGGCGAAGCCCGAGGCATCGACGCAGAACACTTCGCTGGCGCCGAACACACCGGCCTGCACGCCCCAGCCACCGATGTAGCTGAACAGGTCCAGTACACGCTTGCCCTTGACGTAGGGGGCCAGGCGCGCGCGGTTCATGCGGTGGTCGTAGAACCAGCCGGTCTTCTGGCCATCACGCACAGGCGCTTCGAACTTCACGCCGTTCTCCTGTAGCGGGACCCAGTCCGGGACTTCCCCGTAGACCGTCTCGACATAACGTTCCAGACCTTCGGCATCACGGGCGGCGGAGTCGTTCTTGAACAGGATGCCGCTGGGCTTGAGCACCTGCACCAAGGCGGCGATCACATCGTCCTTGTGCGCCTCCATGGTGGCCGAGGCCAGTTGGACCACCAGCATGTCGTAGAAGCGGTCCACCACCAGGCCCGGCAGCAGGTCGGAATCGCCGTAGACCAGGCGGTAGCAGGGCTGGTCGAACAGACGCTCACGCAGGGAAAGGGCCACATTGAGGCGGTGAACCAGCAGCGACTTGTCCAGGGGCAGCTTGGCGTCACGGGACAGCAGGCGTGCGCAGATGAGATTGTTCGGGCTCATGGCCACCACGCCCAAGGGCTTGCCGTTGGCGGCTTCGAGGATGGCCTGCTGACCGGCCTTCAGGCCTTGCAGCGGGGTTGCGGCAACATCGACTTCATTGCTGTAGACCCACAGGTGGCCGGCGCGCAGGCGGCGATCGGCATTGGCTTTGAGGCGAAGGCTGGGCAGGGACATGACGTCGCTCCGGGAAAAAGAGCGGGATTATAGCGTGTTGGCCATACGCTGAGCGTTGCCCCGTCGGTTTTCCGCTGCCCGGACAGGCGCTTTTTCGGGTCAACCCCTCCCACAGGGTTCAGTGGTGCCCAGCGACACCGCTTAGCCTGTGGGTACGGGGTTGCCCGCGTCTCAGGCCAGCGCCTTGACCAGCTGTTCGCTGAATGCCGGAATGTCGTCGGGCTTGCGGCTGGTGATCAGGTTGCCATCGACCACCACTTCTTCGTCGACCCACTCGCCGCCAGCGTTGCGGATGTCGTCCTGCAGGGTCTTGTAACTGGTCAACCGGCGCCCCTTGGCCAGGCCACAAGAGACCAGCAGCCAGGCGCCATGGCAGATCACGGCGAGCGGCCTGCGGGCCGAATCATGGCTTTTCACCAGCTTCTGGGCAGCCGGGATGATCCGGATGGTATCGGAGTTCTGCACACCGCCTGGCAGCACCAGGGCGTCGTACAGGTCCAGGCTGGCGCCTTCGAAGGTGGCGTCCACGGCGAACTCATCAGCGGGCTTGTCATGGTTCCAGCCGCGCACCGTGCCTTCCTTGTCGCTCAGGATATCGACCACCGCGCCGTTGCGTTCCAGGGCCTCGCGCGGGCCGGTCAATTCCACCTGCTCGAAGCCATCGGTGACCAAGAAAGCCACGCGCTTGCCGTTCAGTATTGCACTCATGGGAGGTTCTCCTTTGAGGGTGGGTCTTGAGAGTGCAGGCCAGTGGCGTGGGGGAAAGTTCCGGCGCAGTTCGCCAGTGGTGGGTGCCCTGCCGGGCGGAGGACGGTAGAATTCGCCGTCCTCAATGTATGTGTGCACCATGTCCCAGGAACTCAGTCCCGAACAGATCCAGCAGGTCCTGCAAGGAATCAGCATCGCGCCGCAACCGCAGATCATGGTCGATCTGCAGTTCGAGCAGTACATGCCAGACCCGGACCTGGACACCATCTGCCGGCTGATCGCCCAGGATCCGGGGCTCTCGGGGGCCTTGCTCAAACTGGTGAATTCCCCGCACTTCGGGCTGGCCGACAAGGTCGGTTCGATCCAGCGCGCCGTGGCGCTGTTGGGCAGCGGTTCGATCATCAACCTGATCAACGCCTTGTCGATCAAGGGCGAGATGAGCGATGAAACCATCGTCACGCTCAATCGCTTCTGGGACACCGCCCAGGACGTGGCCATGACCTGCCTGACCCTGGCCAGGCACACCGACATCCCGGCCGTGGACGAGGCCTATACCCTGGGCTTGTTCCATGATTGCGGCGTGCCGCTGATGCTCAAGCGCTTCCCCGACTACATGAGCGTGCTGGAAACCGCCTATGCCCAGGCCAGCGAGCAGACGCGGGTGGTGGACACCGAAAACCGCATGTTCAACACCAACCATTCGGTGGTGGGTTACTACACCGCCAAGTCCTGGCGCCTGCCGGAGCACATCACGGCGGCCATCGCCAATCATCACAATGCCCTGGCAGTGTTTCGCGACGACGCTTCGGGCGATACTCGACTGAAGAACCTGCTCGCGGTGTTGAAGATGGCCGAGCACATCTGCGCCTCTTACCGGGTACTGGGCAACCAGGCCGAAGACCATGAGTGGCAGGTGGTCGGGCCCTTGGTGCTCGACTACATCGGCCTGTCGGAGTACGACTTCGAGCACCTCAAGCAAACCATTCGCGAATTGGGCGGACACTGAAAGACCATGCCGGAACTACCTGAAGTCGAGACTACCCGGCGCGGTATCGCGCCTTACCTGGAAGGTCAGCGGGTCAGCCGCGTGGTGGTGCGTGACCGGCGCCTGCGCTGGCCGATCCCTGAGGATCTGGATGTGCGTCTTTCCGGGCAGCGCATCCTCACCGTTCAGCGGCGCGCCAAATACCTGTTGATCAATGCCGAGGTCGGCACCTTGATCAGCCACCTGGGCATGTCGGGCAACCTGCGCCTGGTGGAGCAGGGCTTGCCGGTGGGCAAGCACGAGCACGTAGACATCGAACTGGAATCGGGGCTAGCCCTGCGCTACACCGACCCGCGTCGTTTCGGCGCGATGCTCTGGAGCCTGGACCCGTTCAATCATGAGTTGCTCATGCGTCTGGGGCCGGAGCCGCTGACCGACCTGTTCGATGGCGAGCGGTTGTTCCAGTTATCCCGCGGGCGGAGCATGGCGATCAAGCCGTTCATCATGGATAACGCCGTGGTGGTGGGGGTGGGTAACATCTACGCTACCGAGGCGCTGTTCGCGGCCGGCATCGACCCGCGGCGCGAGGCCGGCGGCGTCTCTCGGGCGCGTTATGTGAGGCTGGCGATCGAGATCAAGCGGGTGCTGGCAGCGGCGATCGAGCAGGGCGGCACGACACTGCGCGACTTCATCGGAGGCGACGGGCAGCCGGGATACTTCCAGCAGGACTTGTTCGTGTATGGGCGCGGGGAACAGCCGTGCAAGGTCTGCGGCACGACGCTCAGGGAAGTGAAGCTGGGGCAGCGGGCCAGCGTGTACTGCCCGCGCTGCCAGCGCTGATCATGATTGGGATCGCCTCATGGGCCTTCGCGGGTGAACCCGTCGCCACAGGTTACTGGTGGTCTTAAGAGCACCGCAGAATCTGTGGGTGCGGGTTCACCCGCGAAGAAGTGCGAAACCCTTGCCGAGCGCTTCAAGCCTTGCCGGTGATCCGCTTGTACTTTTCCATCAGCTCGTCGTGGGTCTCCGGGTGAGCTTCATCCAGAGGGATGCAGTCGACCGGGCAGACCTGCTGGCACTGCGGCTCGTCGTAATGACCTACGCACTGGGTGCACAGGTTCGGGTCGATCACATAGATCTCTTCGCCTTGGGAGATAGCGGCGTTCGGGCACTCGGGTTCGCAGACGTCGCAGTTGATGCAATCGTCGGTGATGATCAGGGACATGGGGGCTCCGGCCGGGGCTCTTGGCCCGGGCATGTATCAAACCAGTGGGCACAATTGTGCCGCATTCGCGCCCGCAGTGCACGCTGGCGCGATGATCAGGCGGTGGGTGTCACTTCTTGAAGCGTAGGGTCAGCGCCTCGGCCACCACCGGGTGGACGAATTTGCTGATGTCGCCACCCAGGGCGGCGATTTCCCGGACCAGGGTCGAGGAAATGAACGAGTAGCGCTCCGACGGCGTCAGGAACAGGCTTTCGACGTCCGGGGCCAGTTGCCGGTTCATGTTGGCCAGCTGGAACTCGTACTCGAAGTCCGAGACTGCACGCAGGCCGCGCAGGAAGACATTGGCACCCTGCTCCTTGGCGAAATGCGCCAGCAGGCTCGAGAAACCGATGACCTCGACATTGGGCAGGTGCTTGGTGACCTCACGGGCCAGCTCCACGCGTTGCTCCAGCGGGAACAGCGGGTTTTTCTTCGGGCTGGCGGCGACTGCGATGATCACGTGATCGAACAGACGCGAGGCGCGCTCGACCAGATCGCCGTGGCCTTTGGTAATGGGGTCGAAAGTACCCGGGTACAACACTCGGTTCATCGCGTCATCCTGGCTGGAGTGCGTTGGGGAGTCGGATGGTAGCGCAGCGACTGCTGCCCGGCCAAGTCGCACGGCCGAATGAGGGCACTATAGACAGCCAGGCCGTTCGTTGTCATGCGCCCCGTGCCAGGCGGGTGGCCAGGGCGTCGCTGAGCCGGGCGGCGAGGGCGTAGATCGACAGTTGCGGGTTGGCGCCAATGCTGGTGGGGAACAGCGAGCCGTCGTGGATCGACAGGTTCTCCAACTGGTGGTGCCGCCCCAGGCTGTCGCACACGGCCTGGCGTGGATCCTCGCCAAGGGCGCAGCCGCCCATTACGTGGGCACTGCCCAGGCGCGTGCGAAACGGCTCCAGGCGCAATTCGTCGATCAACGCCTGCGCCTGGGGCAGGTCTGTGGTGTAGCGGGCATCGCTGTGCACCGGTATCACTTGGGTAGCGCCGGCGGCGAACTGGATGCGCGCCATGCTCAAGTAGGCCCGGCGCAGGCCATCGCGCAAGTAGTCGGTGATGGGATAATCGAGCACCGGCGAGCCGTCGCCGCGCAGCTCCACCTGGCCGCCCTGGCTCTCGGGGTGGAAACCATCGCGCAGCAACGCCAGCATGACATGGGTATGTGGCAACGCGGCCATGCGCCGGGCGCTTTCCTGGCCATGGGCGCCCAGCAGCGTGCTTGCCAGCGCCGGATGCAGCGGGGGCACTTCGAGTTTGAAGCCGATCGGCCCATCGACGCCGTCGCGCCACTGGAATTGGTCGCTGTAGATGGACTGAGGCGCGCCATAGAACGGATCGATGCGCTCATCGAACAAGGCCGCGCTGAAATTGACCAGGTGCAGGAAGGTGCGCTTGCCCAGCCGTCGGTGCGGGTCGGGCGCCTCGGAGCGCAGCAGCAGGGCTGGGCTGTTGATGCCGCCGCCAGCCAGTACATAGTGCCGTGCGCGGATCCGTACCTGGTACCCGGTCGGCTCCACGCCCCGGCGGTCCAGGGCCTGGCACAGCAGTTGGGTGATACGCCTGCCGTCATGTTCGAATCGCTGCGCACGGGCCAGATAGAGCAGCTCGCCGTGGTTGTCGAGGGTGGTGGGAATGCTGGTCACCAGCATCGATTGCTTGGCGTTGACCGGGCAACCCATGCCGCAGTAGCCCAAATTCCAGCAGCCGCGCACATTGCGCGGTATCACTGCCCAGCGGTAGCCGAGCACTTCGCAGCCCCGGCGCAGCACGTCGTTGTTGGGGTTAGGCGGCAGGGCCCAGGGGCTGATGCCCAGGCGTTGCTCGATGCGCTCGAACCAAGGGCGCAGGTCTTCGCTGGCGAGCCCTTTGACGCCGTGCTCCCGGGCCCAGTGCTCGAGGGTTTGCTCAGGGGTGCGGAAACTGGAGGTCCAGTTGACCAAGGTGGTACCGCCCACGGCGCGCCCTTGGAGGATGGTGATGGCGCCATCCTTGCTCATGCGCCCGAGCCCTTCCTGGTACAACTGGGCGTAGGCCTCGTTTTCCTGCAGGTGGAAATCGCTGCTGGTCTTGAGCGGGCCTTCCTCGATCAACAGCACCTTGAAGCCTGCGGCGCTGAGCAGCTCTGCGCTGGTGGCGCCGCCAGCACCACTGCCAATCACGGCGATGTCGGCCTCCAGCGTCAGGTCCTGGTCCAGACGCGAACCATCGTAGGTGATCCAGCCCCGGGCGAGGCCTTGGCGAAACGGGTCGGCGACAGGCATGGGCAAGCCTCTTGGTCAGATCTTCGGTGGGCCGGGATAGCCGCAGGCCGCCCAGGCCTCGGGGCGTTCGTACCAGGCCATGAGCAGCAGTTGCAGCAGCGAGGCGTGGCCCATGCGCAGCATGTCCAGCGAACTGTCGCGCCAGCGTCGCAGGAAGGTGTTCACCTGGGCGCTGCTGGCGTTTTCCCAACTGCCCCAGATGCCCGTCAATGGTCCACGGGTCAGCGGCAGGCTGAGCACGTCGAACAACTGGCGGGTGAGTTTGAGCATTTCAGGCGAGAGCGCTGCCAGCTTGTGATCCAGGCTGTGCAGTACCAGTGCGTCGCTGGCCTGAGTGCCGGCGAGCACCACCGGAATCACCGCAGCCAGCATCGGCAAGTCGTTTTCGCGTAGCACCGAGAAACCTGCAGCGGATGTCTGCGGCGCACAGCCGACCAGGCTGGCGGTGCTCAAGAAAACGCTGGCACCCAGGCTGAACCGAAGCAGGTCTCGGCGGTGCATGGCATCCCCTCGCTCAACGGATGAACAGCTTGAAAATCAGGCGCTGCAAGGCTTTGCCATAAGGAGGGTAGATCAGCCGGGCGGTGTTGAGGCGTTGCTTGGCCAACACCGCCTTGGCCTTGCTGAAGGTCAGGAAGCCTTCATGACCATGGTAGTGGCCCATGCCCGAGGGGCCGACGCCGCCAAAGGGAAGATCATCTTGGGCCACATGCAACAGCGTGTCGTTCAGGCACACGCCGCCGGAATGGGTGTTGCGCAGCACGTGGGCCTGCTCGGCGCGGTCGTAGCCGAAGTAGTACAGCGCCAGGGGCCTCGGGCGCTGGTTGATGTAGGCCAGGGCCTGATCGAGGTTGTCGTATGGCACCAGGGGCAGCAAGGGGCCGAAGATCTCGTCCTGCATCACCTGCATGTCGTCATTCACCGCCATCAGCACGTGAGGGGGCAGGCGACGACCCTGGCGGGGCTCGTCGGCATACAGGTCGAGCACCCGGGCGCCCTTGTCGCGGGCATCGGTGAGCAGCCGCTCCAGGCGTTGCAGTTGCCGGGTGTTGATGATGGCGCTGTAGTCGGGGTTGTCGGCGATGCGCGGGTACAGACGGCGCATGGCGCGTTGGTAGGCTTCGGCGAAGGCGTCGAGGCGCTCGCGAGGAACCAGCACATAGTCAGGGGCGACGCAGGTCTGGCCGGCATTGAGACCTTTGCCGAAAGCGATGCGCTCGGCGGCGGTTTCCAGCGGCACACTGGCGCAGACGATGGCCGGCGACTTGCCGCCCAGTTCCAGGGTCACCGGGGTGAGGTTGGTGGCGGCAGCCAGCATGACTTGTCGACCCACGCTGGTGGACCCGGTGAACAGCAGGTGGTCGAAAGGCAGGCGCGCGAAGGCCTGGCCGACTTCGACCTCGCCGAGCACGACGCTGACCAAGTCCGCCGGGAACACGCGCTCGAGCAGGGTCTTGAGAGCCTTCCCGCTGGCCGGTGAGGCCTCGCTGAGCTTGAGCATCACCCGGTTGCCGGCGGCCAAGGCGCAGGTCAACGGCCCGATCGCCAGTAACAAGGGGTAGTTCCACGGCACGATGACCCCGACCACGCCCAGCGGTTGATAGAGCACCTGGGCGCTGGCCGGTTGGAAGGCCAGGCCGACCGTGCGTCGCGAAGGTTTCATCCAGCGTTGCAGGTGACGCTCGGCGTGACGCAGGCCTTGGATCGACGGCATCAGCTCGGCGAGCAGGGTTTCGTTGGCGCTGCGGCCATCGAAGTCTCGGTCGATCGCCTCGATCAGCGATTGCTGGTTTTGCAGCAGCGCTTCGCGCAGGCTCCGGAGCCATTGCCGACGTTGGGCCGCCGGCGGCATGGGATTGTTTGCGAAGGCTTGGCGCTGGGCGTCGAACAACGCGGGCAGGTCGAGGTCGGAATGCACTGGAAGCTGAGTGATCGGCGAGGTCATGGCTGCTCCGCTGGGGTGCTCGGTGGCTAGAGCATATACTCTAATCCGTTGCCTGGACATTCAATCAAGGTGTGCCGTCTTGAAAATTTACCGACAGCGCGGACTCGTCTGCCTGCCGTCCACCCTGCCGGACTTTTCGCAGGTAAACCCATTCCCACGGACCCCCGCGCCCGCAGCACCGTGCATTGCCTGGTCGATACGCCGTAAGATGAACCATCAACGAACCTGGAGCTGAGCATGGCCCCGCGCATGAAGACTCGCGAGCGCATCGTGCAGAACAGCCTGGAGCTGTTCAATCAACAGGGCGAACGTAGCGTCAGCACCAACCACATCGCCGCGCACATGGAAATTTCGCCCGGCAACCTCTACTACCACTTCCCCAACAAGCAGGCGATCATCGCCGTGCTCTTCAACCAATACGAAGAGCTGGTAGACAGCTTCCTGCGTCCGCCACAGGGGCGTGTCGCCACGGTCGAGGACAAACGTTTCTACCTCAAGGCCTTGCTGGCAGCCATGTGGAACTACCGATTCCTGCACCGGGACCTCGAGCACCTGCTCGACAGCGACCCGGAACTGGCTGCCCGTTACCGCCGTTTTTCCCAGCGTTGCCTGCAGCAGGGCCAGGCGATCTACCGGGGCTTCGTCGATGCTGGCATTCTTGCGATGGATGCCGCGCAGGTCGAATCGTTGACCATCAATGCCTGGATCGTGCTGACATCCTGGGTACGTTTTCTCAGTACTACACGCGAACATTCCGCGCATCTGGGAGAAGAAGCCTTCAAGCGTGGTGTCTACCAGGTGCTGGTGCTCGAACTGGGCTTCGTCACTGCCAGCGCGCGTGCCGCCGTGGATGCCCTCTGCGAGGAGTTCCACGTTCCGTTCAACCAGGCCCTGGAGCAGTGACCCCGGGCTTTCGTGCTATCGATCAGGAGATTGTCATGCCTCTTGCGCAATTGATCACCCCAACGCAGCTGGCCGAGCGCCTGGGCGCGCCTGGGTTGGTGATCCTCGACTGTCGCTTTGCCCTGGAAGATGTGGACTACGGCCAACGCAGCTACGCCCTCGGGCATATCGCCGGCGCGCACTTCGCGGATCTGGAGCGAGACCTGAGCGGGCCGGTGGTCAAGGGCGTGACGGGCCGTCACCCGTTGCCGGATCCGCAACGGCTGGTCGAGCGCCTGCGTGAGTGGGGGATGGACAACGACAGTCAGGTGGTGCTTTACGACGACGGCCCGGGCGCCTTCGCTGCCCGCGCCTGGTGGCTGCTGGCCTGGCTGGGCAAGCGCGAGGGGGTGTCGATTCTCGACGGAGGCCTGAAGGCCTGGCACGCCGCGCATCAGCCGCTGAGCCTGGACCCTCCGGCCAAGCGTGAGGGCACCTTCACCGGTGCGCCGGACATGAAACTGGTGATCGACGCCGAGCACCTGGCCAAGGGGTTGGGCAATCCAGAAATGACCCTGATCGATGCCCGTGGCCTGCCGCGTTTTCGCGGTGAGGTCGAGCCGATCGACCCAGTGGCCGGGCATATTCCCGGGGCTCAGTGCGCGGCCTTCACCGACAACTTGGGGCCGGATGGGCACTTTTTGCCGGCCGAACAGCTCAAGCAGCGTTTTGCCCGGAAACTGGCAGGGCGGGCGCCAGAACAGGTGGTGGCCTACTGCGGATCGGGCGTGACCGCCTGCCACAACTTGTTCGCCCTGGCATTGGCGGGGTACCCGCTAGGCAGACTCTACGCCGGGTCGTGGAGCGAGTGGATCAACGACCCTGGCCACGGTGTGGCAACCGGTGATTGACGCCACCTGAGGAAAGCGGGGGCGTGATACAGGCCAATCCCTTCGACGATCAAGCCCCCTGCACCAACCACTGCGGAATCCTGCGCTCCAGGTAATACCCTGGATTGCGCAGGCTGCCTTCCACGAAGCCCACGTGGCCACCTCTGCTGTGCAGTTCCAGATGCGTGTCGCGCGCCAGTTCACTCGCAGTCGGCAGGCTATGGTCGAAGACGAAAGGGTCGTCGCTGGACTGGATGATCAGCGTCGGGGTGCGGTTTTCGCCCAAGTAGTAGCGACTCGACGAGCGCCGGTAGTAGTCGTAGGCATCGCTGAAGCCGTTCAGGGGCGCGGTGACCTTGCCGTCGAAGTCCCAGAAGTTGCGTAGGTTGCGCAATGACCCGAGCCGTTCCAGTTCGGCCAGCCGCTCCACATGGCCGTTGTCGCGAAAGTGCCGCTGTTTTCGTTGCACATAGGCCAGCAATTCGCGCATGAAATGCGCTTGGTAGACCTTCGAGAAACCCATCCCGATACGGTCGGCGCTTTGGTCCAGGCGAAACGGTACCGATACTGCGACTGCCGCTTGCAGTTGGCTGGCCGAGCCGCTTTCCCCCAGATACTTGAGCAACACATTGCCGCCCAGCGAATACCCCACCGCATAGAGCGGTGCCAAGGGTCGCTGGACACGCAAGTGACGGATGGTCTCGGCCAGATCCTCGCTGGCGCCGGAGTGGTAGCTGCGCGTCAACAGGTTGGGCTCGCCCGAGCAGCCTCGCCAGTTCACTGCGACACTGGCCCAGCTATGGGCCTGCAGGGCCTGCTGCAGGCCTTTGACATAGGGCGAGTGGGACGAGCCGGTCAGGCCATGGAGCACCAGGACCACGGGTGCGTTGACCTGATTGGGGCCAAGCCAGTCGAGGTCGAGAAAATCTCCGTCGGAAAGCCACATTCGCTCGCGGGTGCGATGCAACTCGGGCGTTTTACGCCAGAGCGGGCCCCACAAGGTTTGCAGATGCGGATTGGAGAGGCCGATGGCGGGCGTGAACTGGGCGATAGGACTTGGCATGCTGGACAACTCGTCATGTGCTCGCCTAGCTTGCCATGAAGCGCCTCTTCAGGGGTTGCCCTATACGCCTATGGTCGGTGGCTCGGGCAACGGCTGCTGATCGACGGCAGGGCCAAGGGTGGCGAAGAAAGCCTTTTTTATATCGAGCCAGCCCCGAGCGGCTTGTCGAATGCCCTCGGGTGTCAAGGCTGCGAGTTTCTCCTGGTAGCTCGCCAGATGATTGGCTGGCAGCCCCTGATGGCTGAATGCTGCCAACCCGTTTGCCAGCACCGCATTGTCGGCCATGCCACGCATCAGCTTGCCCGCCAGCTGGTTCAGGGCCAGGTCGCACTCGGCCTGGGTGGGCCCATGGGCGATGAAGCATTCAAGCACGTTCGATACCAGGACCCTGGAGGCATCCCGGTATTCAGGTGCGATATCCCAGCTCACCTGCCACAGGCATCCCGCATCCATCGGTTCTAATACAGCATAGATGCTGTAGGTCAGCGCGCGACGTGTGCGCAGCTCGGCGGTCAATCGGGACTCGAACCCCGCTCCCAGGATTTCAGTGGCCATGAGCAGGGCTGGGTAATCCTCGTCCTTTGGCCAGACATGCAGCGGGAGTGTCAGCAGCACCTGAGTGCTGGCGCCTGGACGCTCAAGATGCAGGGGACCAGCGGCAGGCACTGGCAGCGCTGGCGGAGGCACGGCGGCCCACTGCTGCGGCAGTGCCTGGACAAGATCGTTTACCAGCGCTTGGGCCTCTTCACGGGACAGATCGCCAACCAGGCCGATGTCGAGATTGTTGGCGGAGTAGGCTTGTCGATGGAAGGCGCGTACATCGTCTGGCGTCAGGGAGCCCAGGCCATCGAGTGTTCCGGCCAGCGGGGTGGCATAGGGATGACCTGCGAGCAATTGCTCCATCGTGGCGTCGAACAACCGTGCATGCAGAGGCTGGAGGCTGCTTTGCTGTGCACCGACAAGGCGCGCGCTGATCTTGGCGACATCTTCTGGGCGCAAAGCAGGCCGGGCGACCATCTCGGTGATCAAGCGCAAGGCGCAAGCGCGCAGGTCCGGCGTGTTAAGGCTGCGCAGCGTGACGATCGCGCAGTCTTGGGTCACCTGCCGGTTCATGACCGCGCCCAGACCCTCCAGTCGCTCGGTGAATTGGGTGGCGTTGAGCTCGGCAGTGCCTTGGTCCAGCGCGTACAGGGCCAGGGCTGCCAGACCGGGCGTATCGCCGTCCAGGGCGCTGCCAGCCTTGAAACGCAACACCAGGTCGAACATCGGCCGTTCGTGGGAAGCCAGAAAACGCACGCGAGTGCCTTCTTTCGTACGCCAATGCTGTACGTCGTGCTTCACGAGCGGGAACGGGTCGAGGTCCAGGGCCTGCGCCGATACGAGGTTGGCCAGCGTCTCGGTGAAGGTGTCCGGCGCAAGAGGGTTGCAGGTTTCGGCGTTCGCCGAGGTGGAAGAGAGATCGTTCATGCTGGCACTCCGTGCTGCAGGTAGGTTGTCGTCAGCCGCTCCCGGCTCAGGTATTCGCTGGCGACACGTTGCAGGGTGGCGCTGGTGAGGTCGCGGATGATTCGTGGCGCTTCATCGTGTAGCGCCGGATCCAGGCCGGCCGCGGCCGCATGGCCAATGAGCGTCGCCTGGTGCGCGAGGTCGTCCCGCTCGTAGAACTGCCTGGCCAGCAGGCGCAGCTTTGCACCTTCGAGCTCTGTTTCTGGTAGTGCAGCAGTTCGAAGCGTGTCGATCAGTTGCCATACCTCGGTAGCCGCCTGTTGGGCAGTGGCCCTGTCCGGGACCGTGACGCTCGAGAGCGTCATCAGGGTGTCGCCCCGCACGTGGTGGTCATAGGAGAGTTGAGCGTATTTGAGGAGGCGTTTGTCACGCACCAGTTGGCTGTACAGCCGGGCACTGTAGCCAGTGCCCAGAACTTGGCAGAGCAAGCGCAGCGCCAGGACGATTTCCTGAGAAGGGGCTGTGGCCTGGCTCGGGACGTTGAACGACATGAACAGGCCATCCACCAGCGTGGGCTGAACGAGCGTCTGGCTGCGTTCGGCAAGCACGCCTCTGTGCCGAGGAGCGGGTTTGTCATCAAGGGGGGCGGGTGGCAGGGCCGCGAAGTAAGTCTCTACCTGGTGACGCAGGACTTTGGGATCGACCGCGCCCGCGACCACCAAGGTCGCGTTGTTCGGTTGATACCACGTCTGATACCACGTCCGTACCGATGCCAGGCTCATCTCTTCGAGGTCGATCGAATATCCGAAGCTGGGCATGGCATAGGCGTTGTCCCCATGGGCGAGCATTCGGTGCTGTTCAAATGCCAGCTGGATCGGTGAATTGTCCACCCTGAGGCGGCGTTCGTCGGCAACGGTTTTGGCTTCCTGCTCGAATGCTGCCGGGTCCAGGTTCGCGTTCTTCATGGCATCGGCCATGATCTCCAGGGCGACGGGTAGCCGTGTGGCAGGCAAGGTCATCTCGAACGAGGTGGCGTCGTCATGGGTGGTGGCATTGGCCACGCCGCCCAGGCGGGCGATCAATCGGGAGTATTGCCCAGCCGGGAGTTTGCTGCTGCCTTGGAAAATCAGATGTTCGAGCAGGTGCGAGAGATTCGAATGCCCTGGCGGCTCATGGCTTGAGCCGACGTGGTACCACAACTGGACGACTGCCAATGGGGCGCTGTGGTCTTCATGCAGGTAGACCGAGAGGCCGTTGTCCAGCCTGAAATGATGCAAAGGGGCAGGCTTGGCTGAAGCCAGTACGTCGAGACTGACGCAACCTGCGTGGGCCGGACTAGGTGGAGTTGGGGAAGGAATCATCGCTGAAGTGCTCCTCATGGGCGATAAGCCGGAGCAGCTTCAGCGATAGAAAGGGTCTATCTGCGTTACATAAGTAGGCAGACCGTCGATTCAGCCCCGTTGCCAGAGCGCGTAATGCACCTGCCCGGTCTTTTTCTCCCGGTGCAAGCGCCAGTTGCCGGGCATCTGCAAGGTGGAAGGCGCCGCTTCGCTCTCGGTGTAGACCCAGGCGCTTTCGCTCAGCCACTGGCGGTCTTCAAGCAGGTTGCAGGTATCGGCCAGCAGGTCCTGGTGGAAGGGCGGATCGAGGAACACTACGTCGAACTGTTGTTTGGCCGGGCCTTGCAGGTAGCGCAGGGCATCGGTCTGCAGGATCTGGCCACGCGGGCAGCGCAGCACTTCCAGGTTGTCCTTGAGGTTGGCGATGGCCGCTGGGTTGCTGTCCAGGGCGACGGCATCCTTGGCTCCCCGCGACAGGGCCTCGAGTACCAGGGCGCCGCTGCCAGTAAAGGCATCCAACACCAGGGCACCCTCGATATAGGGCGCCAACCAGTTGAACAGGGTTTCGCGGACCCGGTCCGGTGTCGGCCGCAGGCCTTCACCTTCCGGGACCGTCAGGCGGCGGCTGCGCCACTCGCCGGCGATGATGCGCAAGTGTCCTGGGCCCTTGCTCTGGGCCTGGCCCGGACGGGCAGGGGTCGATGGCTTGGCCATTAATGCTCCGGTATGCCGAGCGGCTGCCCGGCGGGTTTGTCAGTGGGCGGCGGCAGTGGTTTCTGCGCCACGGTCGGGCCGACGGTGACGATCACCAGCTTGTCCGCCGCCAGGTGCTTGTTCATGGCGGCCTTGACCTGCTCGACGGTCAAGGCCTGGGACTGCTGCATGAAGTCCTCGAGCCAGGTCAGCGGCAGGTTGTAGAAACCGATGGCGCCCAGTTGGCCGACGATGCTCGAGTTGCTGGCGTTCGACAGCGGGAAGCTGCCGGCCAGTTCGCGCTTGGCATCGTCCAGCTCTTGCTGGGTGGGGCCGGTCTTGAGGTAATCGGCGAGGATGTTCTGGACCAGCTTGAGCGTGCCTTCGCTCAGTTCGGCACGAGTCTGCAGATTGATCATGAACGGTCCGCGCACCTGCATGGGGCTGAAGGCCGAGTACACGCCGTAGGTCAGGCCGCGCTTCTCGCGTACTTCGCTCATCAGTCGTGTGCCGAAAGCGCCGCCGCCGAGGATCTGGTTGCCCAGGGACAGCGCCGGCCAGTCCGGATCCTGGCGGTCGATGCCCAACTGCGCCAGCATCAGGTGGGTCTGCTTGGACGGGAAGTCGATGTGGGTCAGGCCAGGCTTGGGTTCGGCCGGCTGAGCAGGCTTGGCCAGCGCCGGCCCCTTGGGCAGCGCGCTGGAGACCTGGGCGGCGATGGCTTCGGCCTCGGCCCGGCTCAGGTCGCCGACCAGGGCGATCACGGCATTGCCGGCAGCATAGGCCTTGGCGTGGAACGCCCGCAGCTGCGCCAGGCTAATGCCAGGGATGCTTTCGGCACTGCCATCGCTGGGATGGGCGTAAGGGTGGTTGCCGTAGAGCTGGTTGAACAGGGCCTTGCCGGCGATCTTGCCCGGGTTCTGCTTTTCGTACTCGAAGCCGGCCAGCAGCTGGTTCTTGATGCGCTTAAGGGCGTCATCCGGGAATGTTGGCTTGCCCACCACTTCGGCGAACAGCTTCAGGGCTGGCTCGCGCTTGTCCGGGGTGCTCAGGCTGCGCAGGGTGGCCACGGCCATGTCGCGGTAGGAGCCGTTGCCAAAGTCCGCCCCCAGGCCCTCGAAGCCTTGGGCGATGGCGGTCACGTCCTTACCGGCCACACCTTCGTTGAGCATGGCATTGGTCAAGGTCGCAAGCCCTGGCACATCGCCGTCCTGGCTGCTGCCGGCCGCGAAGGTCAGGCGCAGGTCGAACATCGGCAGCTCACGCGCTTCGACGAACAGCACCCGCGCGCCTTCGGCGGTGCTCCAGCTCTGGATGTTCAGTTGGCGCCGACTGGGCGCCTTGCCGTCCAGCTCGGCCAGCGACTGCAACGTATTGGCCGGGCGCGCCGCCGTGTCCTGGGCCTTTGCGGCGTTGTCCGACTGAGCCGGGCGGGCCAGCACGAGGGCCAGGGCCACGACCAAGGTGATGATCCCGAGGCCGAACAGGGTGTAGCGTGGGGCGCTGCGATCACTCATGAGCGGACTCCTCGGGCAGTACGTGGGCAACGCTCAGGCGTTCGCGGGTGAAATAGGTGCGTGCGGCGTCCTGGATGTCCTGCGGGGTCACGCGCTTGAGCTCGTCCAGCTCGCTGTCGATCAGCTTCCAGGACAGGCCCACGGTCTCCAGCTGGCCGATGGTGGTGGCCTGGCTGCTGATGGAGTCGCGGTCGTAGACCAGCCCGGCGATCACCTGGGCGCGCACGCGTTCGAGCTCCTCGGCGGTGGGCGGGGTGGTCTTGAGTTCGTCGAGCAGTTGCCAGATGCCTTTCTCGACGTCGGCCAGGGTTTTCTGCTTCTGCACGTTCGGCGTGGCCGAGATCATGAACAAGCTGTCACCGCGGGTGAAGGCGTTGTAGCCCGACGAGGCGCCGGCCACCAGTTCCTGGCCACGCTCAAGGCGTGACGGCATGCGCGCGCTGTAGCCGCCATCGAGCAGGGCCGAGATCAGTCGCAGGGCATTGACCGCGCGCGCATCCTTGGCGGTGGCCAGGCTGGGCGCGTTGAAGCCGTAGATCAGGCTTGGCAACTGGGTGCGTACATGCAAGGTCAGCTGGCGCAGGCCGGGCTCGGCCAGTTCCAGAGGTAGCTTGGCGGGAGGAACGGCTCGTTTGGGGATTGCGCCGAAGTACTTCTGCGCCAAGCCCTTGACCTCGTCGAGGGTGACATCGCCGACGACTACCAGCGTGGCATTGTTCGGGGCGTACCAGGATTCATACCAGTGGCGCAGCTCCTCGACCTTCATACGCTCGAGGTCGGCCATCCAGCCGATAGTCGGTGTGTGATAGCCACTGGCCGGATAGGCCATCGCGCGAAACAGCTCGTAGGCCTTGGCATTGGGCTGGTCGTCCGTGCGCAGGCGGCGCTCTTCCTTGATGACTTCGATTTCGCGGCTGAACTCATCGGCCGGCAAACGCAGGCTCGCCAGGCGGTCGGCTTCGAGCTCCAGGGCCACCGGCAGGCGGTCGCGGGCCAGCACTTGGTAGTAGGCGGTGTAGTCGTCGCTGGTGAAGGCGTTTTCCTCTGCGCCCAGGTCGCGCAGGATGCGCGAAGCTTCGCCCGGACCGATCTTGGCACTGCCCTTGAACATCATGTGTTCGAGGGCATGGGACAGGCCGGTCTGGCCTGGCGTCTCATAGCTGGAGCCGACCTTGTACCAGATCTGCGAGACCACCACCGGTGCGCGATGGTCTTCGCGCACGACCACTTTCAGGCCGTTGTCGAGAATGAACTCGTGGGTGGGTTGCGGATCGGCGGCAAGGGCCGCGAACGGCAGGCAGAGCGTGCTGAGCAACAGGCCAGCGGCGCGGCGGGCTAGAGCATTCATACGTTGGATAACCTGTACGGCGGCCCGCAGGGTTTAGCGTCGGCGGGCCAGGAGGTGCTAGGATACTGATCCGGTTGCCTGGCGACCATGCCTGTCGCCGTTCTGGCCTGCGGGCCTGACGACAAAATATTGCGCATGAACCAGCCGGATTCAAAATAGTCTGTTCTGCGTTTAGAGAATTCCCGATGCGCCGCTGATGGCCCATCGCTACCCTGAGATAGCCGTCTTCCATGTTTGGTTCCAACGACGACAAAAAAGCGCCGGCCGAGGCTGGCGAAAAGAAAGGCCTGTTCAGCTGGTTTCGCAAGAAGCCGCAGCAACCTGTCGCCGAACAGCCGCAAACCCCTGAACCGCAAACCGTAGAACCGGTCGCGCCGCAGGCCCCCGTAGAGCAGCCCGAGGTTGTTCCGGCCGAGCCGGTGGCCCCGGTCATTGCAGCGCCGACCCCAGAGCCGGTCGCGTCCGAGCCATTGCAGGCCCCGCAGCCTGAGCCGATCGCGTCCATGCCGCTGCAGGCGCCTGCTCCGGAGCCGGTCGCCTCCACGCCTGTACAGGCTGTGCCGCCAGTGGTCGCGCCTGCAGCGCCGGTGAGCAATCTGGTGCTGCCGGTGGCTGAGGAACCCGTGGCCTTGGTCCCGGATCTGGAGCCCAAGGCCCCGCCGGTCATACCTGAGCGTCCAGTGGTCGAGGTGGCCCCGGTGGCCATTCCCGAGGCGCCCAAGGCACCCGTCGAGCCAGCACCGACACCGCGTGACCCCGCACCCGAGCCGGCCGAGGCTCCCGCGCCGGCTGTCGCCGAACCCGCCAAGCCCGGCTTCTTCGCCCGCCTCAAGCAGGGCCTGTCCAAGACCAGCGCCAGCATCGGCGAAGGCATGGCCAGCCTGTTCCTGGGCAAGAAGGCCATCGACGACGACCTGCTCGACGAGATCGAGACCCGTCTGCTGACCGCCGACGTTGGCGTCGAAGCCACGTCGGTCATCGTACAGAACCTGACGCAGAAGGTCGCTCGCAAGCAGTTGGCCGACGCCGATGCCCTGTACAAGTCGCTGCAGGAAGAACTGGCTGCCCTGCTGCGCCCGGTCGAGCAACCGCTGAAAGTCCAGGTCCAGAACAAGCCGTACGTGATCCTGGTCGTGGGCGTCAACGGCGCCGGCAAGACCACCACCATCGGCAAGCTGGCCA
Organism: Pseudomonas sp. CK-NBRI-02; assembly: GCF_008124495.1. NCBI lineage: Bacteria > Pseudomonadati > Pseudomonadota > Gammaproteobacteria > Pseudomonadales > Pseudomonadaceae > Pseudomonas > Pseudomonas sp. CK-NBRI-02. The sequence goes on along the minus strand of NZ_VSJH01000017.1, from coordinate 100,227 downwards.
AGAAACTGCAACTCGAAGGCAAGAAGGTCATGCTGGCCGCTGGCGATACCTTCCGCGCAGCGGCGGTGGAGCAGTTGCAGGTGTGGGGCGAGCGCAACCAGATTCCGGTCATCGCCCAGCACACCGGTGCGGATTCCGCCTCGGTGATCTTCGACGCCGTGCAGGCCGCCAAGGCACGGGGCGTCGATGTACTGATCGCCGATACCGCCGGTCGCCTGCACACCAAGGACAACCTGATGGAAGAGCTCAAGAAGGTCCGTCGGGTCATCGGCAAGCTCGACGCCGAGGCGCCCCACGAGGTGCTGCTGGTGCTCGATGCCGGCACCGGCCAGAACGCCATCAGCCAAGCCAAGTACTTCAACCAGAGCGTCGAGCTGACAGGCCTCGCCCTGACCAAGCTGGACGGCACCGCCAAGGGCGGGGTGATCTTCGCCCTGGCCAAGCAATTCAACCTGCCGATCCGCTTCATCGGTGTCGGCGAGGGCATCGATGACCTGCGCACCTTCGAGGCCGAGCCGTTCGTCAAAGCCCTGTTTGCCGAGCGGGAGCACCCATGATCCGATTCGAACAGGTTGCCAAGCGCTATCCCAATGGCCATGTCGGCTTGCATGAGCTGAGCTTCCGGGCGCGCCGGGGCGAGTTCCTGTTCGTCACCGGGCACTCGGGCGCGGGCAAGAGCACCTTGCTGCGCTTGCTGCTGGCCATGGAGCGTCCGACCAGCGGCAAGCTGCTGTTGGCTGGGCAGGACCTGGGGCAGATCAGCAATGCGCAGATCCCGTTCCTTCGCCGGCAGATCGGCGTGGTGTTCCAGAACCACCAACTGCTGTTCGATCGCACCGTCTTCAACAACATCGCCCTGCCGCTGCAGATTCTCGGGCTGTCCAAACCCGAGATCGCCAAGCGCGTGGACTCGGCCCTGGAGCGTGTGTCCCTGAGCGACAAGGGCGAGCTGTTCCCAGCCGACCTGTCCACGGGCCAGCAGCAGCGGGTGGGTATCGCCCGTGCCATCGTTCACCAGCCGGCCTTGCTGCTGGCAGACGAACCTACCGGTAACCTGGACCCGCGCCTGGCCGCGGAAATCATGGGCGTGTTCGAGGACATCAACCGCCTGGGGACCACCGTATTGATCGCCAGTCACGACCTGGCGCTGATCGCGCGCATGCGGCACCGCATGCTGACTCTGCAGCGCGGTCGTCTGATCGGCGATGGGGAGGCCGGGCAATGACCACTACACGTACGCCTAAGGTATCCGAGCGTGTCGCGCCGAAGGCTGCCGATCCGCAGCCATCCAAGCAGCGCGGCGGCCACGATGATGATGGCCCGGATTTTCGCAGCCTGCTGCACGCCTGGCTGGAGAGCCACCGCGCCAGCCTGATCGACAGCTTGCGCCGCCTGGGCAAGCAGCCGATCGGCAGTTTCTTCACCTGCCTGGTGATGGCCGTGGCCCTGAGCATGCCCATGGGGTTGTCGTTGCTGCTCAAGAACGTCGAGAAGCTCGGCGGTTCCTGGCAGCGCGCCGCGCAGATCTCCCTGTACCTCAAGCTCGATGCCGGCAGCCGTGAAGGTGAAGCGCTGCGCGACGAGATCAAAGGCATGCCCGGTGTGGCCGATGCCCAGTACGTCAGCCGCGAGCAGGCGCTGGAGGAATTCCAGCAGCAGTCCGGTTTGGGCGAGGCCCTGCGCGAGCTGCCGGACAACCCGCTGCCTGGCGTTGTGGTGGTGACGCCGACAGAGGTCGACAAGCCGGCCTTGGAAGCCCTGCGCCAACGGCTGTCGGAGCTGCCGCGAGTCGAAGTGGCGCAGCTGGATCTGGTCTGGGTCGAGCGCCTGGCGGCGATCCTCAAGTTGGGCGATCGATTCGTCTTCGGCTTGGCTGTTTTGCTGATTTCGGCCCTGCTGTTAGTAATCGGTAACACAATTCGTCTACATATCGAGAACCGCCGCATCGAGATCGAAGTGATCAAGCTGGTGGGCGGTACCGACAGCTATGTGCGCCGGCCCTTCCTCTACATGGGCGCGCTCTACGGCCTGGGTGCCGGCGTGTTGGCGTGGGGGATCCTGGCGTTCTCGCTGGACTGGCTCAACGATGCGGTCGTGGACCTTTCCGGGCTGTACGGGAGCGACTTCGCCCTGGCAGGTGTGCCAGGGTCTGATGGACTTTCGCTCTTGATCGGTGCTGTACTGTTGGGGTATATCGGTGCGTGGATCGCGGTCGCTCGTCACCTGAACGAGCTGGCACCACGATAATGTTTTTACGCCAGCATTGACTTTTCTACCGTTCTGGGAACTTGTTTCGTGGTTTCCGGTCAATGTTGGCAGTGCCCACAAGGCGCGAGTTTAGTAAGTCGGAGGTTCTTGAATGACCAATTCGTTGCAACCTGCATATGCCCTGGTTCCCGGTGCAAACCTGGAAGCCTATGTGCACACGGTCAACAGCATTCCCCTGCTGACGGCCGAGCAGGAGCGTGAACTGGCCGAGCGTCTCTACTACGAGCAGGATCTTGAGGCCGCTCGGCAAATGGTGATGGCCCACCTGCGTTTCGTCGTACATATCGCTCGCAGCTATGCTGGCTACGGGCTGGCCCAGGCCGACCTGATCCAGGAAGGCAATGTTGGCTTGATGAAGGCGGTAAAGCGTTTCAACCCGGAAATGGGCGTGCGTCTGGTGTCCTTTGCGGTGCACTGGATCAAGGCCGAGATCCATGAATTCATTCTGCGCAACTGGCGCATCGTCAAGGTGGCCACCACCAAGGCCCAGCGCAAGCTGTTCTTCAACCTGCGCAGCCAGAAGAAGCGTTTGGCCTGGCTGAACAATGAAGAAGTCCATCGAGTGGCCGAGAGCCTGGGTGTCGAACCCCGTGAAGTGCGCGAGATGGAGAGCCGCTTGAGTGGCCAGGACATGGCTTTCGACCCGGCGGCCGAAGCTGACGACGACAGCGCCTTCCAGTCGCCCGCGCATTATCTGGAAGATCACCGCTACGACCCGGCCGTACAGCTGGAAGACGCAGACTGGAGTGACAACTCCACCAGCAACCTGCACGTTGCGTTGCAGGGTCTTGATGAGCGCAGCCGTGACATCCTCTATCAGCGTTGGCTGGCCGAGGAAAAGGCAACGCTGCATGAGTTGGCGGACAAATACAGTGTTTCGGCCGAGCGGATTCGCCAGCTGGAAAAGAACGCAATGAACAAGGTCAAGGCGCTGATCACGATCTGATCAAGACCTGGCCATACACGAAAAGCCGCTTGCCTTTGGGCAAGCGGCTTTTCTTTTGGCTTCATGAAAGGGGCAAGCTGTCCTCGCTGTGGGCACTCAAGGACGCAGTTGCATCAAGTAGCTCGGCCCACCCAGCTGGCTCATCTGCCGGCGAATCCACCCAGCGCGGCTGGCGACATAGGCGCTGGGCCGGCTAGCGCTCCATTTCAGCGGACTGGGCAGTACGGCGGCCAGTTGAGCGGCCTGCTGGCGGGAAAGACGGCTGGCATCGACGCCAAAGTGGTAGCGGGCGGCGGCCTGTGCCCCGAACACACCCTTGCCCCATTCAGCGCTGTTCAAATAGACCTCGAGAATCCGCTCCTTCGACCAGAACAGCTCGATCAACCCGGTGAACCAGGCCTCCAGGCCTTTGCGCAGCCAGCTGCGACCGGACCAGAGGAACAGGTTCTTGGCGACCTGCTGGGTCAGGGTACTGGCCCCCCGGATCTTGCCGCCGCGTTCGTTGTAGGCCAGTGCAGCCTGGATCGCCGGCAGGTCGAAGCCCCAATGGCTGGCGAACTTCTGGTCCTCGCCAGCAATGACCGCGACTTTGAGGTCGTCGGAGATCCGCTCCCAAGGCGTCCATTCACGTTGCAAGTCGATCGGCTCGCCGTTGATCCAGGATTGCACCTTGCGCTCGACCATCAGCGCCGTGCCCGGTGGCGGTATCCAGCGCAGGGCCAGCACCACGACGATGCTGCCGGCGGCGAACCAGAGCAGGGCGCGGGCGAGGCGACGGATTAGGGATGACAGCATGGTGATGGCTTGGCCGGACCGTTGGAACGGGCCATTATACAGACCCCTTTCGAGGAGTCGTCCCATGCTTCGCAGCTTCCTGATGCTCGCCGCTTTCTTCGGCTTCACCGGGGTCGGTTTGGGCGCCTTCGCCGCCCACGGCCTGAAGAACCGCCTGACGGCCGACTACCTGGCGATCTTTCACACCGGCGTGACCTACCAGTTGGTGCATGCCTTGGCGCTGTTCGGCGTCGCGCTGCTGTCTGTGCACCTACCGGGTCGGTTAATCGGCTGGGCCGGTGGCCTGTTCGCCGTCGGAATCTTGCTGTTCTCCGGTAGTTTGTACGTGCTGACCCTCAGCGGCCTGGGCAAGCTTGGCATCATCACGCCCATCGGCGGGCTGTGCTTTCTGGCCGGTTGGTTGTGCCTGGGTCTGGCGGCCTGGCGCCTGAGCTGACCAAGTGGTCCACAATCGCGACTAATGGCGTTGGCTGGCCTTGGGTTGAAGTGCGGATCAGGGCTAGAATGCCGACCCCCAAAGCACAATGGTGGCCGTGCGCATGCGCATTCAACTGAACGGTGAACCTTACGAATTGCCCGATGGCGAGAGCGTCGCTGCCCTGCTGGGCCGGCTGGAGCTCGCTGGTCGCCGAGTGGCGGTGGAACTGAACCTGGATATCGTCCCGCGTAGCCAGCATGAAAGCACGCGGCTCAGTGAAGGCGACCAGGTCGAAGTGGTCCATGCCATCGGTGGCGGCTGATCCGCCCGGTGATTCACCTGCAAGTCCCGTAACCTTTTCCCGAGGATCCACGATGAGCAACGTTCGTAGCGACAAGCCCTTCACCCTGGCCGGGCGCACTTTCCAGTCGCGCCTGCTGGTTGGCACCGGCAAGTACCGTGACATGGAAGAAACCCGCCTGGCCATCGAGGCCTCGGGTGCCGAAATCGTCACCGTTGCCGTGCGCCGTACCAACATCGGCCAGAACCCGGGCGAGCCGAACCTGCTCGACGTGCTGCCTCCCGATCGCTACACCATCCTGCCGAACACCGCCGGTTGCTACGACGCGGTCGAGGCAGTGCGCACCTGCCGCCTGGCCCGAGAACTGCTCGATGGCCACAATCTGGTGAAGCTGGAAGTCCTGGCCGACCAGAAAACCTTGTTCCCCAACGTGATCGAGACCCTCAAGGCCGCCGAAGTGCTGGTCAAGGACGGTTTCGACGTGATGGTCTACACCAGCGACGATCCGATCATCGCCCGCCAGTTGGCTGAAGCCGGCTGCATCGCGGTGATGCCGCTGGCAGGTCTGATCGGCACTGGCCTGGGTATCTGCAACCCCTACAACCTGCAAATCATCCTGGAAGAGTCAAAGGTACCGGTGCTGGTCGATGCGGGCGTGGGTACGGCCTCTGACGCGACCATCGCCATGGAAATGGGATGTGAGGCAGTGCTGATGAACTCGGCCATCGCTCATGCCCAGCAACCGGTGCTGATGGCCGAAGCCATGAAGCACGCAATCGTCGCCGGTCGCATGGCCTACCTGGCCGGGCGCATGCCGAAAAAACTCTATGCCAGCGCCTCGTCGCCGCTGGAAGGTCTGATCAAGTAAGAGCCTCTGATGACTGAATCGCAAGAAACGCCGATTACCACCGACGGCGAAGCGCGCCCACACCGCCGCATCAAGAGCTTCGTGATGCGCGCCGGGCGCATGACTGAAGGCCAGCAGCGTGGTCTGGAACAGGGCGGTCCGCTGTTCATCCTGCCCCTGGCCGATAGCCCGGTGGACTACGACCAGGTGTTCGGGCGCTCGGCGCCGCGTACCCTGGAGATCGGCTTTGGCATGGGCCATTCCCTGCTGGAAATGGCCGCTGCCTCGCCTGAGCAGGACTTCATCGGTGTCGAAGTACACCGTCCTGGTGTCGGTGCACTGCTCAACGGTGTGCTCACTCAGGGCCTGAAGAACCTGCGTGTGTACGATTGTGACGCCATCGAAGTGCTCAACCGCTGCGTGGCCGACAACAGCCTCGACCGCTTGATGCTGTTCTTCCCGGACCCATGGCACAAGGCGCGCCACCACAAGCGCCGTATTGTCCAACCGGAGTTCGCTGAGCTCGTGCGTCGCAAGCTCAAGGTGGGTGGTGTGTTCCATATGGCTACCGACTGGGAGCCCTATGCCGAGCATATGCTGGAGGTGATGAGCGTCGCCCCGGGCTACCGCAACCAGGCCGCCGACGGGACTTACGTGCCGCGCCCAGAGGAACGCCCGATCACCAAGTTCGAGCGCCGTGGCGAGCGACTCGGGCATGGGGTGTGGGATTTGAAGTTCGAAAAGCTGGCCTGATCCTTCAGAGGAGCGCCGCACGCCTTCTCTTACCTGTCTGTTGCTTGACCATCCTGCTTTGGCAGGTGCGTAGCGCATGATATGTCACCGCAGCTCATGCGCTATGTGAGCCTCCTGACCTCGGGTAACGACGCCCGGAGACGCCAGGAGGCTCAATATGTACACACAGCGCTATCTCTCATCATTACTGCGTTCGCTGTTGGTCGGTGCCCTGCTGGGCGTTCCGACGCAGGTCATCGCTGAATCCGCTGCCGTTGGGGGCGGGCTGGATACCTCTGCCATTGCGATGTACCAGCGCCCGCTCAGCGACAGTGGCCTGCATTTCGGTTTGCGCAAAGTCGAGAAGAGCACGGCGTTTCTGATCGAGAGCGGCAACGACGCCGCGCCGGCCTTGCTGGTGGGCAGCGGGCATGCAGTGCTCGACGTGTTCGATCAGGTCGACACGCAACTGACGGGGATCGGTCTGGTCAGATTCCGGGACCTTCCAGACGCAACCTTCGAGGTCGCCCACGTGCGATTTGCCTCGCGTCGAGGTCTGGACTTCGCCATTTTCGAGTTGCATCAGACGCAGGGCGCGCTCAAGGCATTGGGCATTACGCCTTTAGTTCTGGCTGGACGCAAGGCAGTTGATGGCGAAACGATCATTGCCGCGACGTGCCAGGGTAGTGTCAGTGGTGTCGCCAGCTGGCCGGAACAAGCATTGCCCTGGATCGACATGCAGACTGGCGAGGGAACCTTGTTCCGACACCTTTTGATGTTGAACGACGTCAGCCTGCACGACGGGGACTCCGGTAGTCCGATAGTGGATGCCAGCAATCATAGTGTCTTGGCGGTCGTGCACAGCGTTGTGCCAGGCGGCGCCCATGCGTCAGATATGAGCTTCCTGCCGGCGTGCTTACGTCAGGGACGCTTCAGCGCTGAGGCCAAAGGTTGTGGATTGGACAATGTCTTCAATGTCGTGGTGGAAAAAGACGATGACGGTCGTCTGATCTACAAGCCGTCCGATCAGGCGCCAATGCTCATTGATTCTTCGGTGTATTCGACGACTTCTCTGTACCAGGCCAAGCTTGCGCAGTGGCCGGAGCAGTGCGAGGAATCGAATGGGTATGGCGCGCCACAGGCATCGGGCGTTGCGCTGAATCTACACTTGGAGGGATTCACTCTTTCACCAACCAATCCCACGGTGCTGGCGTTGTGCATTTGGGGGCGTGAGGCTAGTGCTCCCGAGCCTGCTAGCCGTAACGCTGTGGCTCTGCCGGTGGTAGTGCTCCAGCCGGGGCCGGCCGCGCAGCCGGAGCTGAAAATCAGCGCACCTTACTATGATCATCACGGGCGCAAGGCCTACCGAGTGCGTTTTCCCTCCAGGCACCTCTTGTTCCGAAGGGTGGAATTCAAGCTGGGCCCTTGGCAGGGCACTGATTGCGCGAGCCTTCAGAACTACGGTGATTTACCCGCTACGGCAACGGGAAAGATCGTGGTCGGGCAGGATACACGGCTGTGTGCAGTGGGCATTGATCATGCCGGGCAGCGCTCTGTACCCATAGAGGTACGGTTGCAACCCTGATTTGAATGGGGGCGCAAGCAGGCCTGCCGCCGCGCACCCGTTCATTTACCCCCGTCGATCAGCCACCACGCCGATCAATACCAGTACCACCAGCAATACCGGCGCCAGGGCATAGTTGTTGAACTGGGCCAAGCCCTTCACCACCCACGGCGTTGCGTAGATCAGCGCCGCGCCGCTGCCGATCATCACCAGCAATGCCATGAAGGGGACGCGCAGGGCGCCGGCCAGGCCGCCCAGGCGTTGCTCCACCCAACCCTTGATGTCGGTGCCAAACAGCACCAGCATGCAGCCTACCAAGGCCAGGGAAATCTCCGACAGGTTGCTGCGGCTCCAGCGGGAGACGGTCGCGAGCAGGTCAAGTACCAAATCCATGGGTCATCCTTAGGTCAAGAAATACTGCAACAGGTCGTTGAGGAACAACTGGCCGCGTGGTGTGGCCACCAATCGATCCGGTTCGACCTGCAAAAGGCCCTTTCGTTCTGCCTCGCGCCGGGCCTCTGCCAGCTGCGACAGGGGCAAGCCGGTACGCTGGGTGAATAGCTCGGCTTCCACACCCTGGGTCAGGCGCAGGGCGTTCATCAGGAACTCGAACGGCAACTCCTGCGCGGGCAGGAGCTTTTCGCCGGCCTTGAACGGCTTGGCCAGGTTCAGGTAGTCCTTGGGCAGGCGGGTCTTCCAGGTGCGCAGGATGCGGCCGTCGGCAAAGGTCAGTTTGCCGTGGGCCCCGGCACCGATGCCGATGAAGTCGCCGAAACGCCAATAGTTGAGGTTGTGGCGCGCGGCCCGGCCCGGCTGCGCATACGCCGAGACCTCGTACTGCTGGAAGCCGTTCGCCGCCATCAGGGCCTGGCCGGCTTCCTGGATGTCCCAGAGAATGTCGTCTTCGGGCAGCTCCGGCGGCTGGTTCCAGAACACCGTGTTCGGCTCCACCGTCAGCTGGTACCAGGACAGGTGCGTCGGCGCCAACTCGATGGCCTGGCGCAGGTCGGCCAAGGCGTCGTCCAGGGACTGGTCGGGCAGGCCGTGCATGAGGTCCATGTTGAAGTTGTCGAAGCCGGCTGCGCGTGCCATGTCCGCGGCGCGGATCGCCTCGTCGCCGTTGTGTATACGCCCCAGGGCCTGGAGCTTGGCGGGCTGGAAGCTCTGTACGCCGATGGACAAGCGATTGATGCCGGTTTGCCGGTACGCCTTGAATTTCTCTTGCTCGAAGGTCCCTGGGTTGGCTTCCAGAGTGATTTCGATGTCGACGGCGAACGGGATGCGCTGCTCCACGCCGCGCAGCAAACGCCCCAAAGCCTTGGCGCTGAACAGGCTTGGAGTGCCGCCGCCGAAGAAGATCGAGCTGATGGGGCGTCCCTGGACCGCAGCCATCTCCTGATCCAGGTCGGTCAGCAGCGCATCGACGTACGCCTCTTCCGGCAGATCAGGCCCGGCAGCGTGAGAATTGAAGTCGCAATAAGGGCATTTGCGCACGCACCAGGGAATATGGATATACAAGGCCAGAGGTGGGAGTGCGGCGAAACCTGCCGGGCCGCAATGGCGCAGCTGGGTGGACAACGTTTCGGTCATGCCAGGCCCAGACGTTGACGCAGCAGGGCCATGGCGCGGGCGCGGTGGCTGAGCTGGTTCTTTTCGACAGGGCTGAGGTCGGCGCTGGAGCACTTGCGCTCCGGGACCCAGAACAACGGGTCGTAGCCAAACCCGTGCTCGCCGCTGGCCTCGAACAAGATGCTGCCATGCCACAACCCTTCGCACAGAATCGGCAGCGGGTCATCGGCGTGACGCACCAGGGCCAGCACGCAGACGAACTGCGCGCCGCGCTCTGCCGCGGGTACATCCTGGAGTGCTTGGAGCAGCTTGGCGTTGTTCGCCGCATCGCCCTTGCCGTCGGCATAGCGCGCCGAGTAGATGCCCGGTGCGCCGCCCAGAGCGTCCACTGCCAGGCCCGAATCGTCGGCCAGGGCCGGCAGGCCGGAGATACGAGAAGCGTTGCGTGCCTTGAGGATGGCATTCTCGACGAACGACAGGCCGGTCTCCTCCGGTTCGACCTGGCTGAATTCGCCGATCGAACGCAGTTGCACGGACTCGCCGAGCATGGCCTGGAGTTCCTTGAGTTTGCCGGCGTTGTGGCTGGCCAATACGAGCTGTTGGAAATTCATCATTCGCCTGGGAACACTTCCTGGTTGAAGCTGAGTTTGTGGCTGACGCCGCCGGTCTCGACGTTCAGGTCGAAGGTCAGGGTTTCTGCCTGGTCAATCTTGAACTGGGCGATGTAGTAGACCGCGCCCTGGTCGGTGATCTGCTTGAACGACAACGGGCTGCTACGCCCGGTGAGGTCCTTTACGGTGCCACTGACCACCGCCATGCCTGGCTTGCCGGCCTTGAGCACGGCGATATTGAGCACGCCTTGATTCTTGCTGCGGGTCAGGCCCGTGGCCGCGGCCACATCCGGTTGCAGCATGCTTGAGGTGAAGGCGCTGTAGTGGACCGTCACGTCGCCGAAGACTTCCTTGCGTTCCGGCCTGGCGGGGTCTGCAGCCAGAACTGGCAAGGCCAGGCACAGGCTGATCAAGAAAAGTGCAAGGCGACGCATGGTGCGATCCTCCAGTGGGATGGGCTCGATGTCAGACCGCGACCTGATGTTCCTGCAGGCCTCGGCTGCTGACGCGATAGATACCGATTTCTCCTAGAAGATTAGGCCAAAGCCGGCCTGCCCACCCATTACGGTGCAGACGGTCGACCGCCAGGCGGTCGATCACCTTGGCGCGACGTTCGTGGCACAGGTCCTCGAAGTCGGCGAAGGTACAGAAGTGAATGTTTGGCGTGTTGTACCAGGTGTACGGCATGAAGTCCGAGACGGGCATGTGGCCCTTGGTCGCCAGGTACCAGCGGCAACGCCAATGGCCGAAGTTGGGGAAGGTGATGATGCACTCGCGGCCCACCCGCAGCATTTCGTCTAGGATGCGGTCAGGGTATTCCACGGCCTGCAGGGCCTGGGTCATGACCACCACGTCGAAGCTGTTGCTGGCGAAGTTGCCCAGGCCTTTGTCCAGGTCCTGCTCGATGACGTTGACACCTTTGGCCACACAGGCGGCGATGTTGTCGGCGTCGATCTCCAGCCCGTAGCCGGTGACGTTCTTGCGATCGCGCAACGAGGCCAGCAGCTCGCCGTTGCCGCAGCCCAGGTCGAGTACCCGGCTGCCGGCGGGGATCCAGTCGTGGATGATTTCCAGGTCGGCTCTCATACTGTCCTCAGATGGCGATGCGGTTCATGTAGTTCGCGAAACCTTGCATGTAGCGAGGCGTGGGGATCAGGAAGGCATCGTGCCCGTAAGGTGAGTCGATCTCCAGGTAGCAGACGTTCTTGCGCGCGGCCATCAGTGCATCGACGATTTCTCGAGAACGCGCCGGCGAGAAGCGCCAGTCGGTGGTGAACGACATGATGCAGTAGTCCGCCGTGACATGCTCCAGCGTTGCCGCCAGGTCCCCCCCGTGGGTGGCGGCCGGGTCGAAGTAGTCCAGCGCCTTGGTCATCAGCAGGTAGGTATTGGCATCGAAGCGCCCGGAGAACTCCTCGCCCTGATAGCGCAGGTAGCTCTCGACCTGGAACTCCACGCTGTGGAAGTCATAGTTGAGCTTGTCGCTTTTGAGTTCGCGACCGAATTTCTCGCCCATCGAATCATCGGACAGGTAGGTGATGTGGCCCACCATGCGCGCCAGCATCAGGCCGCGCTTGGGCACCACGCCCTTGTCCTGGAACGAGCCGCCGTGGAACTCAGGGTCGGTGAGGATGGCCTGGCGGGCGACTTCGTTGAAGGCGATGTTCTGTGCCGAGAGCTTGGGCGCCGAGGCGATGTCCACGCAGTGGCGTACTCGGTCCGGGTAGCTGATGGTCCATTGCAGGGCCTGCATGCCGCCCAGGCTGCCGCCGACCACCGCCGCCCACTGCTGGATGCCGAGGCGATCGGCGAACCGCGCCTGGCTGTGTACCCAGTCTTCGACGGTCAGGACCGGGAAGTCGGCGCCATAGGGCTTGCCGGTGGCAGGGTTGACGCTGCTCGGCCCCGTACTGCCGTTGCAGCCGCCGAGGTTGTTCAGGCTGACCACGAAGAAGCGATTGGTATCGATCGGCTTGCCGGGGCCGATGCAGCTGTCCCACCAGCCGGGCTTTCGGTCGGTGGGGGCGTGATAGCCTGCGGCATGATGATGGCCGGAGAGCGCATGGCAGATCAGCAGGGCATTGCTGGCGGTGCTGTTGAGGGTGCCATAGGTCTCGTAGATCAGCTCGTAGCTGGCCAGCGAACGGCCACAGGCCAACGCCAGCGGCTCATCGAACCGGGCAATTTGCGGTGTTACCAGACCAACGGAATCTTCGGGAAAGACAGTGGACATCGACCCTGCTCACGCTTGACGGAGGCGTAAGTCTAAAGAGCGCTATCCCCAGCGGCAAGCAAAGGCTTGCCGCTGGAAACACCAGGGTCAGATCATGCGCCAGAGGATCTCCGGCATGCCGACATATTCGGCAAGTACCGGCATGGCGTAGGACTGGATGACCTGGATCGCCAGGAAGGCGAAGATCGGCGAAATATCCAGCCCGCCCAGGTTAGGAATGAGCTTGCGGAACGGCGCCAGCACCGGCTCGCTGATCTGGTAGGCCAGTTCGGCGGCAGGGTTGTGGCTGTTGGGCGCGACCCACGAGACGATCACCATGACGATCATCGCCACCCAGAAGATCTTCAAAAACAGCGAGGTCACGCCGATGATCGCCCAGATCACCAGTTGCAGCGGGCTGTAGCTGTAGAGCACGAACATCATCACGAAGGCCATCAACAGCGCCTGGATGGCCACCGACAGCAGCAAGGACGAGGTGTCCAGGCCGCCGATGCTGGGGATGATGCGGCGCAGCGGCTTGAGCAGCGGCTGGGTGGCGCGCACCGCGAACTGGCTCAGGGGGTTGTAGAAGTCGGCCTTGACCAGTTGCAGCACGAAGCGCAGCAGGACGATCACCAGGTACAGGCTGACCAGGGTTTGCACCACGAAGATCATGGCGCCGGACAATGCATTCATCGACAGCTCCTTATTTGCCCAATTGCTCGGCCAGCTCGGCGGAACGTTTTGCCGCGGCCTCCAGTGCCTGCTCGACGAGCGCCTCGAAGCCGTTGCCCTGGAACGATTTGATCGCCGCTTCCGTGGTACCGGCTGGCGAGGTGACGCGCCGACGCAGCTCGGCGGCGTCCACGTCGCTGGAGACGGCCATGCGTGCGGCGCCCAGTGCGGTCTGCAAGGTCAACTGCGAGGCGGTTTCACGCGGCAGGCCAAGTTTTTCGCCGGCTGCGGTCATGGCTTCGATCAGCAGGAAGAAATAAGCCGGACCACTGCCGGAGACGGCGGTGACGGCATCGAGTTGCTGCTCCTGGTCCAGCCACAGGGCGGTGCCCACGGCGCGCAACAGTTGCTCGGCCTGCTGCCGCTGCTCGGCAGACACCTCGGCGGTGGCGTACAGGCCACTGGCGCCTTCGCGCAACAGGGCCGGAGTGTTGGGCATGCAGCGAACCACCGGGCGTGGGCCCAGCCAGGCTTGCAGGCTGGCGCAAGTGATGCCGGCGGCGATGGAAACGATCAGTTGACCTGGCGCCAGATTGGGCTGCAGAGCCTGGCACACGGCCTTCATGACCTGCGGTTTGACCGACAGAACGATCACATCCGCGTCGGCGATGGCCTGGGCGTTGTCTTCGAAGGCTTCGATGCCGTGCTCGGCCTGGATCTTGGCCCGGGTCTCGGCGCCCGGGTCGCTGGCGCGGATCTGCGCGGCGTCCAGACCCTGGGCACGCAGGCCGCCGATCAGGCTGGCGGCCATGTTGCCGGCGCCGATAAAGGCAATACGTGTCTTGCTCATGTCAGGTCCTTGAAGGAAAGAGTGAGTAAAGCATGGAATCAGGGGCGTCCGTAGTCGCGGGCACCGAACAGGGCGGTACCGATGCGCACCCAGGTCGCTCCCTGTGCAATGGCCGCTTCCAGGTCATGGCTCATGCCCATGGACAAGGTGTCCAGGCCCAGTCCAAGGCCCTCCTGCAACTGGCGCAGGGTGGCGAAGGCCGCTTCCTGGGCGACACGGTCCTCGGTGGGTTCGGGGATCGCCATCAAGCCCCGCAGACGCAGGCCGGGCAGACTGGCAATGGCACTGGCCAGGGCCGGCACATCGGCTGGCTGGCAGCCGGACTTGCTGTCCTCGCCACTGACGTTCACCTGCAGGCAGACATTCAGCGGTGCCAGGTCGGCAGGGCGTTGTTCGGACAGGCGTTGGGCGATCTTCAGACGGTCCACGGAGTGTACCCAGTCGAAATGTTCGGCGATTGAACGGGTCTTGTTCGACTGGATGGGGCCGATGAAGTGCCAGGTCAAGGGCAGGTCGCGTAATTCTTCCTGCTTGGCCAAGGCTTCCTGGAGGTAGTTTTCGCCGACGTGGAGCACGCCAGCGGCGTGGGCTTCGCGCACGGCATTGGCGGGTTTGGTCTTGCTCACCGCCAGCAGTTGAATGCTGGCCGGGTCGCGTCCGGCAGCCTTGGCCGCGCTGTCGATGCGAGCGGCGAGGGCGGACAGGTTGTCTGCTATGGTGGACATGGAATCGATGCCGACGGCTCAGTGGTCTGCGGCATTCTACCTGCTTGATGGCCTTTGGGGAGTCTCATGGATGTGACCGACCTGTTGGCCCGGGCCGTGGCTGCGGGCGCTTGCGACCTGCACCTGGCGACGGGCGAAGTACCGGTGCTGCGCCTGGACGGCGAGCTGCAGCGCCTGGATCTGCCGCCTCTGGCGGCTGCGACCCTGAACGATGGGTTTGCTCCGCTGCTCGATGAAGCCCAGCGCCGCCAGTGGGCGCAGGGCGATGAGCTGGATATCGCATTGATACTGCCAGGCGCCGTGCGCGTGCGTGCGAACCTCTATCGCCAGCATCGTGGGCCAGGCGTGAGCCTGCGACTGCTGCCGGCTCGCATTCCCAGCCTCGATGAGCTGGGCCTGGAGGAAGTGTTTCAAGCGATTGCCCAGTGGCGCGATGGCCTCGTGCTGGTCGGCGGGTCGACAGGCAGCGGCAAGTCATCGACCCTGGCGGCTCTGATCGATCAGCTCAATCGAACGCAGGCGCTGCACATCGTCACCCTCGAAGACCCCATCGAAGTTATCCACAGCGGCCAGCGCAGTCTGGTCAACCAGCGCGAGATCGGCCGCGACTGCCGAAATTTTGCCCAAGGCCTGCGCAGTGCATTGCGCCAGGATCCGGATGTAGTCGTGATTGGCGAGCTGCGTGATCTGGAAACCATCCGCCTGGCCTTGCGCGCTGCGGAAACGGGGCACCTGGTGTTGGCGACGGTGCATACCCGCTCGGCGGTGAACAGCATCGACCGCCTGGTGGAGGTGTTTGCGCCAGAGGAAAAGGCTCTGGTGCGGGGCATGCTGGCTGAGTCGTTGCGCATGGTGGTGGCGCAGACATTGATCAGACGATTGGATGGCGGGCGTGTGGCGGCCAGGGAAGTGCTGGTGGCTACGCCCGCCGTACGCAACCTGATCCGTGAAGGTCGCATGGCGCAGTTGCATTCAGTGATGCAGACCGGAGCGGCGGCGGGGATGAGGACGATGGAGATGGCGATGCAGCAATTGCAGGGGGCGGGGCTGATCGCGTCAGGCTGAGGTTGGATCTTCGGCCCATTCGCGGATAAAACCGCCTCCACCCACCGCGCGGAGCTGGGATTGGCGCGGTTCTTGTGGGAGCGGGTTCACCGGCGAATGGGCCGAGCAGCAGTCCCGGTGATGTCAGGCAGTTCGAAGAACCTGGGCTCCACCGAGGGGCAGGTCAGCGTTTGGCCAGGGCCAGGGTCTGCTGTTCTTTAGGCAGCACGCGCTTGGCCACCACGTAGTGCTTCTGCCAGTACGGCTTGCTCAGGGTGTCGATGCTCACCCGCTTGCCGGTGCGTGGCGCATGGATGAAGCGGTCATTGCCCAGGTAGATGGCGACGTGGTTGACCCGGCGGCTCTTGATGTTGAAGAAAATCAGGTCGCCAGGCTTGAGGTCGCTTTTTGCGACTTTGACGCCGTGCCCTTTGGCCATGGCATTGGAGGTGCGCGGCAGGTCGACGTCGGCGACATCGGTGAAGGCGTACTTGACCAGGCCGCTGCAGTCGAAGCCCTTGCTCGGGCTGCTGCCGCCCCAACGATAGGGCGTGCCCAGTACATTCACTGCGCGGCTGAGTACGTTGCTGCTCTGCTTGGCCGACATGGCCACGACGGGCAGATTGCTCGAAGCCTTGGCGGCATTGCTTGGGCGGGCGCGCAAGGTGCTGTATTTGACCGGCGCGTGTTTCACCGAGGCGTTGGTGGTATAGCCGGTGAAACCATTGGGAAGACGTTGCTCACGATTGGTGGCGTGGGCGGCCAGGGGCAACAATAGGCAGAGGGTCAGCCATGTCTTGAACAGAGGCGGCATAGTTGAAGCTCTTTTTAGGTATGTGTTGGCTTTGGCGCGCAACTCTATAACAGCTTCGGGTGATTTTTTGCTCCGTTGGTCGATTGCGCGGGTACCATACGTCGGCTTCCCACGGAAAAGTCACATTTTCCGTTAGAAAATTTTTTGCTAACCCACGGAGGACAAGCATGAACGGTTATCAACAGGGTGGGCTGCACGACACCCACAGCAAGGTCCTTGGCTACCTCTTGTGGATCTTCGGTTTCACCGGCTCGCACCGCTTCTACTACGGCAAGCCGATCACCGGGACGATCTGGTTCTTCACCCTGGGGTTACTCGGTATCGGCTGGCTGATCGACCTGTTCCTGATTCCGTCGATGGACCGTGAGGCGGACATGCGCTTTCAGTCCGGTCGCGTGGACTACAACCTGGCCTGGATATTCCTGACGTTCCTCGGGATCTTCGGCGTGCACCGGCTGTACCTGGGCAAGTGGATCAGCGCGTTGATCTATCTGCTCACCGGGGGCTTGTTCCTGATTGGTGTGCTGTACGATTTCTGGACCTTGAACAGCCAGATCTCCCAGGTCAACGCCCAGCGCCGCTGACAGAAAAAAGGCCTTGTCGCATCGAGCGGCAAGGCCTTTTTCGTTACTGGCGGGTCTGGCGCTGTTGCAGCAGCAGGTTGCTGAACCCTGCCCCGGCAAGCTGCTTCTGGGCGACCGTCAACTGCTCACGGTTGCTGAACGGGCCGACCAGGACGCGGTACCAGGTTTCATCTTTCACTGTCCCTGACTCCACCTTGACCGCTTGGCCAAGCAGGATGATTTGCGCACGAACCTTGTCGGCATCGGCCTGTTTGCGGAACGAGCCGGCCTGCAGGAAGAAAGTGGTAGTCGCCGCAGGCTTGATCACCGGAGGGGCGGGTGGAGGCGTCTGCCCCATCAGGGCGGCCTGGGCGCGCGCGGTATCGATCTTCGCAGCTTCCGCTGGCGTTACCGGCTTGACCGGCTGCACTGGCTGGGCCGGTACCGGTGGGGTTTTCTCCGGTACGGCCTCCGGCGGCACGATGACCTCTGACTCCGGCAGCAGGGTGTAGAAGTCGTACTTCGGCTTGACCGGCTGCTGTGTCGTCGGTGCGCTGGTCTTTCCGGCTTCGGCGACCTTGGCGGGTTTTTGCTGCTCAGGCTTGGCGCGCTTGATGTCTTCGCTGCCTGGCTCGAGCTTCATCAAAAAGACAACGAAAGCGCCTACGGTGAGGCCGACCGCCAGCCAGATCCAACCAGGAATCGGCTGTTTGGCCGGTGCCTGGTTGCGGCTGGCGCCACGCTTGGGTGCAGGTTTTTTCTTGGCAGCCAACTTACATGCGCTCCAGGGTTTCCAGGCCGAGCAGTTCCAGACCTTGCTTGAGCGTACGGCCGGTCAGAGCGGCCAGACGCAGACGGCTTTGCTGCTGTTCGGCGGTTTCGGCGGCGAGGATCGGGCAGTTCTCGTAGAAGCTGGAGAACAGGCCTGCGATGTCGTACAGGTAGCTGCACAGCACATGTGGGGTGCCCTTCTCGGCGACATTGTTGAGTACTTCACCGAACTGCGCCAGGCGAGCGGCCAGATCCTGCTCATGGGTCGCCTGTAGGACGATGTTGCCCTCGACTTCCTCGAAGCCCTTGCCCAGCTTGCGGAATACGCTGGCCACTCGGGTGTAGGCATACAGCAGGTAGGGTGCGGTGTTGCCGTCGAAGTTGAGCATCAGCTCGAAGTTGAAGCTGTAGTCGCTGGTGCGGTGCTTGGACAGGTCGGCGTACTTCACCGCGCCGATCCCGACCACTTCACCAATGTGGCGCAGTTCGTCCTCGGACAGGCTCGGATTCTTGTCCTTGACCAGTGCGTAGGCACGCTCCTTGGCCTCGGTCAGCAGGTCGATCAGTTTTACGGTGCCGCCGTCACGTGTCTTGAACGGGCGGCCGTCAGCGCCGTTCATGGTGCCGAAGCCCATGTGTTCCATCTGCATTGGGTGGCCGACGAAGCCTGCGCGGCGCGCGACTTCGAACACCTGGTTGAAGTGCAGGGCCTGGCGCTGGTCGACGAAGTACAGGGCACGGTCGGCCTTGAGGACGTTGCTGCGATAGCGGACGGCGGCCAGGTCGGTGGTGGCATAGAGGTAGCCGCCATCGGCCTTCTGCACGATCACCGGCAGCGGCTCGCCTTCGGCATTCTTGAATTCATCGAGGAACACGCACTGGGCACCCTGATCCTCGACCAGCAGGCCCTTGGCCTTGAGGTCGGCGACCACGTTGGCCAGGTCGCCGTTGTAGGCGCTTTCGCCCATCACGTCGGCCATGGTCAGCTTGACGTTGAGCAGCTCGTAGGTCTTCTGGCAGTGGGACAGGGAGATGTCCTTGAAGCGGGTCCACAGGGCCATGCACTCAGGGTCGCCGGCTTGCAGCTTGACCACCAGGCCACGGGCGCGGGTGGCGAATTCCTCGGACTCGTCGAAGCGCTTTTTCGCCGCGCGGTAGAAGTTCTCCAGGTCCGACAGCTCGTCGCTGGTGATCGGGTTTTCTTCCAGGTAGGCCAGCAGCATGCCGAACTGGGTGCCCCAGTCGCCCACGTGGTTCTGGCGGATCACCTGGTCGCCGAGAAACTCCAGCACGCGTGCGACGCTGTCGCCGATGATGGTCGAGCGCAGGTGGCCGACGTGCATCTCTTTGGCCAGGTTCGGTGCCGACATGTCGATCACCACTTTCTCGCTAGGGCCGGCTTTGCGCACGCCCAGATGATCGTCTGCCAGGGCTGCGTCCAGGCGGTTGGCCAAGGCCTGGGTGTTCTGGAAGAAGTTCAAAAAGCCCGGGCCTGCAATCTCGACCTTGGTGATGTCGGCGCTGGCCGGCAGGGCGTCGATGAGCTTTTCAGCCAGGTCGCGCGGCTTCATGCCGGCCGGCTTGGCCAGCATCATGGCGATGTTGCTGGCGAAGTCGCCGTGGGTCTTGTCCCGGGCGTTTTCCACCTGGATCGCCGGCGTCAGTCCCTCAGGCAGCACGCCGTCGGTGACGAGTTGGGTGAGGGCTTGCTGGATGAGCTGGCGAATGGTGTCTTTCATGGCGTTCTCTTTTCGACCGCAAGCGCGGTGGGGCGCTTCGATGCGCAGGTGGAAAAACTGGGCATTATCCGTTCCCGGGGGCGTGTTGCCAACCTTTGAGCGGCAAGCTGGGTATGGAGCGGCAAGCTTCAAGCTTCAAGCTGCAAAAAAAGCGCAGCGTGCACGGCCTGCCCTTGCTCGTTGCTTGCAGCTCAATAAAGGTCGACCGGATCTACGTCCAGCGACCAGCGCACCTGGCGCCCGGATGGCATGTGTTCCAACACTAGCAACCAAGCGCTGATCAGTCGATGCAAGGGCGCCCGGGCATTGGCCTGGAGCAACAATTGCGCGCGGAAACGCCCCGCACGGCGCTCCATGGGCGCAGGTACCGGTCCGAGCAGCTCGATACCCTGCAGGTTCTGCTCGGCCAACAGCCGTTCAGCGGCGCTGCAGGCCTCGTCCAGAAAACCCTCGGCCTGGCCTGGCTTGTGCGCCTCGGCCCGGAGCAGGGCGAGGTGGGAGAAGGGCGGCAGGCCGGCCGCGCGGCGTTCGCTCAGGGCCTGCTCGGCAAAGGCGAAATACCCTTGCTCGGTCAGTTGCACCAGCAGCGGATGTTCGGCCAGGTGGGTCTGGATGATCACCTTGCCGGGCTCCTCTGCCCGACCAGCGCGGCCGGCGACCTGGACGATCAACTGCGCCATGCGTTCGCTGGCGCGGAAGTCCCCGGAGAACAGGCCGCCATCGGCGTCGAGGATGGCCACCAGGGTTACCCGGGGGAAGTGGTGACCCTTGGCCAGCATCTGGGTGCCGACCAGGATGCTCGGCTGTCCGCGCTGAATAGTGGTGAACAGGTTGTGCATCGCATCCTTGCGCGATGTGCTGTCGCGGTCGACCCGCAGGATGGGATAGTCCGGGAACAGCACCTTCAGACGCTCCTCGGCGCGCTCGGTACCCGCGCCCACCGGGCGCAAGTCGACATGGGCGCATTGCGGGCACTGGTGGGGCAGGCGTTCGTCGTGGCCGCAGTGGTGGCAGCGCAACACGCCGGAGCGCTGGTGCACCGTCATCCGGGCGTCGCAGCGGGGGCATTCGGACAGCCAGCCGCAATCGTGGCACAGCAGGGTCGGCGCGAAGCCGCGGCGATTGAGGAACACCAGCACTTGCTGGCCTGCTTCCAGGGTCTGGCGGATGGCCTGTTGCAGCGGGCCGCTGATGCCGCTGTCCAGCGGCAGGCTGCGTACGTCCAGGCGCAGGAAGCGCGGTGCGCGAGCGCCGCCGGCGCGTTGATTCATGCGCAGCAGGCCGTAGCGGCCGCTGTGGGCATTGTGCAGGCTTTCCAGCGAGGGGGTGGCCGAGCCCAGCAGGATCGGGATGTTCTCTTGGTGGGCGCGGACCACGGCCAGGTCCCGGGCGTGGTAGCGCAGGCCTTCCTGCTGTTTATAGGAGCCGTCGTGCTCCTCGTCGATGATGATCAGCCCGGGATTTTTCATCGGTGTGAACAGTGCCGAGCGGGTGCCGATGATGATATCGGCCTCGCCGTCGCGGGCGGCGAGCCAGGCATCCAGGCGTTCGCGATCACCGACCGCCGAATGCAGCAGGGCGATGCGAGCGTTGAAGCGTTGCTCGAAGCGCGCCAAGGTCTGCGGCCCAAGGTTGATTTCCGGAATCAGGATCAGTGCTTGTTTGCCGGCCTCGAGGGTTTCACGGATCAGTTGCAGGTAAACCTCGGTCTTGCCGCTGCCGGTCACCCCCGCCAGCAAGAAGGCATGGAAGGCGCCGAAGCCCGAGCGCACGGCGTCGAATGCGGCCAGTTGCTCTTCGTTCAGGGGCAGCTCCGGCTGTGCCAGCCAGTGTTCGTGACGGGGCTGGGGCAAATGGCGGCGGACCTCTACCTGAACCAGTTCCTTGGCCAGCAGCAAATCGAGGCTGTCCTTGCTCAGGCCCAGCTTGGACAGCACGCTGTGGGCGACGCCGTGCGGATGCTGGGCCAGGGCCTTGAGGGCGTCACGCTGGCGGGGAGCGCGTGCGATACGCGGGTCTTCGAGGCGGGCGCCGGGAGCGACATGCCAAAAACGCTCTTGGCGCATCTCGGCCGGCTCGCCCTGGCGCAACAAGGTGGGCAAGGCCCAGTTCAAGGTGTCGCCCAGGCTGTGCTGGTAGTACTGCGCGGTCCACAGGCACAGCTTGAACAGTGCCGGCGGCAGCGGTGAGACCGGATCGAGCAGGGCACTGGCGGGCTTGAGCTTGTCGGCGGGCACTTCGCTCTTGTCGCAGACCTCCACCAGTACGCCGATCATCTCCCGGCGGCCAAACGGCACGCGGATGCGCATGCCAGGCGTCAAGGCCTGGCGGGCCATGCTTGCTGGCGCCCTATAGTCGAACAGGCGACGCAAAGGCGAGGGCAGGGCTAGGCGCAGAATGACGTCGGACACGCGGGAGGTCTCTGGATGGCAGGTTTACAAGTTCCGCGAGCCTAGCAGACGACAGTCGGTGATCGCGACAACTTGCGCTGGCGCCTTGCTCTGGTATTATTCGCCGCCTAATTACGTGCGGTATTCAACAATTGGTGTTGGGTGGCGGCACGCAGCTCGAGGAAGTGACCATGAAAGCAGATATTCATCCGAACTACGAAGTAGTTGCAGTCACCTGCAGCTGCGGCAACAAATTCGAAACCCGTTCGACCCTGGCCAAGCCGCTGGCGATCGACGTGTGCTCCCAGTGCCACCCGTTCTACACTGGTAAGCAGAAAGTCCTGGACACCGGTGGTCGCGTACAGAAGTTCGCCGATCGCTTCGGTATGTTCGGTACCAAGAAGTAATCATGCGCATGGCGAATCCCTCGGGTTTCGCGCTGCTGCAAAAAAAGGCGCCCCTTGTGGGCGCTTTTTTTGTGGGCGCGATCTGGCATTTTCCCGCGCTGGCTTTCTGCCCATTGCCCGACAAGCCGCAGCAGGTGGCGGTGCGACAGGTGGTCGATGGCGACACCTTGCGTCTGAGTGATGGACGCAGCGTTCGGATGATCGGCATCAATGCACCGGAAATCGGCCGTAAAGGTCGCACCAGCGAGCCCTATGCCGAGGCCGCCAGGCAGCGTTTGCAGGCGTTGGTCAAAGCCAGCGACGGACGGGTCGGTCTGGTGCCGGGGGTAGAGGGAAAGGACAAGTACGGTCGCACCTTGGCGCACATCTATGGCCGGGATGGCAACAATCTTGAAGCCACACTGCTCAGCGAGGGCTTGGGCTATCGCGTCGCGGTGGCGCCCAACGTCAAGCTTTCCCGCTGCCAGCAACAGGCCGAGCAGGCGGCCAGGGCGGCGCGGATCGGGTTATGGCGGCAGTCGCCAGTGCTGCGAGAGGGTGATGTCCGGCAGTCGGGCTTTGCTGTCATAAGCGGCAAAGTAAAGGCTATCGAGCGCAATCGTGGTGGTGTTTGGCTGGAACTTGGCAATGCGGTGGTGCTTCGCATTCCCGCTCGTCTGCAGCGCAACTTCCCCTCGAGCTTCTTCGATAACCTCAAGGGACGCCAGGTCGAGGCGCGCGGCTGGGTGCTGGATCGTTCCCGCAAGGGTGGGCTGAAGCCTGGGCAGCGACGCTGGGAATTGCCGTTGACCGATCCGAGCATGCTCGAACGGATTTCAGGGTAAATAGTTGTAGACATTTCGCTATTAAATTGTACACACTTGATGGTGTATGCCCCCGTGGGTTATAGCGTAAAGTCGTAGGCTAAAGGCCTTGACACAAGTGACCGGGCAGTCTTGTGGCCCCCCGGCTCTTTGCGTATCCTCGGCGGTCCGTCAGAACAGTAAACAAGCGGAATGCCCACCATGTCAGACCTGAAAACCGCCGCTCTCGAATACCACGCTCAGCCTCGTCCGGGGAAACTGAGCGTCGAACTCACCAAGCCGACCGCAACCGCCCGTGACCTGGCCCTGGCCTACAGCCCGGGTGTCGCCGAGCCTGTGCGTGAGATCGGCCGTGATCCAGAGCTGGCCTACAAGTACACCGGCAAAGGCAACCTGGTTGCGGTGATTTCCGATGGTACCGCCATCCTCGGCCTGGGTGACCTGGGTCCGCTGGCGTCCAAGCCGGTCATGGAAGGCAAGGGTGTTCTGTTCAAGCGTTTCGCTGGCATCGACGTATTCGACATCGAAGTCGACTCCGAAAGCCCGCAAGCCTTCATCGACACCGTCAAGCGTATTTCCATCACCTTCGGTGGCATCAACCTGGAAGACATCAAGGCGCCTGAGTGCTTCGAGATCGAGCGCACGCTGATCGAGCAGTGCGACATTCCGGTCTTCCACGATGACCAGCACGGCACCGCGATCGTCACTGCGGCCGGCATGATCAACGCCTTGGAAATCGCCGGCAAGAAGCTCGACGAAGCCAAGATCGTCTGCCTGGGCGCTGGCGCTGCCGCCATCTCTTGCATGAAGCTGCTGGTCAGCATGGGTGCCAAGGTCGAGAACATCTTCATGATCGACCGCACCGGCGTGATCCACGCAGGCCGTGACGATCTGAACCAGTACAAGGCCCAATTCGCGCACGCGACCGACAAACGCACCCTGGCTGACGCACTGGAAGGTGCCGATGTCTTCGTGGGTCTGTCCGGCCCCAACCTGCTGAGCCCGGAAGGCCTGAAGAGCATGGCTGCGAACCCGATCGTGTTCGCATGCTCGAACCCGGATCCGGAGATCAAGCCAGAGCTGGCCCACCAGACCCGCAGCGACGTGATCATGGCTACCGGTCGTTCCGACTACCCGAACCAGGTCAACAACGTGCTGGGCTTCCCGTTCATCTTCCGTGGCGCTCTGGACGTACGTGCCAAGCGCATCAACGAAGAAATGAAAATCGCCGCCGCCATCGCCCTGAAGGACCTGGCCAAGCTGCCAGTGCCGCAGGAAGTCTGCGACGCCTACGGCGTGCAGGCGCTGGAATTCGGCCGTGAGTACATCATTCCGAAGCCGATGGACCCACGCCTGATCACCGTCGTCTCCGATGCCGTGGCCAAGGCTGCCATCGAGTCCGGCGTTGCAACCCTGCCGTATCCGAAGCACTACCCACTGCAGAACGTGAACGACGTGTTCAACGGTTAATGCAGAACGCAAAAAAGAACCGGCTCAAATGAGCCGGTTTTTTTTGCTTCGAGTTTAGAGCTGCGAGCGACACGTTGTTCGAGGTTGTCTGTAGGGGCGCCCGGGAGAGCCGGCGCGCCCTTCTTCTTGCTTGTCGCTTGTGCTGCTTAGAACAGATCCATCGGCGCCGCTTCATCGGCCGGCAGCGGGCTGCCTGGTGCCGCACCGTTGCCCAGCTCGTCTACCGAAGGCGGGGAATCCTCGGCCTTGAAGAGCTCGAAATAGGCATTCGGAGTGCTTGGCGTGGCGGCGCGGCCGCTGACCGGATCGACCCGCAGGCTGAGGATGCCTTCCGGTTCGGCTGGGGCGTGCTCGGGCTTGCCTTTGAGCGCCGCGCCCATGAAGTTCATCCAGATCGGCAGCGCGGCGGTGCCGCCATACTCGCGCCGGCCCAGGGTCTCTGGCTGGTCGAAGCCAACCCACACGGTCGTCACGTAGTCGGCGTTGTAGCCAGTGAACCAGGCGTCTTTGGACTCGTTGGTGGTGCCGGTCTTGCCCGCCAGATCGTTTCGACCAAGGGCCAGGGCGCGGCGGCCGGTGCCGCGCTTGATCACGTCCTGCAGCATGCTGGTGAGAATATAGGTGGTACGACCGTCGACGATGCGCTCGGCCACGACCGGTGCCTGTGGCGCGGGTGCCATCTGGCCCAGTGTCGAGGGTGCTTCGCCTGGCAGCGGCTGGATGCTGATCGGCTGTTCCGGCGCGGCGATGCCGGCCTGGTCCTGACCCTCTTGAGGAACCCTCGCCGGATTGGCGGTGAACAGGGTTTCGCCGTTGCGGCTCTCGATGCGTTCGATCAGATAGGGGCTGATCTTGTAGCCGCCGTTGGCGAAAGTGCTCCAGCCCGTGGCGATTTCCATCGGCGTGAGGGTTGCGGTCCCCAGCGCCAGAGACAGGTTCGGCGGCAGGTCCTGCTTGTTGAAGCCAAACTTGGCGATGTAGTCGATGGTCTTGCCCACGCCCATCGATTGCAGCAGTCGGATCGAGACCAGGTTGCGCGACTTGTACAGGGCTTCGCGCATGCGGATCGGGCCGAGGAAGGTGTTGGTGTCGTTCTTCGGGCGCCAGACCTTGTCCAGGTACTCGTCGACGAACACGATCGGTGCGTCATTGACCAGGCTGGCGGCGGTGTAGCCGCTGTCCAGTGCGGCGCTGTAGACGAAGGGCTTGAAGCTCGAACCGGGCTGGCGCTTGGCCTGCATGGCGCGGTTGTAATTGCTCTGTTCGAACGAGAAACCGCCGACCAGTGCGCGGATGGCGCCGTTGTAAGGATCCAGAGTGACCAGTGCGCTCTGGGCACCAGGCACCTGGCTGAACTTGAGCTTGCCGTCTTCCAGGCGCTGCACACGGATCAGATCACCGACCTGGGCTACGTCGGCGGGCGATTGAGGGGAGCGACCCTGAGCATTGCTGTTGAGGAATGGCCGGGCCCATTTCATGGTGTCCCAGGCGACGTGCTCCTCTTCGCCACTGCGGGTCAGCACCTTCAGGCCGCTCTTGTCGACCTGAGTGACGATGGCAGGCTCAAGGCCCCCAAGGGTGCGCTGCTTGCTCAGCTCCTGCAGCCAGGCGGCGTGGGTCTTGCCAGGGAAACGCGATTCCGGGCCGCGATAGCCATGGCGCTCGTCATAGTCGGTCAACCCAGTGAGCACGGCCTTGTTGGCCATCTCCTGCATGTCGCTCGGCACCGTGGTGGTCACGCGGAAGCCTTCGGTGTAGGCATCGCTGCCATAGCGGCCGACCATTTCGGCGCGGGCCATTTCGGCGATGTAGGGCGCGTTAACCTCGGGTGTCGGGACGTGATAGCTGGCATTGAGCGGCTCGGCCAGGGCGGCCTCGTAGCTGGCCTGGTCGATCTTGCCGAGCTTGTACATGCGGCCCAGGATCCAGTCGCGGCGCTCCTTGGCGCGCACCGGGTTGGCCAGCGGGTTGAAGCGAGACGGCGCCTTGGGCAGGCCGGCGATCATGGCCATCTGGGCCAGGCTAATGTCGCGGATGGACTTGCCGTAGTACACCTGTGCAGCGGCTTCGATGCCGTAGGCGCGGTTGCCCAGGTAGATCTTGTTGACGTACAGCTCGAGGATTTCGTCCTTGGTCAGCTCGCGTTCGATCTGCAAGGCCAGGAGGATTTCATTGGTTTTGCGCGAGAAACTGCGCTCGCTGGTGAGGAAGAAGTTCTTCGCCACCTGCATGGTGATCGTGCTGCCGCCGGTCTGGATGTGGCCAGATTTCACCAGCTGGGTCGCGGCGCGCATCAGGCTGCTCGGATCGACCCCATAGTGATTGAGGAAATTGTCGTCCTCTGCTGACAGAAGCGCCTGGATGAACTGTGGGGGAATATCCGCGAAACGGATAGGCGAGCGGCGCATTTCGCCGAATTCCGCAATCAGCTTGCCGTCGCTGCTGTACACCCTCAAGGGGATCTGCAACTGGATGCTTCTGAGGGACTCGACCGAGGGGAGGCTGGGGCTAAGATACAGAAACGCACCGCTCACACCGAGTACGAGCGCGCAGATGACTGCGACGAAAGACCACCAGAAGAACTTCAGCAGACGTATCAAGGCTTTTGGGTGTCCAGGTTGGGAGTGGATTGCACGCGGTCCGGCGGACAGGAAAAAACGCTGGGCATTATAAGCATTTTTCGCTTTGCCGGGGCGACCGGCCGGCCTGGACGGTCGGCTCCTGTAGTGCGGCACTGCGACGATCTTTCAAGGAAGAACCATGCTTGGACGTTTCGGCAGGGATGCCGGTTCACTGCTGGGGGTGGAAATCGCCTCCGGTTCCGTTCGAATCCTTCAATTGCAACGGCGCCAGGGCGGCCATGCAGTCTGCGCCTGGGCCGTGGAGCCTTTCGAGGCGCCACCGGGGCACTGGACGGCACATCCTGATGTGGTGGCCAAGGCCTTGCAACGAGCCTGGCAGCGTAGTGGGTCTCGTCAGCGTAAGGCCGCAGTGGCGTTACCGGGCTCTGAGGTGATCTGCAAGGTACATCGGCTGCCGGCGCGATTGTCCGACAGCGAGATGGAGGCGCAGTTGCTGGCCGAGGCCGAGCGCCTGTTTCCGTTTCCATTGCAGGACCTCGCGCTGGATTTCCAGACGCTCGAGGCGGTGCCGGGGCCGGTCGATGAGGTGAGCGTGCTGGTGGGGGCTTGCCGCCACTGTCTGTTGGAGCCGTTGGAGCAGGTGTTCCACAGCGCTGGCTTGCAGTTGGTGATGGTCGAAGTCGACAGCCTGGCCTTGGCCCGCACGCTCGCCCCTGGCCGACTCACCGCAGCGGCGGTCCTCAGGATCGAGGCTGTTCGTGCCACCGTGCATACCTGGCCGGAGCCATTCATGCCTCAGCGTCTGGAGTTGCGCTTCGTGCCCGAGCAGGACCAGGCACAACGCCTCGAACGTATCGGGCACTGGCTGCGCAGTGCGCTGCCGGGAACATCCGTCGAATGCCTTCACGTCGCACCGTGCGATGTGCCGGAAGACGGCTGGCTGGAAAGGCTCGCGCAGCAACTGGCGATGCCATGTGAGTCGCTCTGGCCTTTCGCTGGCCTGGCGGTAGCGGGCCTGGCCATGGATTCCACGCTGTCGTGCAGGGAGGCTGGTGGCATGGCGCTAGCCTACGGACTGGCATTGGGAGGAGGGCAGTGATGCTGCGGTTGAACCTGCTTCCCTGGCGCGAACGGCAGCGCCTTGCGGCAGTTCGGCGCTTCAAGCTGGCCGTGCTCGCCAGTGGCCTGGTCGCCTTCTGCGGCGTGATGCTGCTCGACCATATGGCCCGTCAGCGTTTGCAGAGCCAGGAATTGGCCATTGCGCAAAGCCAGGCTTTGTTGCAAGAGCAGCAAGCGGAGCTCGCGCGCATCGATGGGCTGCGTGAGCGGCGAGAGGCCGTGCAGGCGCAAACTTCAGCCCTGGCTCGCCTGCGTGCCGATCAAGGTCTGCCTTTGGTGGTGTTCGCCGAGCTTGAGCGGGCCATGCCAGAGGGATTGAGCTTGAGCGAACTGACCTTGCAGGAAAATCGCGTGCAAGTGCTTGGGTTGGCGGCGTCCCCCGCTGTCCTGGCGCAGCTCATGCGCGCGCTCGAGCAATCTGCTGTCCTGCAGGGGCTGGAGCTAAAACGCCTTCGCAATGTGCCAGCGGGGGAAGAGTTCTTATTGTTGGCCCAGGTGCCGGTTTCGTGGTCATGACCTGGGCCGAGATGACCGACTGGCGGGAGTGGGGGATCCGTTCGCGGGGTTTCATTGCCGCGATTCTGGCGACGTTGATCGCCCTGGTGTTGCTTGCCGGGTGGTTCGGGCTTCTCCAAGGGCGGTATCGGACCTATCAGTTGGGCAAGGGCCAAGAGCAATCATTGAACTTGGCGCTGTCGGGCAATTCGCAGGCGCTGCACCTGCACGAGTCTGCCCGGCTGGCGCTGGACGATGCCACGCTGCAGTTGCGCGATGCGCGTTGGCGCCTGGCTGCGGGTGTGAACATGAGTGATCTGCTCGACGAGCTGACCAGTTCGGGACATGCCCATGGGTTGGTGTTCGAACAGCTCGATGTGGAGCAGGCGCGCGTGGAGACTGGCTACCAGATGGTGCCGCTGCGGGTAGAGGTCGTGGGGCGTTATGCCGCGCTGCGGATGTGGCTGGACGAATGGTTCGGCCAGGTTCGTCTCTTGCGGGCAACGAGCCTGCGGCTGGTCGACTTGCCCGAGCGTCCAGGCCTGCTGCGCCTGCAGGTGCAGGTCGCTTCGTATCACCCGGGCGAAGAACTGCCGGCACCGGCCTCGCTGGCCCATGAGCCGGCGAGGCCGGCGGCCCGCCCTCCGCGCGTGGACCTGTTCGTGCCCTGGTCGACTCAGGCCGCCGTGACGGGACTGGCTGGCGTGCCCCTGGATCAGTTGGAGATGGTCGGCAGCCTGTCGCAGGCTGGGCATCACCAGGCTCTGCTGTGGTCGGCTGGACGGTTGTATCGGGTGTGTTCTGGGGACCGTGTGGGGCGTAATGAGGGTGTCGTGGTACGGATCGATCGACACCAGATCGAGGTGCGCGAGCGTGTGTTCGTCGCGGGAGTGTGGCACGAGCGGTCGGTCTACCTGGCCATGGGAAAGCGGGTCAACAACGAGGTCATGGATGACGCTGAACAAACTGAAGATCGGCATGGTGATGGCAATGCTGTCGAGCCCGGCGGCGACAGCATCGCTTTATCGAGGTGAGCCGCTGTCCCTCAATTTCCAGGACATCGAAGTGCGCGCGGCGCTGCAGGTGCTGGCCGATCATGCAGGCATCAACCTAGTTGCCAGCGACACGGTACAAGGCAGTCTTACCTTGCGCCTGGAAGACGTGCCCTGGGATCAGGCGCTGGACCTTGTATTGCGCAGCAAAGGACTGGCCCGGCGCGAGGAGGGTAACGTTCTGGTGGTCGCGCCCATCGCGGAGCTGGCAGAGCAGTTTCGTGAAGCCCGGTCTGGGCAGGCGCTGGATGCGCAATTGCAGCCCATGCGGCGTGAGCTGCTGCCGATCCATCACGCCAAGGCGGCGGACATGGCAGAGTTGTTGTTGGCCGCGCTCGCCGACGAGGGCATTCTCACCGGGCGCGGCAGCCTGAGTGTCGACCCACGGACCAACACCTTGGTGGCCTACCAGCCGGCCGACCGACTCGCCGAGTTGCGGCGACTGGTGGGGCAGCTGGATGTGCCGGTGCGACAAGTGCTGATCGAGGCGCGGATCGTCGAGGCCAACGTCGATTACGAAAAAAGCCTGGGTGTGCGCTGGGGCGCGCCCCTGCAAGGCGATACCGCTCGTCTGGGAAAAGAACTGTTCGTCGACCTGGGTGTGGAGCGGGGGACGTCCGGCATTGGGTTGGGGGTGCTACGAGGCGGGACGCTGCTGGACTTGGAGCTCAGTGCCATGGAAAAGAGCGGAAACGGCGAGATCATCTCCCAGCCGAAGGTGGTCACCGCTGACAAGGAGACCGCGCGGATCATCAAGGGTACCGAGGTGCCTTACCAGGAAACCAGCAAGAGCGGCGCGACCTCCATCTCGTTTCGCGAGGCATCGTTATCGCTTGAGGTGACGCCGCAGATCACGCCCGATGGCAAAGTCGTGATGGCTGTCAGGGTGACCAAGGACGAGCCTGACTACGTCAATGCACTGAACAACGTCCCGCCCATCCGCAAGAATGAGGTCAACGCCAAGGTGCGGGTGGCGGACGGCGAGACGATCGTCATCGGTGGCGTTTACTCGACCACGCAAAACAATGTGGTCGACAAGGTGCCATTTTTAGGCGATCTGCCGTATGTTGGCAGGCTGTTTCGACGCGATGTATTACAAGAGAAAAAATCCGAGCTGCTGGTCTTCCTGACTCCGCGTATCATGAGTGACCAGGCGATTGCTGTGAGTCGTTGATTCTGTGCGAAATTTGATACTTGTGGGACCCATGGGCGCTGGTAAAAGCACCATCGGACGCCTATTGGCCAAAGAGCTGCGCCTGTTGTTCAAGGATTCCGACAAGGAAATCGAGCTGCGAACCGGCGCCAACATCCCGTGGATCTTCGACAAAGAAGGCGAGCCGGGCTTTCGTGACCGTGAGCAGGCCATGATCGCCGAACTCAGTGGCCTCGATGGCGTGGTCCTGGCGACCGGCGGCGGCGCGGTGATGCGTGAAGCCAATCGCAGGGCGCTGCGTGAGGGCGGACGGGTGATCTACCTGCACGCCTCGGTCGAGCAGCAGGTCGGGCGCACAGCGCGTGATCGCAACCGGCCACTGTTGCGCACTGCCAACCCGGAGGCGACCCTGCGCGCCCTGCTGGAAACCCGCGACCCGCTTTACCGTGAAATCGCTGACCTGGTGGTGGAAACCGACGAACGGCCGCCGCGCATGGTGGTGCTCGACATCCTTGAGCGCTTGCAGAAGTTGCCGCCCCGGTAAGCCGGGACTATTCTCGGCGACCAACGCCGAGGCGGGTTGAACGTTACCGCGCGGGGTCGCCTGGACGATGCCGCGCCCTAGTACATTGTGGGGATACATGCAGACATTAAAGGTCGACCTGGGCGAACGCAGCTACCCGATCTACATTGGCGAAGGCCTGCTGGACCAGCCCGAACTGCTGGCGCCGCACATTGCCGGACGGCAGGTCGCCATTGTCTCGAACGAAACCGTTGCCCCCCTGTATCTCGAACGTCTGAGCCGCACCCTCGGTGCCTACGCGGTATTGCCCGTGGTGTTGCCCGATGGCGAGGCCCACAAGAACTGGGAAACCCTGCAACTGATCTTCGATGCCCTGCTCACCGCCCGGCATGATCGCCGGACCACCGTGGTGGCCCTGGGCGGTGGTGTCATCGGTGACATGGCCGGCTTCGCCGCTGCCTGTTACCAACGCGGCGTCGACTTCATCCAGATACCGACTACCTTGTTGTCCCAGGTCGATTCCTCGGTGGGCGGCAAGACCGGTATCAATCATCCCTTGGGCAAGAACATGGTCGGCGCGTTCTATCAGCCCAACGCCGTGCTGATCGACACCGCCAGCCTAAAGACCCTGCCGGCACGCGAACTGTCGGCGGGCCTGGCCGAGGTCATCAAGTACGGCCTGATCTGCGACGAGCCGTTCCTGACTTGGCTTGAAGCCCACATCCATGACCTGCGCGAGCTGGAGCCCGTCGCGCTCACCGAAGCCATCCGCCGCTCGTGCGCGGCCAAGGCTGCGGTGGTTGGGGCTGACGAACGCGAATCCGGCGTGCGGGCCACGCTGAACCTCGGTCATACCTTCGGCCATGCCATCGAGACCCACATGGGTTATGGCGTTTGGCTGCATGGCGAAGCCGTGGCGGCCGGCACCGTGATGGCGCTGGAAATGTCCATGCGCCTGGGCTGGATCGACCAGGCTGCGCGAGATCGCGGCATTCGTCTGCTGCAGGCGGCCGGCTTGCCGGTGGTGCCTCCCCAGGAGATGACCCCTGAGCACTTCATGGAACACATGGCGGTCGACAAGAAGGTCCTCGACGGTCGCTTGCGCCTGGTGCTGCTGCGCCAGATGGGCGAGGCCGTGGTGACCGACGACTATCCGAAAGAGATTCTTCAGGCCACGTTGGCAGCGGATTACCGCGCAATCGTGGCCCAGCTTTGAGGTTGTGACAGCGCAATGACCAGTTTGCATGCCGATGAGGCGTTTCTCGACCACTATCAGTTGAGCCACGATCCGTTCGCGCCCCGTGTGCCCGGTTTCAAGTTCTTCCCCGCCCAGCGCAAGCCGGTGCTGGGCCAACTGCATCATCTGGCGCGTTATAGCCAGCTGATGCTGGTGGTCACAGGCCCTGTGGGCAGCGGCAAGACCCTGCTGCGCCAGGCCCTGGTGGCCAGCACCAACAAGCAGTCGGTGCAGAGCGTGGTGGTCTCGGCCCGTGGCGCGGGCGACGCGGCCAGCGTTCTGGCCCAGGTGGCACAGGCACTCAATGTCGCCAATGCCGAAGTGCAGACCATCCTCGCCCAAGTCGTGCAACTGGCGCTGACCGGGCAGGAAGTCTATTTGCTGGTGGACGATGCGGAACAACTCGACGAGTCGGCACTCCAAGCGTTGCTGGAGCTGGCGGCGGGTGTTCCGGAGGGCCGTCCGCACGTGTTCCTGTTCGGTGAGCCGTCACTGATCGCCGCACTGGAAGGGCTCGATGCCGACGGAGAGCGATTCCATGTCATCGAGCTTGCGCCCTACAGCGAGGAGGAAACCCGCGAGTACCTGGAGCAGCGTCTGGATGGCGCAGGCCGGGGCATCGAGGTGTTCACCCGTGAACAGATCGTCGACATCCATGAAAACTCCGACGGCTGGCCTGGCAACATTAACCAGGTCGCCCGCGATACCTTGATCGAAGCCATGATCGCTAGCCGTAGTACGGTGAAGCGACCATCCATGGGGTTCAATATGCCTAAGAAACACGTGCTCGCGCTGTCCGCTGTCGTCGTGGTCGCGGTTGCCGCGGCGGTCCTGATGCCCAAGAAGGGCGGTGACAAGCCTGCTGAAGCGCCTGCCGCCCAGGCCCAGTTGCCGCTGGGTGAAGGCCAGCCGGCCAATGCCCAGTCCAATAATGGTGGTCCAGCCATCGAGTTCTCCGGCTCTTCCCAGCCAATGCCACTGCCGCTGGTTGGGCAGTCGCAGCCGGTGATGCGCGAGCCGCTGGCCCAGGCGGCCGGCATGGGTGATGGCGAGGAGGGCGGCCCGGCCGGCAACACCGCACTGCAGCCGGCCAACCCGCCGACTGTCACGACCATCGCGCCGCCGCAAGGTGCCACCGCAGGCCCAGCCCCGGTACCGGCTCAGCCTGTCACCAGCGCGCCGGCCCAGAGTGTCGCCACCGCACCAGCCCAACCTGTTGCACCTGCGCCCAAGCCAGTCGCAACCCAGCCGGCCAAGCCGGTTGCACCTGCCAAGCCTGCCCCGGCGCCGACCCAGGTCGCCACCGCCAAGCCGGCTGCCAAGCCAACCGCTGGTGGCGCGGGCAATAGCGGCTGGTACAGCGGTCAGAAACCGGGCAATTACGTGGTGCAGATCTTCGGCACCAGCTCCGAGGCCTCCGCCCAGTCCTTCGTCAAAGCCCAGGGTGGCGACTATCGCTACTTCAAGAAGACCCTGCAGGGCAAACCCCTCTACGTGGTGACCTACGGCAACTTCGCCAGCCGCGATGCAGCGGTTGCGGCAATCAAGAACTTGCCAGCCAAGGTCCAGGCTGGTAAACCTTGGCCACGAACCGTAGGCAGCGTCCAACAAGAGCTGGCCACGGCCCGCTGACACCTTCCGGGCGGCTCCACCCTGCTGCCCAGTTGCCTGAGTTTCGATAAGCCTGCTGCGCCTGAGCGCGGCAGGCTTTTCTGTCCCGGACTGCCGGCCACAAGCCCTTTCTTGCAGTCATGGCTGAAACGCTTCAGACTCGAGCCAAGTCGTTACCACGGCGCATGGCGCAAAAACATTCAAAAATGCGACATAAGTTTTCAGTGATGCGTCATGAAAATTTGTGGGCGTTGCTGTCCCTGTGCAACAATGGTTTCCCATTGCCCACCGCAAAAAGCTGGCATTCGATCGGCGTGGATGGTAAGTGGTTGTACTAAAAAGAGATTTGCCTTGGTTGAGAGGCGAACCTGGTGAGAAAGTGTCTATGAAAACAGGTCTGTACCATCCCGAAGAATTCAAGGACAACTGTGGTTTCGGCCTGATCGCCCATATGACGGGCGAGGCGAGCCACCATCTTCTGCAAACCGCCATGCAGGCGCTGACCTGCATGACCCACCGCGGCGGAATCAACGCCGACGGCAAGACCGGCGACGGTTGCGGTCTGCTCATGCAGAAGCCCGATCAATTCCTGCGTGCCGTGGCCCAGGAACACTTCGCCGTCGAGCTGCCCAAGCAGTACGCCGTCGGCATGGTGTTCTTCAATCAGGACCCG
Organism: Pseudomonas sp. CK-NBRI-02; assembly: GCF_008124495.1. Lineage (NCBI taxonomy): Bacteria > Pseudomonadati > Pseudomonadota > Gammaproteobacteria > Pseudomonadales > Pseudomonadaceae > Pseudomonas > Pseudomonas sp. CK-NBRI-02. The sequence continues at coordinate 65,268 of NZ_VSJH01000017.1, read as the reverse complement.
GTGAAGGCCGAAGCGGCCCGCGCCAACATGGATCGCGAGATCATCAATGCTGGCCTGAAGCTGGTCGGCTGGCGCAAAGTCCCGATCGACACCAGCGTGCTTGGCCGCCTGGCCCTGGAGCGCCTGCCGCAGATCGAGCAGGTCTTCATCGGCGGCGAAGGCCTGAGCGACCAGGAGTTCGCCATCAAGCTGTTCAGTGCCCGTCGTCGCTCGTCCGTGGCCAATGCCCACGACGCCGACCACTACATCTGCAGCTTTTCGCACAAGACCATCATCTACAAAGGCCTGATGATGCCGGCGGATCTTTCCGCCTTCTATCCGGACCTGGGCGATGAGCGCCTGAAAACCGCGATCTGCGTGTTCCACCAGCGCTTCTCCACCAACACCCTGCCGAAATGGCCGCTGGCGCAGCCATTCCGCTTCCTCGCCCACAATGGCGAGATCAACACCATCACCGGCAACCGCAACTGGGCTATCGCCCGTCGCACCAAGTTCGCCAACGATCTGATCCCCGACCTCGAAGAGCTCGGCCCGCTGGTCAACCGCGTGGGTTCGGACTCCTCGAGCATGGACAACATGCTCGAGCTGATGGTCACCGGCGGCATCGACCTGTTCCGCGGCGTGCGCATGCTGGTACCGCCAGCCTGGCAGAACGTCGAGACCATGGACGCCGACCTGCGCGCGTTCTATGAGTACAACTCCATGCACATGGAGCCGTGGGACGGCCCGGCCGGTATCGTCATGACCGAGGGCCGCCACGCGGTCTGCCTGCTGGACCGCAACGGCCTGCGTCCGGCACGCTGGGTGACCACCAAGAACGGCTACATCACCCTGGCCTCGGAAATCGGCGTCTGGGACTACAAGCCCGAGGATGTGCTGGCCAAGGGGCGCGTTGGCCCGGGCCAGATCTTCGCCGTGGACACCGAAACCGGCCAGATTCTCGACACGGACGCTATCGACAATCGTCTGAAGTCGCGCCATCCCTACAAGCGCTGGCTGCGTCAGCACGCCCTGCGCATCCAGGCGACCCTGACCGACGACCAAGGCGTGGCCAGCTATGACGCTGACCAGCTCAAGCAATACATGAAAATGTTCCAGGTCACCTTCGAGGAGCGTGACCAGGTGCTGCGTCCGCTCGGTGAGCAGGGCCAGGAAGCGGTCGGCTCTATGGGCGACGACACGCCGATGGCCGTGCTGTCCCAGCGCGTGCGCTCGCCGTACGACTTCTTCCGCCAGCAGTTCGCCCAGGTAACCAACCCGCCGATCGACCCGCTGCGCGAGGCGATCGTCATGTCCTTGGAGATCTGCCTGGGCGCCGAGCGCAACATCTTCCAGGAATCCCCCGAGCATGCCTCGCGGGTAATCCTCAGCTCCCCGGTCATCTCGCCTGCCAAGTGGCGTTCGCTGATGAACCTGGAGCGCGAAGGCTTCGATCGCCAGCTGATCGACCTCAACTATGAAGAGAGCGTCGGCCTGGAAGCGGCCATCCGCAACATCGCCGACCAGGCCGAGGAAGCCGTACGCAGCGGCAAGACTCAGTTGGTGCTGAGCGACCGCTACATTGCCCCAGGCAAGCTGCCGGTGCATGCCTCCCTGGCGGTCGGTGCGGTACACCATCGTCTAACCGAGCAAGGCCTGCGCTGCGACAGCAACATCCTGGTCGAAACCGCCACCGCCCGTGACCCGCACCACTTCGCCGTGCTGCTGGGCTTCGGTGCCTCGGCCGTCTACCCCTACCTGTCCTATGAAGTGCTGGCCGACCTGATCCGCACCGGCGAGGTGCTGGGCGACCTGGATGAAGTGTTCAAGTACTACCGCAAAGGCATCTCCAAAGGCCTGCTGAAGATCCTGTCGAAGATGGGCATCTCCACCATCGCCTCCTACCGCGGCGCCCAGCTGTTCGAAGCCGTGGGCCTGGCCGAGGAAGTGGTCGGCCTGAGCTTCAAGGGCGTGGCCAGCCGCATCAAGGGCGCACGCTTCGTGGACCTTGAGAACGACCAGAAGCTGCTGGCGGCCGAAGCCTGGAGCGCGCGCAAGCCGATCCAGCAGGGCGGCCTGCTCAAGTTCGTCCACGGCGGCGAGTACCACGCCTATAACCCGGATGTGGTCAACACCCTGCAAGCAGCAGTGCAGAAGGGCGACTACGCCAAGTTCAAGGAATACACCACACTGGTCGACCAGCGTCCGGTGTCGATGATTCGCGACCTGCTCAAGGTCAAGCTGGCCGAGCAGCCGTTGGCGCTGGATCAGGTCGAGCCGCTGGAGGACATCCTCAAGCGCTTCGACTCCGCGGGCATCTCCCTCGGCGCCCTGTCGCCGGAAGCCCACGAGGCCCTGGCCGAGGCGATGAACCGCCTGGGCGCGCGCTCCAACTCTGGCGAGGGCGGCGAAGACCCGGCCCGCTACGGCACCATCAAGAGCTCGAAGATCAAGCAGGTGGCCACCGGCCGCTTCGGCGTCACCCCGGAATACCTGGTCAACGCCGAAGTGCTGCAGATCAAGGTGGCCCAGGGCGCCAAGCCCGGCGAGGGCGGCCAGCTGCCTGGCGGCAAGGTCAACGGCCTGATCGCACGGCTGCGCTATGCCGTGCCGGGCGTCACCCTGATTTCGCCTCCTCCGCACCATGACATCTACTCGATCGAAGACCTGGCCCAGCTGATCTACGACCTCAAGCAGGTCAATCCGCAGGCGCTGGTGTCGGTCAAGCTGGTGGCCGAGGCCGGCGTGGGCACCATCGCCGCTGGCGTGGCCAAGGCCTACGCGGACCTGATCACCATCTCCGGCTACGACGGTGGCACCGGCGCCTCGCCGCTGACCTCCATCAAGTACGCAGGTGCGCCGTGGGAGCTGGGCCTGGCCGAGACCCACCAGACCCTGCGCGGCAACGACCTGCGTGGCAAGGTGCGGGTACAGACCGACGGTGGCCTGAAGACTGGCCTGGACGTGATCAAGGCGGCCATCCTTGGCGCCGAGAGTTTCGGTTTCGGCACCGCGCCGATGATCGCCCTAGGCTGCAAATACCTGCGTATCTGCCACTTGAACAACTGCGCTACCGGCGTTGCCACCCAGAACGACAAGCTGCGCAAGGACCACTACATCGGTACCGTCGACATGGTGGTGAACTTCTTCACCTTCGTCGCCGAGGAAACCCGTGAGTGGCTGGCCAAGCTGGGCGTGCGTAGCCTGGGCGAGCTGATCGGGCGTACCGATCTGCTCGACATCCTGCCAGGCGATACCGAGCGCCAGCAGTACCTGGACCTGTCGCCGCTGCTGGGCAGCTCGCACATTCCGGCCGACAAGCCGCAGTTCTGCGAAGTCGACAAGAACCCGCCGTTCGACAAAGGCGAGCTGGCCGAGAAAATGGTCGAGATGGCCCTGCCGGCGATTCGCGATCTTTCCGGTGGCGAATTCAGCCTGGACATCTGCAACTGCGACCGTTCCATCGGCGCGCGTATCTCCGGTGAGATCGCCCGCCTGCACGGCAATCAGGGCATGGCCGGTGCGCCAATCACCTTCCGCTTCAAGGGCACTGCCGGCCAGAGCTTTGGCGTGTGGAACGCCGGTGGCCTGAACCTGCACCTGGAAGGGGATGCCAACGACTACGTGGGCAAGGGCATGACCGGCGGCAAGCTGACCATCGTGCCGCCTGCCGGCAGCCCGTTCGAAACCCAGCACAGCGCCATCGTCGGCAACACCTGCCTGTATGGCGCCACTGGCGGCAAGCTGTTCGCCGCTGGCACCGCGGGCGAGCGCTTCGCTGTGCGTAACTCCGGCGCCCACGCTGTGGTCGAGGGTACCGGCGATCACTGCTGTGAATACATGACCGGCGGCTTTGTCTGCGTCCTGGGCAAGACCGGTTACAACTTCGGTTCTGGCATGACTGGCGGCTTCGCCTACGTGCTCGACATGGACAACACCTTCGTCGACAAACTCAACCACGAGCTGGTGGAAATCCAGCGCATCAGTGGTGAGGCGATGGAGGCCTACCGCAGCCATCTGGCGCGGGTCCTTGGCGAATACGTGGAAGAGACCGGCAGCGAGTGGGGGCGCGAGCTCTCGGAGAACCTGGACGACTACGTGCGTCGCTTCTGGTTGGTCAAGCCCAAGGCCGCCAACCTCAAGCAACTGTTGTCCAGCACCCGTGCCAACCCGCAGTAAAAGCAGCTGCAAGTGGCGAGCCTCGAACTGCAAGTTGAAGCGGTTCGAGGTTCGCCCGGCTTAAGTGATCGTCTTGCGGCTTGCAGCGCTTAGCTTGCAGCTGCTGTTAAGAGGTTTTGAAAAATGGCTGAACGTCTGAACAACGACTTCCAGTTCATCGAAGTGGGCCGTAAGGACCCTAAGAAAAAACTGCTGCGCCAGCGCAAGAAGGAGTTCGTGGAGATCTACGAACCCTTCAAGCCCCAGCAGTCGGTCGAACAGGCACACCGTTGCCTGGGTTGCGGCAACCCGTATTGCGAGTGGAAGTGCCCGGTGCACAACTTCATCCCCAACTGGCTGAAGTTGGTCTCCGAAGGCAATATCCTGGCGGCGGCGGAGCTGTCGCACCAGACCAACACCCTGCCGGAAGTGTGCGGCCGTGTGTGCCCGCAGGACCGCCTGTGCGAGGGTGCCTGCACCCTCAACGACGGCTTCGGCGCGGTGACCATCGGCTCGGTGGAGAAGTACATCACCGACACTGCCTTCGCCATGGGCTGGCGCCCGGACATGTCCAAGGTCAAACCGACTGGCAAGCGTGTCGCAGTCATCGGTGCAGGCCCGGCGGGCCTGGGCTGCGCCGACGTGCTGGTGCGTGCGGGCGTGACTCCGGTGGTGTTCGACCGCAACCCTGAAATCGGTGGCCTGCTGACCTTCGGTATCCCCGAGTTCAAGCTGGAAAAGACCGTGCTGAGCAATCGCCGCGAAGTCTTCACCGGCATGGGCATCGAGTTCCGCCTGAACACCGAGGTGGGCAAGGACATCACCATGGAACAACTGCTCGCCGAATACGATGCAGTGTTCATGGGCATGGGTACCTACACCTACATGAAGGGCGGTTTCCCAGGCGAGGACCTGCCGGGCGTGCATGACGCGCTGGACTTCCTGATCGCCAACGTCAATCGCAACCTGGGCTTCGAGAAGTCGCCGGAAGACTTTGTCGACATGCAGGGCAAGAAGGTGGTGGTGCTTGGCGGTGGCGACACCGCGATGGACTGCAACCGCACCTCGATCCGCCAAGGTGCCAAATCGGTGACCTGCGCCTATCGCCGCGACGAGGCCAACATGCCGGGTTCGCGCCGCGAGGTGAAGAACGCCAAGGAAGAGGGCGTGAAGTTCCTCTATAACCGTCAGCCCATCGCCATCGTCGGCGAGGACAAAGTCGAAGGCGTGAAGGTGGTCGAGACCCGTCTTGGCGAGCCGGATGCCCGTGGCCGTCGTAGCCCTGAGCCGATTCCAGGCTCCGAGGAAATCTTGCCGGCCGATGCCGTCGTGATCGCGTTCGGCTTCCGTCCGAGCCCGGCGCCGTGGTTCGAGCAGTTCGACATCCAGACCGACAGCCAGGGCCGCGTGGTGGCACCGGAGAAGGCCAAGTTCAAACACCAGACCAGCAACCCGAAAGTGTTCGCCGGTGGCGACATGGTGCGCGGTTCGGATCTGGTGGTGACGGCGATCTTCGAAGGCCGCACTGCAGCTGAAGGCATTCTCGACTATCTCGGCGTCTGATCCGTCAGTGGGGCTGCTTTGCAGCCCTATCTCGGCCAAAGCCGCTCCCACAGGTACAGCAAGGTCTCGATAAGGATGTGAGACGTGTGGACCTAGGCGACGAAAGGCCGCCCCCGAAGCATTTTTGTATACAAAAATGCTTGATCTACGGCACTCAATAGACAAAACGCATGGCCTTGGCCGTGCCTTTTGTGTCGGCGTCTGAGAAAATGCCCGCACTTTTTTGCTGGATGCCGACATGACTGCCCTGAAGAACGATCGTTTCCTGCGTGCACTGCTCAAGCAACCCGTAGACGTCACCCCGGTCTGGATGATGCGCCAGGCCGGTCGCTACCTCCCGGAGTACCGCGCCAGCCGCGCCAAGGCCGGGGACTTCATGAGCCTGTGCATGAACCCGCAGTTCGCCTGCGAGGTCACCTTGCAGCCGCTGGACCGCTACCCGCTGGACGCGGCGATCCTCTTCTCGGACATCCTCACCATCCCCGATGCCATGGGCCAAGGCCTGTACTTCGAGACCGGCGAAGGCCCTCGCTTCAAGAAGGTCATCAGCACCCCGGCCGACATCGAAGCGCTGCCGATCCCAGATCCGCACAAAGACCTTGGCTACGTGATGGATGCCGTCAGCACCATCCGCCGTGAGCTCAACGGCCGCGTACCGCTGATCGGCTTCTCCGGCAGCCCTTGGACCTTGGCCACCTACATGGTCGAAGGCGGTTCGTCCAAGGACTTCCGCAAGACCAAAGCCATGCTCTACGACAATCCCCAGGCCCTGCATCTGCTGCTGGACAAGCTCGCCCAGTCGGTCACCAGCTATCTCAACGGCCAGATCCAGGCCGGCGCCCAGGCCGTGCAGATCTTCGACACCTGGGGCGGCAACCTGTCGGCGGCGGCCTACCAGGAATTCTCCCTGGCCTACATGCGCAAGATCGTCAGCGGCCTGATCCGCGAGCACGAAGGGCGCAAGGTGCCCGTTATCCTGTTCACCAAAAACGGCGGCCTGTGGCTGGAAAGCATCGCCGAGGCCGGCGCCGACGCCTTGGGCCTGGACTGGACCTGCGAGATCGGCGATGCCCGTCGCCGGGTCGGTGACAAGGTCGCTCTGCAGGGCAACATGGACCCGACTGTGCTGTATGCCAAGCCCGAAGCCATCCGCAAGGAAGTGGCGCGGATCCTGGCAAGCTATGGCCATGGCAGCGGTCATGTGTTCAACCTGGGCCATGGCATCACGCCTGAAGTCGACCCGGAACACGCTGGTGCGTTCATCAACGCCGTGCACGAGCTGTCGGCGCAATACCACGCTTGAGTTGAGTATGGCCGCCTGCATCTGCTGATGCAGGTGTGCCAGCGGCTGCCTTGCAGCCGTCGCAAGGCCGAACAGCTCCAGGCCAGGGTCGAATTGGCGCTGGAGCCGGTTTGCGCGGTTTCAGGCAGGGGTCTTGGAAGGCAACCGGCTCAAATGCAGGGCCACCAGCAACGCCACGACCAACAGGCTGCCGATGAACAGGCCGATGCCGTTCCAGCCGGCCTGGTGCCAGAACACGCCACCGGCGGTGCCGGCGATGCTCGAACCTGCGTAGTAGCTGAACAGGTACAGCGACGAAGCCTGGCCCTTGGCCTTGAGCGCCCGGCGTCCTATCCAGCTGCTGGCCACCGAGTGGGCGCCGAAAAAGCCGAAGGTGAACACCAGCATGCCCAGGATCACCATCACCAGCGGGCTGGTCAGGGTCATCAGCAGCCCCGCGGCCATCACCACGATACTCGCCCAGAACACCTTGCGCCGACCCAACCTGTCGGCCAGGGCGCCGACCTGCGCGGAGCTGTAGATACCTGAGAGGTACACCACCGAGAGCAGGCCGACCAAGGCTTGGTTCATGTGGTAGGGCTCGGCCAGCAGGCGATAGCCGATGTAGTTGAACAGCGTGACGAATGCACCCATCAGCAGGAAGGCTTCGAGGAATAGCCAAGGCAGCCCGGCGTCCTTGAAGTGCATGACGAAGCCATCCAACAGGCTGCGCGGATTCAGCGGCTGGGAGCGGAAGTTACGCGACTCGGGCAATACCTTCCAGAACACCAGCGCCGCCATCAACGCCAAGCCGCCGATGACCAGCATTGCCGTGTGCCAGCTGACGAAGTCGATCAGCACGCCCGTGATCAACCGACCGCTCATGCCGCCAATGGCATTGCCGCCGATGTACAGGCCCATGGCCAGACCGATGTGTTGCGGGTGGATCTCTTCGCTCAGGTAGGTCATCGCCACGGCCGCCAGGCCGCTCAGTGACAGGCCGACCAAGGCGCGGGTAGCGAGCACCAGCTCCCAGCTAGGCATCACTGCGCTGGCCAGCGTCGCAAGCGCCGCGCACAGCAGGGCGAAGACCATGACCGGCTTGCGCCCGATGCGGTCCGAGATTGGCCCTGTGACCAGCAAGCCGAAGGCCAGTGTGGCGGTGGAGACCGAGAGCACCAGACTGCTTTGCGCCGCATTGATGGAAAACTCCCGCGACAACAACGGCATCATCGGCTGCACGCAGTAGAGCAAGGCAAAGGTGGCGAAGCCGCCGCTGAACAAGGCCAGTACGGTCTTCATGAAGGCGGGGGTGCCTTTCTCTATCCAAGCGTCGTTCAGGACGGGGTCAGGCTCAAGGGATAGCGGGGCGACGGCGGATTTCACGGCAGGGTACCTCGGGGCGCGGGGCCGGCGTTGCGATGGAAAAAAGCATATAGCTGGCTAATGATTAGATCCAATATATTGTTCGACCTGTTTAATAGGTTCTGCGACTGATTCGGAGGCTTCATGGAACTGCGCCATTTGCGGTATTTCATCGCCGTGGCTGAAGAACTGCATTTTGGACGCGCGGCCCAGCAACTGGGGATTTCCCAACCACCTTTGAGTCAGCAGATCCAGGCCCTGGAGCAGGAGCTTGGCGCGCGCCTGTTCGAGCGCACCAATCGGCGGGTGGAACTGAGCGAGGCCGGGCGCTTGTTTCTCGAAGAGGCGCGTCAGGTCCTGGCGCAGGTGGAGAAGGCTGCCGATGTCGCCCGGCGGGCGCAGTTGGGCGAGTTGGGCGAAATGAAGATCGGCTTCACCTCATCGGCCCCCTTCACGTCAAAAATCCCCAAAGCATTGCATGCGTTCCGCCAGCGGTTTCCGGCGGTACACCTGAGCCTTCGGGAGATGAGCAGTCGGGATGTGGCCGAGGCGGTGTTCGACGAGTCCATCGAAGTCGGCCTTATGCGGCCGATGCCCTTGCCGGAGGGGTTGGTCGCCACCGAGTTGTTCAGCGAGCCGCTGGTGGCGGTGATCAATGCCTCTCATCCGCTGGCCCAGGGCAATGAGCAGGGGCTGTATATGGAAGCCTTGGCCCATGAGCCCTTCGTGTTCTTTCCGCGTAGCTACGGCAGTGGCCTGCATGCGCAGTTACTGAGCCTGGCGCGCCAGGCTGGGTTCAGCCCGCATTTTGCCCAGGAGGCAGGGGAGGCGATGACCATCATTGGGTTGGTGTCGGCGGGGTTGGGGGTGTCGGTATTGCCGGCGTCGTTCCAGCGCATGCGCATCGACGGGGTGGTCTATCGCACATTGCTGGACGAGGGCGCGATCACGGCGGTATGGCTTGTCCAGCGCCAGCTCGGCGGATCGGCCATGGCCCGTGCCTTTGCCGAGTTGTTGACGCAGCAGGTACTGGATTGAGGATGAATGCGGTCTGCGGTGCTGTTCGCGGGTAAACCCGCTCCCCGAGGAATCAGTGCAAGCCTCAGCGCCAGCGCCGGAAGATCAACGAGGTGTTCACGCCGCCGAAGGCAAAGTTGTTGTTCATCACATGCTCGTGGCTCATGGCGCGCATGCCCCCGCGCAGGTAATCCAGCTCGGCGCAGCGAGGGTCGATGTCATCGAGGTTCAGGGTGTGCACGTACTGGTCGCGATTCATCATCTCGATGCTGAACCAGGACTCAAGCGCGCCGCAGGCGCCCAAGGTGTGGCCAAGGAAGCTTTTCTGGGAACTGATCGGCATGCGCGGGCCGAACAGCGCGTGGGTGGCCAGGGTCTCGGCGATGTCGCCTTGTTCGGTGGCAGTGCCATGGCCGTTGACGTAGCCAATGGCCTCGACGGGCAGGCCGGCATCTTCGAGCGCCAGTTCCATCGCCCGACGCATGGTCACCTGCTCCGGGCGGGTGATGTGCTGGCCGTCGGCGTTGCTGCCAAACCCTACGATCTCGGCGTGGATATGCGCGCCCCGGGCCAATGCATGCTCCAGCTCTTCCAGTACCAGCATGCCGGCGCCTTCACCCACCACCAGCCCATCGCGTGCGCGGTCATAGGGGCGCGGGGTCAGGGTGGGGGTGTCGTTCTTCAGGCTGGTCGCGTACAGGGCATCGAACACCATCGCCTCGCTGGGGCACAGCTCCTCGGCACCGCCGGCCAGCATCAGCGGCAGGCGCCCGAACTTGATTGCTTCATAGGCATAACCGATACCCTGGCTGCCGCTGGTGCAGGCGCTGGATGTCGGGATCAGGCGCCCGGTCAGCCCGAAGAAAATGCTGATGTTGGCGGCTGTGGTGTGCGGCATCATGCGCACGTAGGAGTTGGCATTGAGCCCGTCGGCCTTTGAATTGAGCAACATGTTGCCGAAGGCCTTGATCTCTTCGGTGCTGCCGATCGATGACCCGCAAGCCACGCCCATGCGTCCATCGCGGATGCTCGGGTCGTCCAGCAGCCCGGCATCGGCCAGGGCGCGTTCGGCTGCGGCGACCGCCAGCCGTGACACGCGTCCCATGCTGCGCAGTTGCTTGCGTGTCCAGTGCCCTGGCACTTGGAAGTCATCCACAGGGCCGGCCAGGCGAGTGTTGAGTTCTTCGAAGCGGTCCCACTCGTCCATGCGCCGGATACCACTGCGATTGGCGGCGAATTGCCGGGCAATGCTGTCCCAGTCGCTGCCCAGGGCAGTGATGCCGGCCATGCCGGTGACCACAACGCGACGCATCAGCATAGCCCTCCGTTGACGGCCAGTACCTGGCGGGTGATGTAGGCCGCTTCGTCCGACATCAGGAAATTGACCGCGCCGGCCACTTCCTCCGGGGTCCCCATACGTTGGGCAGGAATCATCTTGAGCAGTTCATCGACCGGCACCTGGTCATCGAGCATGTCGGTGTCGATCAGCCCCGGGGCCACGCAGTTGACCGTGATGCGGCGCTTGCCCAGCTCGATGGCCAGAGCCTTGGCGGCACCGATCACGCCCGCCTTGGAGGCGCTGTAGTTGACCTGGCCGCGGTTGCCGATCAGGCCGGATACTGAAGTGATGCAGACGATGCGACCAGGTGCGCGACGGCGGATCATGGGCATCATGAGCGGGTGCAGGACGTTGTAGAAGCCGTCCAGGTTGGTCCGCATGACCTGGTCCCAGTCGTCTTCACTCAACGCAGGGAATGCGCCATCGCGGGTCAGTCCGGCATTGCACACCACTCCATAGTAGGCCCCGTGAGCTTCGACGTCCTCGCCCAGGATGCGGGCGCAGGCCGACCGGTCGGCGACGTCGAACTGCAGGATCCGCGCCTGACGCCCCAGCCCACGCACCTGTTCGGCGACCGCCTCGGCCGCGTCGCGGCCGCTGCGGCAATGCAGCACCAGGTCGAAGCCTGCGCGTGCCAGGCGCAGGGCAATGGCGCGGCCGATACCGCGGCTGGAGCCGGTGACCAGGATAGTGTCAGTCATGGGGTGTTTCCTCGGGTGCCGCTTCGGCCAGGTAGCCAGTGGCCTGGGGCGGACGGTAGACGTTCAGGCGCGCGCTGGCATGGATACCCTCACCGCGCAGGTGACATTCGAACACGCCCATGCCGCTCTCGTCTTCAAGCGATCGCAGGGCATGGATGCGCAGCTCGGCGCCGGCGGGGAACTGCGCCACATCGCATTCGAAGCGACGGGTACCCAACAGAAAGCCCATTTCCACCGCACGCCCGGCGCGGCGAGCCTGGTACCCAGCATAGGCGGCCACGCTCTGGGCCATCAGCTCCAGGCCCAGCCAGGCGGGCAGGCTGCCGTCGGCGCGGTTGAACTGACCGCCCGGGCGGACCGTTGCACGGGTATGGATCTGTTCGTCGTCGCAGCTGTCGATGCGGTCGATGAGGATCATATCTGCGGCATGCGGCAGCAGTTCGGACAGTGGCCAGGTGTTCATGGGGCGTCTCCGAGAATCAGGCTGACATTGTTGCCACCGAAGGCGAACGAGTTGCTCATCAGGCGGCGCGGCCCCTGCGGAGGCAGGCGTTGGCTGCCATCGACCAGGTTCAGGGCCGGCAACCGGGGGTCGCGCTGGCCATCCCAGACATGAGGCGGCAACAGGCCCTCTGGGTTGTGCCGGCTCAGGGCAAGCCAACAGAACGCCGCTTCCAAGGCGCCGGCGGCCCCCAGGGTATGGCCGGTCATGGGCTTGCTGGAGGAGCAGGGCACGCGATCGCCGAACAGCCCGTGCACGGCGAGGCTCTCCATGGCGTCGTTGTGGACGGTGGCGGTGCCGTGCAGGTTCAGGTAGTCGATCTGTGCAGGCGTTAGGCCGGCATTGTCCAGTGCTTTGCCCATGGCCTGCAAGGCGCCCTTGCCGGTGGGCTCTGGTGCTGAGATATGAAACGCATCGCAGCTTGCGCCTGCGCCGAGCAGGGCGATGCCTGGCCCGTCGCCTGTGCGTTGGCGGGTCATGAGAAACAGGGCTGCGCCCTCGCCGATGTTGATACCGTCGCGGTTGGCCGAGAAGGGATTGCAGCGCTCGGTGCTGACGGCCTCCAGTGCGCTGAAGCCGTTGAGCGTCAGGCCACACAAGGTATCCACGCCTCCGCACAGCACGGCATCGCACAGGCCCAGGTCGAGCAGGCGGCGGGCACTGAGCAACGCTCGGGCACTGGAGGTGCATGCGGTCGACAACACATAGGCCGGGCCAGACAGTTGCAGCCATGCGGCCAGGAATGTGGCCGGTGCGCCGAGGGCTTGTTGATCGTAGTCGTAGCTATCCGGGAAGCGGCCGGTGCGCACGTACTGCGCGACGCCGTCGCTGCCTTCGGCGATCCCCGAAGTGCTGGTGCCCAGCACCACGCCCACGCGCTGTGGGCCGTGGCGTTCGATGGCGTGGCGAATGGCAGGCTCGATTTGCAGTGCCGCGCTATAGAGCAATTGGTTGTTACGGCTTTGGTGACCGGGCAATGGCAGCTCGGGCAGAGGGTCTGGCACGACCCCGACGGGCAGACGGCGTCCGGCTACCCAACCCTCTTGCTGCTGCATGCCACCGCAGTCGCCGGCAAACAGTGCGCGGGCAACCTGGGCTTGGCCGTGGCCGAGGGCGCAGACCAGGCCCAGGGCGTCGAGGAAGGCGGTCATGGCGTGTTCTCGCTGGGCAAGGGGGTGACTAGATAACGCAGGCCCTGGCCGAGGTTCAAGGTGAAATCATCCGGATCCTGGTAGTCCACCTGCCAACGCGTCTTTAGCGAACGCCGCTGTCCGTGCTGGAGGGCACCGGGATAGAGCTGTGTCAGCTGGGCCTCTGGGGTGAGCGCGAAGAGCAGGGCGGCGAACAGTTCGCGGGCGGCCGGGTTGGGGGGCAGCAGACCGTCTGCGTGCCATTGGCGGCCGTCGAACAGTTGGCGCGCCTGGGGAATGCCCATCAGATCGAGCAACGACCAGCGCAAGCGGCCCTCCTCTCGCTGGATCACCAGCAGCCAGTCCTGGCGCTGGCCATCCTGTTCGCGTTGTACATGCAACTGACGAGGCAACTGCAACTCCGGCAGCCGCTCAGGCAGGGGGGGGCTACCGGTGCAGGCGCCGAGCAGCAGGCAGGCCAGCAGAATCCACAGATGTTTCATGGTTGCCGAGGCCCTCCATCGTTGGCGCCGGCCCAGGGCGCCAGGAGAAAACTGAACACCAGGCCCAGGCTCACGGCCATGCCGAAATTACTCACTGCCGGGGTGCTGGAAAGCGCCAGCAAACCGAACGACAGCCACGTGGTGAGTGCTGCCAGCAAGGTACCCAGCAGGCTGACGGCACTGCCGCCGATGCGCTCATGCATCAGGATCGCATAGTCCACGCCGATGGCGGTCACCAGCAGCAGGCCGAACAGGCTGAACAGGGTCAGCGGTTGTCCCAGCCAACCAAGACTCGCCAAGCTGCACAACGCCGCGAGCAGCGGCAGGGCGACGATGCGCAGGGCGCTGCGCAGGCCGAACGGCAGCATCAGCACCATCGCTATCAACGCGCACGACAGCAACTTGAGTTCGGCGGCACTGACCTGAGTGGCGGTGAACAGCTGGTTGAGCTCGCCTAGGCGATCGACCAAGTGTACGCCGGGCAGGTCCTGGGCCTGAAGGCGCAACAGCGAGACATCTGCATGGCCTTGCAGGCTGACGATCGCCGCCACGCCCTGGCCGTCCTGGCCCAGCCACAAGGGGCGCCAGGCTTCGCCCAGCGGCCCCTGCAGGGCCTCGTCGATCGACAGCGGTGCCAATGTCTGCAGTTGAGCGATCTCCGTCTGCAAGGCCTGCTCGGGCACACCAAGGGCCAGCAATGGCTGCCAATGCCCAGGCAACTGCAGCAGGGCGTTGCGCACTTGCTGCTGCGTCGCTGGGCTGGTCACCAACTGGCTAAGGGACAGGTAGCCCTTGAGCTTGCCCAGGTCGACCAACTCATCGAGCTTGCCGCTCAGCGTCTGCAAGCGGTCGAGCAATTGGCTCTGGTTATCGGCACGCACCAGGAAGAACTGGCTGGTCGGCTGGTAGCCAGTGATGCGCGCCACGGCCTGGGCCTGTTCGAGCAGTTGCGGAGGGGCGCTGATCCACTGGCGGATGTCGTTGCGGCTTTGCAACTGCCACAACCCGGCCACACAGAACACCAGCAACAGACCGAGCAGCATGACGCTGGGCACTTTGCGCAGCAGGCGCTCGCGCAGGTCGGTCAGGGCCTGGGCCACGCGCAGCGGCCAGGGGGAAGGACGCAGGTCCATGTGCTGCAACAGCGCAGGCAATAGGCAGACGGCGCACAGGTAGGCACCCAGCAAGCCTGCGGCGGAAAACGCCGCGATCTGGGTCAATGCCGGGAACGGCGTGAAGGCCAGGGCCAGGTAGCCGATGCAACTGGTCGCAAGGCTCAAGGTCATGCCGGGCAAGGTCAGGCGCAGCGCCGTCCAGCTGTGCCAGGGGCGCAGGCTCCAGCCCTTGGACAGGTAGTGCAGCGGGTAGTCCACCGCCACGCCGATCAGGCTGGCCCCGAGCACCAGGGTCATCACGTGCATCTGGCCGAACAGCGCGACGCAGGCCACCGAGCCGAACAGCATGCCGACCGCCACCGGTACGAACGCCAGCAGCGCGCGCCAGCGCCGCAGGGCCAGCAACAGCAGCAGGAAAATGCCCACGGTTGCCCCGCCGCCCACCCAGGTGATCTCCCGGCTGGCCTGGCGTTGACCGGCGGCGGCGTGCAGCAGGCCGCTGGCCGCCAGCAGCTGGGCGCCTGCCTGGTCGGCCTGCCGACGGGCCTGGGCGAGCAACGCCTCTACTTGCAAGGGCAAGTTAAGGTCGAAGGCGTTGCCCACGGTGCGCGCGCGCAGCAGCACCCAATGCTTGCCGTCCGCTTCGGCCACCAGCGCGCCGCTGGCGGTGTCGAGCTGGACATTGGCGGGCCTGGGCTGGCTGGCCTGGATGCGTCCGCTCAGGCCCAGCCAGTCGTCCTGGCTCGAGACCAGGCTCAAGCCCGCAAAGGGGTCGACCAGGCTCTGGACGCGTTGCTCGATGAAGGCGTCGGGCTGTTCGGCCAGTTGCTGCCGGTCAGCGGCCGAGAGCATCGCCAGGCGGCCTCGCAGTAGCTGCGCACGCACCGCCTGCAGGTCGGTGTGCAGGTTCCACTGCACCTTCTCGAACAGGCCGCTGGCCTGCCACCGGGTGGCCAGGCCCTCGGCCAGGGCAAGGGCTTGCTGGCGATCAGGGTGGCCAACCAGCACCAGCATTTCGCGGTTCAGCGGCGCCTGCATGCGTTGTTCGGCGCGTTGCACCTGCGGGTCCTGGGGCGCGCCAGGCACCAGGGTCATCAGGTCGGAGGACAGGGGCGCACCGCGGTGCCACTGCCAGGCCGCGAGCGCGAGCATGGCCAGCAACAGGGCGAGAAACAGGCGCGGCAACAGGCGTTCAATCGGCAAAGTCACGACGCTCCGAGTCGCTCAAGGCGCTGGCACCGCGGCTGTCCTGCATGCGCAGGACCGTGCTGTCGCCCTGGGTTTCGGCCAGCACGATGCGTTCGACGAAACGCCCGCCGGTGATATCGATGCGGGTGAAGATCTGCTTGAGCAACATCGAGCGCGGCGTCAGGCGCAGTTGCCAATGCTCGGCGTCACCGCTCAGGCTCAGCTCGAAGTCCCGTTGCAGGCCGCTGCTGTCGCCTTGCAGGACCGCGAAGAACAAACGGTTCTGCTGTGCTCCGGCGCTCTGGCTGGGCAGCGGTTGCCAGCCACCCGGATCACGACGGGCGATGCCGCTTGCGTCGATGCGGTAGTCCTGACGCAGCGGGGTGCGCAGTAGCCAGAGCAAGCCATGGTCGCGTGCCAGGACGAAGCGGCCCTGGCTCGTCAGCGGTTGCGCCAGGGCACGCAGGTGTTTCTCCTGCACGAAGTTGCCGCTGACCACCGCTGGCGCGCTCAACTGCTTTTGCAAGTCGGCCAGGTCGAAGGCCATCGCCATCGGGCTTGAAAGCAGCATCAGCAATACCGCCAGCAAGCGGTGCAAGCGGTTCATGGCAGCACCTTGGCTACGGCATCGAGCATCACCTGGGGCGAGGCCAACTGCATTTCGCCGCTCTCGATGTGCACCGCGACCTGTACGGTGCTGGCGCGGGTCATGCGTTCACCGGTGTCTGCGTCGCTGATCAGGTAGTGGATTTTCAGGCGGCTTTCCCATTCCACCAGACTGGCGCGGACCTTCAGGCGTTGGCCGAAGGTGGCGCCACGGATATAGCGCAACTGCAAGTCGATCACCGGCCACATGTAGCCGCTGGCCTGCATGCGCCGATAGTCTTGCCCGAGGCGTTCGAGCAGCGCGCAGCGGGCGACTTCGAGGTATTTCACGTAATGGCCGTGCCAGACCACGTGCATGCTGTCCACGTCGAAGAAGGGCACGACGATCTCACTGTCGACATGGAACACGCCGGGGTTACGCATGCAGCCTCCAATGGCGTTCGCCGATGCGCGTCAGGCACAGCCGCAGTTCGTGTTCCAGGGCGCGGTCTTCGGTGACCGGGGCGAAGTCCGCCAGCAACGCCTGGTGCATCTGCGCAAGGGCAGGCGGCAGCGGGGCGGTAACGGCTTGGCGGCCGCGCAGCCAGACGCCCTGGTTAGCGGCCAGCAAGGTAGCGGCGGCGACCTGTTCGGACAGTTGCAGAACGCGCAGCGCGTCCCGGGCGGCGATGGTGCCCATGCTGACTTTGTCCTGATTGTGGCATTCGGTGGAGCGCGAGAACACGCTGGCCGGCATCGTTTGCTTGAGCGCCTCGGCGGTCCAGGCGCTGGCGCCGATCTGCACGGCTTTGAAACCATGGTTGAGCATGGCCCGGTCGGCCTGGGCCCCGGAGAGGTTGCTGGGCAGGCCATGGTTGTAGCGGGTGTCCACCAGCAGGGCGAGCTGGCGGTCGAGTAGGTCGGCGACGTTGGCCACCAAGGTCTTGAGGCTGTCCATGGCAAAGGCGATGTGCCCGCCATAGAAATGCCCGCCGTGCAGCACCCGCTCGGCATCGCCATCGATGATGGGGTTGTCGTTGGCACTGTTGAGTTCGGTCTCGATGAAGCTGCGCAGCCAGCCCAGGCTGTCGGCCAGAACGCCCAGCACATGCGGCGCGCAACGCAGCGAATAGCGGTCCTGCAGGCGGTGCAGGGGGGCGGCTGGGGCGTCGAAGGCCAGGTCCTGGCGCAGCCAGGCCGCGACTTGGTTCTGGCCTGGGTGCGGCTTGGCGGCGAACAGGCGTTCGTCGAAGTGTTCGGGGTTGCCTTGCAGGGCGATGACGTTCAGCGCAGTGATGCGCGTTGCCAGATGCAGCAGATAGTCGGCACGGGCGTAGGCCAGGCAAGCCAGACCAGTCATCACGGCGGTACCGTTCATCAGCGCCAGGGCTTCCTTGGGGCGTAGCACCAGTGGCTGCCAGCCCAGTTCGCGGTGCACGTCCGCGCTGCTGCGGCGCACGCCCTGGTACATCACGTCACGCTCGCCCGAGAGCGCGGCGGCGACGTAGGAGAGCGGCGTCAGATCGCCGCTGGCGCCCACCGAGCCTTCTTCGGGAATCAGCGGCAGGATGTCGTGGGCGAGAAAATCGCGCAGGCGCTCCAGCAGCTCCAGGCGCACGCCAGACATGCCATGGCTCAGCGAGCGCAGACGCGCCGCCAGCACCGCACGGGTGGCGGGCGCATCGAGCAACTGCCCCAGGCCGCAGCCATGGAAGGTGTACAGGTGGCGCGGCAGGGCCTCGACGTGCTCCAGGGGCACGGCCACCACGCAGGAGTCGCCGTAACCGGTGGTGACGCCGTAGATCACCCCTTCCTTGTGCAGCAGAGTATCGAGAAAACGTGCGCCGCGGGCGATGCGCTCCCGGTACTCGGCGTCGGCCTGCAGCAAGGGGCGGGCGTGGCGTTGGCTGAGGGCAAGGATGTCCTCGATGGCCAACGGCGCTTCGCCGAAGGTCACGGACTCATGCGGATGCGTCGTCATCGTCGCTCCAGAAAGGGTAGAAGTTGAACCATTGGTCCGGCGCCTGCTGGCAATAATGGCCCAGGCGGGCGGCATAGCGACCGGCCCATTGGGCGATCACCTGCTGGCGCTGCTCGCGGCGCCAGTGCAGTTGCTCGGCAAAGGGCTCCAGGGTGATCCGGTAGCGCCCGTCCTGCTTGAGACAAAACAGCAGGTTGACGGGACACTTCAAAAGGCCGGCCAGCAGCCAAGGGCCCTGGGGAAAGGCCGCCGGATAGCCGAGGAAGTCCACCTCGACCGTACGGGCGCCATGCAAGGGGATGCGGTCGCCGGCAATTGCGAGCCATTCGCCGCGCTCCAGGCGCTCGGAGAGCTGCAGCATGATCGCCGGGTCCAGCTCGCTGACCTGGATCAGCCGCAGGTGGCTGGCGCCGGCCTCGCCGAGCAGACGGTTGAAGCGTTCGGCGTGGCGGGTGTGCACCAGCACGTTCATGCGCACCTGCTCTCCCAGTTCGGCAAGGGCTCGGCACACCTCCAGGTTGCCCAGGTGCGCGCCCACCAGCAATTGCCCACGTGCGCCGCGCAGTTGCTGGCGCAGTTCGCTGGTGTCGCGGATCTCGATGTCTTCCAGGCGCAGCCTGCCGTTCCAGGCATCGAGTTTGTCCAATAGGGCTTCTGCAAAAGCCATGAACTGGCGAAACACTCGCCAGTGATTGGGCTTCGGAGTTCGGCCACCACTGCATTGCCACAAACGCTGCTGGTATTGCCAGGCACTGCGCCGGGCCTTGCGACCGAACAGGAAGAAGTACAGCACGATGGCATGGATCAAGGGGCTGAGCAGACGACGACCGAGCAGGCGCGCCAGCACGGCGGTGAGTTTCATCAACCAGAAACTGCCGCGTTCACGTTGCGCCGCCCAATGCTGCGATCGGTCGCTCATCGACGCCACCTGCGCCAGAGGATCATCGGCGCACGCAGGAGCATGCCGACACACAATCTGGCGTGCATGCGCGAAATCAGAACGTTGTCATGGAGCAGACGAAAATGCGAGACGCCGTCGGCGGGGTAGTGCACCCGGGTCGGCAGCCAGCGCATCGGTTGCCCACGCCACGACAGGCGCACCAGGATTTCGGTGTCGAAATCCATGCGCCGGCCCAGGCTCACTGAGTCGATCAGCGCCAGGGTCGGCGGCAGGGGATAGACACGAAAGCCGCACATGGAGTCCGGAATGGCCAGGGACAAGGTGTTGATCCAGACCCACACGTGGGTCAGGTAGCGGGCGTAGAGCCGGCCCTTCGGGACACTGGCGTCGTACTGTGGATAACCGCACACCAGCGCCTGGGGCTGGGCACGCGACAGCGCCAGGAAGTCCCCGACCGCTGTCAGGTCGTGCTGGCCATCGGCGTCCACTTGCAGGGCATGGCTGAACCCCAGCCGCGCGGCCTCGCGCAAGCCGGTCATCACCGCGCCGCCCTTGCCCTGGTTCAGGTCCAGGCGAACGAGGAATGTCTGCGGCTGCTGCGCCAGCTCGCGCAGCACCTGGGCACAACCAGGGTGACTGGCATCGTCCACGAGAATGCAGGGCAGCCCGGCACGCAACAACTCGGCGACCACCGTGGGCACGGCGCGCTCATGGTTGTACACCGGAATGACCGCACAGGGATTATGCACCGGCGTGCTCCAGGAGGATGCGGCCACTGGAACAGGCCTGCTCGCCGTTGGTGTAGGTGAAATAGAGCTTGCCGCGCTCGGCGTCGAAACGAAGCGTCAGCTCGATCTCGTCTCCGGGGCGGACCAGTTGCTGGAACTTCAGCACTTCCATGCCGGCAAACCGATGCCCGCTGGGAATCAGCGGCGCGGCGAGGTCCATGGCCCAGTCGATCTGCACCACACCCGGCAGAATAGGGGTGCTCGGAAAGTGGCCGGTGAAGCAGGCCAGATCCGCTGGTACTGCCAGTTTCAAGCGCAACTGATGGGCGTCCTGCAGGGTATCGAGGACCTCCGGCGCATTACTCCTGGGCGCTGCCAGCAGGGTCTGAACCTGCGCCTGGGGCAGCTTGCCCTGGGCATTGAGCGGCAGTTGGCGCACCAGGCGCCAGCGCCGGGGCAGGGCCACGGCTTCGCAGTGCTGGGCCAGGTGCTCGCGTAGCGCCTCGATCAGGGCACGCCGCCCATGGTTGCGCAATTGGTGCAGCCCCAGAGGGGTGAGTACCAGCAAGACGCCGAGGAAGGCACGGCCTTGCTCGACCATGCCCAAACGCGCCTCGCTGACCCAGGCATGGGTGCACAGGGCTTGCTCCAGCCTGGGCAGGGCGATGCGTTTTTCTTCGAGCTTGACGATCCGGTCCAGCCGCCCGAGCAGGCGTACGCGTCCGTCGGCCTCGATGTGCGCTGCATCGGCGGTGTGTTCCACGTGCCCCTCGGGCAGGTAGGGCGAGCTCACGCACAGGGCACCCTCGGCCGACAGGCTCAAGACCACGCCTGCGAAGGGCGACCAGCGCTGCTCCCCTTGGCGCCAGGCGATGCCGCCTGTCTCGGAGCTGCCGAGGATTTCCACCGGCCATTGCCCCAGGCGCTGCTGCAAGCGCTGCGCGGCATCGCCGGGCAGTTCGCCGCCCGATGAGAACACGCAGCGCACCTTGGCCAGGGCCGTCCAGTCCAGATTGTCGCCCATGCGCTTGAGCAGGGCGGGGCTGGCGACCCAGGCAAAGGCTGGCTGGGCCAGGCTGGCGCGTTGCAGGTCTTCAGGGAACGGCACCTGACGCCGCAGGAAGCCGCGCCCGGCGCACAGCGGCCAGAGCACGCGGAACAGCAGCCCATAGATGTGCTGCGAGGCGACACTGCCGATGATCCAGGCGTCGCCCAACGCGGTGCCCCATTGCTGCTCCAGGGCGCGTACCTCGTTGGCCAGCTGGCGCAGGGTCTTGCCGATGAGCTTGGGTTCGCCGCTCGAGCCCGAGGTGCACAGGCCGATGCGGCATTGGTCCGGATCGAGGTCGACCGGCGCCAGCGGGGAAGTATGCAGCGACGCCAGGTCGAGGTCGCCGGGCTGATCAGTGAGCCACAGGTCGACCTGGTCGTTCCAGCGCAGCCGGGTCTGGGGCTGCAGGTCGGCGGGCAGCAGGACCTGGACGCCTGCGCGCCAGGCACCCAATAGCGCGATGGCCAGGTCGGCGGCGTCTTCCAGATGCACCGCCAGACGGCGCACGCCCCGCTGCTGCAGGGCCGCGGCCAGGCCCAGGGCGGCATTTCGCAGCCCTTCGTGGTCCAGGGGCGGCTCCAGGGTCACTGGGCGCGCGGTCGTCAGTGGGCGCAACAGGTGCTCGGGATCGATCCAGTTCATGAGCGTCCTCGCACATGGTGTCGTGTCAGCCATTCGGCAGCGAACAGCACGCCCATCGCCAGGTACGCGATCAGGCCGTTGTACAGCGTCCACCAGGTCAGTGGCGCCCAGAGCGTGAGCCCGGCGGCGATCACGCCATTGATCACGAAAAACAGACTCCAAACCTGCGTCACGCGCTGCGTATAGGCGACGGCCGCAGGCGGCAGGTCAGGCTCGCGCAGGCGTGCCATGCGCTCGACGACGGGCGGGCCGTACTTCAGGCTCGAGGCGAACAGGGCCAACATGAACGCATTGACCAGTACCGGGTACCAGCGCAGCAACTGCGCGCTGTCACTCAAGGCCAGCACAGCGCAGAACGCCAGGGCCACGGCGGTCATCCCCAGGTCGCCTGGCCTGCGCGCCGTGCCCACGGCGCGGGCCAGCCAAAGGGCAGCGAGCAGCAAGGCGAACTGCCAGGGTGCGAACCGGGCCAGGCCGAAGTACACGGCGAAGGGATAAAGCACCCCGGCGATGACCAGAGCGAGGCCGAACAGGCGTTTCATGCTGCGGTGTTGACCAGGCGGAAGACCGCTTCGACCACGTCATTGACGGTGCGCACCGACTTGAAGTCCTCGGCGGTGATCTTCTTGCCGGTCTGGCGCTTGATGTGATCGATCAGGTCGATGGCATCGATGCTATCGATTTCCAGATCCTGGTACAGGTGGGACTCCAGTCTGATGCTGGCCGGGTCGAGCTCGAACAGCTCGACGAGGGCGTTGCGCAGGAGGTTGAAGATGTCTTCGCGGTTTTGCATGGTGCGGTCTCAGGCGGCCTGACGGGCAGTGACGAATGCTGCCAGGGTGGCGATATTGGTGAAATGGGAGCGGGTGTCCTTGGCGTCGGCGTCGATCTTGATCCCGAAACGTTTCTGCAAGGCCAGGCCGAGCTCCAGGGCGTCCACCGAGTCCAGGCCCAGGCCCTCGCCGAACAGGGGTTGTTGGTCATCGATGTCCTGGACGTCGATGTCTTCCAGCCCCAGGGCGTCGATGATCAATTGCTTGATATCACGGTGCAGGTCTTGCTGTGGATCGCTCATCTTCGGCGAGCTCCTTGATGAAATACTGATGCAGGTAATCGTTGAGGCGTCGAGAGGCCACCGGTGCCGGGCCCAGCGCAGCGAACGAGGCGGGGTCGATATCGGCACCGACATGTAGACGAAAATGCACGCGTCGGCGCGGAATGCGGTACCAGGGCTCATGTTTGGTCAGGGTGCTGGGGCTGACGCTGATGGTCACGGGTGTAATGATTTTCGCACCGCGCAAGGCGATCGCGGCGGCACCGCGATGAAAGGCCGGGGCCTGGCCGGGCGGTGTGCGGGTGCCCTCGGGGAAGATGATCAGCGGCTGTCCCTGGCGCAGGGTGTCGGCGGCGGTTTCGAGCATCTGCACGCTGCCATCGTTGCCGATGTAGCGTGCCTCGCGCACCGGGCCGCGGGTGAAGGGGTTGTCGAACAGGCTCTGCTTGACCACGCAATTGGCGTTGCGGGCCAGGCCGATTAGAAACACCACGTCGATCAGCGATGGATGATTGGCGATGATGAGCTGCCCCGGACGGCCCAGACCCTCGGCTCCGACGACCTCGTAGGTGAGCACGCCGCTGACCCGCATGAAACGTATGAACCGCCAGAACAGCCAGCCGATGGTTCGGCGGGCGCGTTGCTGGTGGCGTTCGACGCCACCGGGCAGGCAGGCGAGCAGCGGAAACACCAACACGCGCAGGCACAGGCTGCCGACACCGAACAGGGCAAAGCTCAGTGCGGTCGCCACCAGGCGCCAGGGGTAGGCATCCCGTGGCTTGTTCACGCGAGCCGTTGCCAGTTCCATGAGCGTTGCTTTCCTGGGTGGGTGAGCCTGGACTGGTCGGTCAGCAGGGCGCGCAGCCAGCTCAAGGCGTGGGGCAAGTTGCCAGGGACGGCTTCGCTGCCTGGGGTCAGGTCCAACTGCCATTGCTCGCCAGGGGTCAATAGCAGCCCTAGGGCATAGGAGAGCGGTACGTCGCTGATCCAGGGTGCATAAGCCGCTGGCGGCAGTTCTTCGGCAACGATCAGCAATACGGCCGGCGCGCCTTCATGGAGCAGGCCGGCCGCCTCGACGAGGCCATGTTCGAATCCGTCGTCGGCCGCGGCCAGGGCGGTCATTTCGCAGCTCTGCCCACGCAGGATCGACCACAGGCCGATCACCGCATTGTGCACCGAGAGGCTGAACTGGGTGGGCGAGAGCGGCTCGCCCTGGGCGAGGTCGCTGAGGATGGAGAAGGTGCGCGGGGTTTCACCATGGCGCGAGACGTACACCAGCGGCAGCGATTCGTACCCCTCGGCTAGCGGCCAGCCGACAGCGAACGCCATGCGTGCCAATGGGCTCAGGCGCCGGCGCTGCAGGGCCGGAAGGAAGGACACGTCCGGTACCTGGCTGTCGCCTGGCGACACGGACTCACCGTCGGCCCAGGCATGCCAGTCGGCAGGCGTGTGCAGACCGGGGGCCCAGGCGCGCCATTGGCTGATGTTGAAAGTGATCACGATGTGCTTGTTTCCCGCCCTGCGGGCGACCTTTGGCGTCGGAGTGGCTCGGAGCGGCCTGAGGGATTCACACTCGCCGAGTGGCGCGCATTATCCCGGTGCAGGGGACCGCTAGCAAATACGCCTTGGACAATGACCAATGAACAACGCTCTGGCTAGTCGACCCGCTCCGATCGATTACCCGCGGTTTCCGATGAACGGTTACGAAGGTTATCGGCACCGGGGTAGGAAAGGTTGAGCGGGCGGTACTGGTCATTGTCGCTCGCCGGACACATACTCGGGCATTCGTTGATACACGGAGGTCTTCCATGCGGCGCGTGGTGTTCAATCAGAAAGGTGGCGTGGGCAAGTCGAGCATCGCCTGCAACCTGGCGGCGGTCAGTGCCAGTGAAGGCTATCGGACCCTGTTGATCGACCTGGATGCCCAGGCCAACTCCACCCAGTACCTCACCGGGCTGACCGGCGAGGACATTCCCATGGGCATCGCCGACTTCTTCAAGCAAACCCTTTCCAGCGGGCCCTTTGCCAAGAAGAACAAGGTCGATATCTACGAAACGCCGTTCGACAACCTCCACGTGGTCACTGCGACCCCGGAACTGGCCGACCTGCAGCCCAAGCTCGAGGCCAAGCACAAGATCAACAAGCTGCGCAAACTGCTCGATGAGCTGGACGATGACTACGAGCGAATATACATCGATACGCCACCTGCGCTCAATTTCTACGCGGTTTCTGCGTTGATCGCCGCCGATCGGGTGCTAATCCCATTCGACTGCGACAGCTTCTCACGCCAGGCGCTGTATGGCCTGCTCGCGGAAATCGACGAACTCAAGGACGACCACAACGAAGACCTGCTGGTCGAAGGCATCGTCGTCAATCAGTTCCAGTCACGCGCCAGCCTGCCGCAGCAGATGCTCGACGAGTTGCTGGCCGAGGGCTTGCCGGTCCTGCCGGTGTATCTGGCCAGTTCGGTGAAGATGCGTGAATCCCACCATGCGAGCTTGCCGTTGATCCACCTGGAGCCTCGACACAAGCTGACCCAGCAGTTCGTCGAGCTGCACGCGCTGCTCGAAGAGAACGCCTAGACCCCCTGGCTGCGCAACCACTCCAGCAAAGACTGGAGTGGGAAGGCGCCTGCCTGGCGGGCGACCTCACGACCATTCTTGAACAGGATCAGGCTGGGGATCGAGCGGATGCCCAACTGACCGGCGAGGTTGCGGTTGGCCTCGCTGTCCAGCTTGGCCAGGCGACAGCGCCCGGCAAGCTGGCGGGCGGCTTGTTCGAAGACCGGGGCGAATGATTTGCACGGCCCGCACCAGTCTGCCCAGACGTCCAGCAGCAGGGGCAAATCGCCTTTGATCTGGCTGGCGTAGCTGCGTTCATCGAGGTCGAACGGCGTGGCCAGCAGTACCTCTTGCTTGCAGCGTCCACACTTGGGGTGGTCCCCCAGGCGTTCGGCGGGCAGGCGGTTGAGGCCGTTGCAATGGGGGCAGGGAATCAGCAGAGGTTCGGACATTTCATCTCCTGTTCGGTTTATCACAGGCTGTCGCAGCGCCCACGGGGCCTGATCTGAAGCAGCTACATCTTGTGGATACTGGCGACAGCCCTGGCAGGGCATTCACGAGGAACAGCTGATTTCCAGGTGCTTGCCCCACTCGGGCGGACGTTCGGCATAGGCCTGCATTGCAGGTTGTTCTTCGAATGGATTGCTCAGCACCTGATGCAACCGCCGTACTTCGCTGTAATCCCCCGCTTCGGCCGCTTCAATGGCTTTTTGTGCCAGGTAATTGCGCAGGATGTACAGCGGGTTGACCGCATGCATGCGCTCGCGCCGGCCTTCGGCGTTGGCGGGTTCACGCTGGCAGCGGGCCAGGTAATCCTCGCCCCAGGCGTCGAACCCGGCCAGGTCGATGAAGTCATCGCGCACCACCTTGAGGGCATCGGCCACGGGCTGGTCGCCAAGCCTGCGGAAGAACAGGGTGTAGTCCACGCCGCCGCTCTGCATGCGTTGCAGCAGGCGCTCCACCAAGGCCATGTCACCGTCCTCGGCTGTGGTGAAGCCCAGGCGCCGACGCATCAGATCCAGGTAGTGAGCCTGGTACAGCGGCAGGAACAGGCCCAGCGCTTCCTTGAGCGGCTCCACCTCGATCACCGTGGTCAGGGCCTGGGCCAGGGCGCTCAGGTTCCAGTGGGCGATGGGCACCTGGTTGGCGTAGCTGTAGCGACCGCGGTCGTCGGAATGGTTGCAGATGAAATTGGCGTCGAAGTCGTCGAGGAAGGCGTAGGGGCCGAAGTCGAAGGTGATGCCCAGGATCGACATGTTGTCGGTGTTCATCACGCCATGGCAGAAGCCGTAGGCCTGCCACCGGGCGATCAGCTCGGCGTTGCGTTCGACGATGGTGCGGAACATTGCCAGGTAGGGCTGTTCTGCCTCCCGGCACTCGGGGTAATGCTGCTCCAGGACATGGTCGATGAGTTGGCGCTGCTGCTCTGGCTGGCGGGTGTAGTAGAAGTACTCGAAGTGACCGAAGCGCACATGGCTTTGCGCCAGGCGCAGGAGCATCGCGGCGCTTTCGCGGGTCTCTCGCCACACCGGGGTGCTCGAGCCGATCACGCACAATGCGCGGCTGCTGGGAATGCCCAAGGCGTGGAGGGCCTCGGAGGCCAGGAACTCGCGGATCGAGGAGCGCAGTACGGCACGGCCATCGCCCATGCGCGAATAGGGGGTCTGGCCGGCGCCCTTGAGGTGCAGGTCCCAGTGCTCGCCGGCGTCATTGAGCACTTCGCCCAGCAGCAGGCCACGGCCGTCGCCCAGGCGTGGGTTGTAGGAACCGAACTGGTGCCCGGAATAGACCATCGCCCGCGGCTCGGCCTCTTCCCAAAGCTTGTGGCCGCTGAACAGCTCGGCGAACACCGGCAGTTCGGCCTGGGCCGGGTCGAGGTCGAGCAGGGCCATGGCCGATTCGCTGGCCACCACCAGGCGTGGCTCGGCAATCGGGTCGGGCAGGACCTCGGTGGAAAAGGCATCGCCCAGGCGGGCGAAGCGGTTGTCGAAGGTCAGTTGGTCGAGGGCTTTCACAGGCCGGCTCCTGGGATCGGGGGTCAGGGGCCGCTTTGCGGCCCTTCGCGGGTAATCCCGCTCCCACAGGTCCAGCGCTGTGCCTGTAGGAGCGGTTTACCCGCGAACGAGGGCGTAGCCCTCGCAAGGGTTGTGCACAGAATAAAGTATTCGAGTGCACTCAGGCCGGTGCAGTGCCATCCGGTTTCGGGTTCTCCACCGGAATCAACTGCTGTTTGCCGCCTTGCATGTCCATCAGGAACACCTCGACCTGGCGCACCGAGATCTTGATGTTGTGCGCCTTGAACTCGCGGTTGATGTAGCGGTTGATCTCGTCCAGCGTCGGGTTGCGGTCGCCCAGGTCGCGGACGTGCATGCGCAGTTCGTGGTCCAGCGAGCTTTCGCCGAAGTTGAGGAAATACACGATCGGCTCAGGATCCTTGAGCACCCGTGGGTTTTCGTGGGCGCCCTTGAGCAGCAGTTCGCGCACCAGATCCAGATCCGAGCCGTAGTCGATGCCCAGCTTGAGCGTGACGCGGGTGACGGTGTCGGTCAGGGACCAGTTGATCAGCTGGCCTGTGATGAAGGTCTTGTTGGGGACGATGATGTCCTTGCGGTCGAAGTCGGTGATGGTGGTCGCACGGATGCGGATCTTGCTCACCGTGCCGGATAGATTGCCGATGGTGATGGTGTCGCCGATGCGCACGGGGCGCTCGAACAGAATCATGATGCCGGAGATGAAGTTGGCGAAGATCTCCTGCATGCCGAAGCCCAGGCCCACCGACAGGGCCGCCACCAGCCATTGCAGCTTGTCCCAGCTCACCCCGAGGGTCGACAGGGTGCTCACGATGCCCACACCCACGATGGTGTAGGAGAGCAGCGTGGTGGTGGCGTAGGCGCTGCCTTGGGCCAGGTTCAGGCGCGACAGCACCAGCACCTCCAGCAGGCCCGGCAAGTTGCCGGCCAGGGCGAAGGTGATACCGACGATCACCAACGCACCGAGCAGGTCGCCCAGGCTGATCGGCACCATGCTGGCCGCCGCGCCAGTGCCGCTGGTGTATTCGTACAAGGTGAAGTTGTTGAGATAGGCGAAGACCGAGATCAGGTCCGACCAGACCCAGTACAGGCCGGCGATGAAGCCGCCAAGCAGGGCCAGGCGGATCAGGCGCAGCGACTGCTGGTTGACCTGTTCGATATCCAAGGTTGGTTCTTCGACGATCACCTCGCCGTCCAGCCCTTCCTTGGCAGCCTGGCGTTTGCTCAGGGCGCGCTGGTAGGCCAGGCGCCGGGCCGCAACCGAGAGCCCGCGTACGAACGCGGCCTCGATCACCAGCCAGAACAACAGCAGGTAAAGGGTATAGATGAGTCGGTCGGTGAGCTTGAGCGCGGTGTAGTAGTAGCCGAAGCACACGGCCACGAACAGGGCGATGGGTAGCGCGGTGAAGGCCACCCCGACCGCTTTGCGGAACAGCGAGGTGTCTCGGTGCGCGGGGCTGCTCAGCAGCAGGCGGCTGAGCAACCAGGCCATCAGGGCATAGCAGGTGAGCACCACACCGATGCCCAGCACGTCATCGGCCAGGGCCGACGGCTGATGCTCGGCCACCGCCACCACACCTACCAGGGCCAGCACCACGGTGCCCAGTCGGCGCACCCAGCCGCGCAGGAACTCGACCTGCGGCTTGTGCCAGCGGAAGTGGATCTCGGCAACGCCGCCCGGCGCGAGGATGCGGTAGGCGGTGTAGAACACCAGCCAGGCCTGGGCGATCTGCCACAGGGCGGCGCCCAGGTTAGCGTTCTGGCCGCGAGCGTCGATCTGCAGGGCGTAGCTGCCCAGGGCCAGGGCCAGGGCGACCGGCATGGCCAGGAGGATATTGATCAGGATCGCCTGGGGCGTATGCCACTGGCTATCGCGACGGAAGTGGCCGATGTCCTGGTGAACCTTGCCCAGGCGCTGATAGAGGTACTTGCGCCGCCATAGCAGTGCGCCGATCACCAGCAGCAGCGGCAGGAACAACAGCGGGCGCTGCGCCAGGCCGTCGGTCAGCTCCTTGAGGCCCGAGCCCCATGGCAGGTTGGCGACCTGGTCGGCAAACCGCTCGGGCACATGGCTCAGCCACTCCCAGTCCAGCGGCTTATTGCTGGGAATCCAGAACATCTGCTCTTCCAGGGTGGTGCGCAGACTTTGGGCGGTGCTGAGCAATTGCTTCTGGTTCAGCTGCAGGGTGATGGACTCATTGAGCAGCGCCGACAGCTCGCGGTTCAGGCGCTCGAGCAGGTCGCTGCGGGTGATCACCACCTCCAGCAAGGCCTTGCGCAGCTGTGGTGTGGCCTCTTCCTCGGGCTGGGCGGCCAGCAGCTTGTCGACGTAGATCGAGGGGCTGCTCATCTGCTCGCGCTGCTGATTGATCTCGAACTGATAGAGGCGAATGTCGGCGATCTGGTCGGCCAGGTTGCGATCGACTTTCAGGTGCGGCAGGGATTGCTTTTGCTTGTAGAGGATCTTCGATAGCAGCAGGCTGCCCTTGAGCACGTCGATCTGTTCGTCCAGAGCCTGGTCGGCCTGGGTCAGGCTGTCGAGTTGCTGTTTGGTGCGCAGGTTCTGCTGGGTGACCTCGTTGAGCCGGTCGGTGCTCTTGAGCAGGTAGTCCGAAAGCTTGACGTTGGCGGTGCTCTCGGTGGCCAGCAAGGTGCTGCTGCCGGCCTTCTGGGCTTCGAGCGACTGTTGGGTGACGGTCTGCTGGGACTGGGCCAGACGCTTGTCGTTGATCAGCGTCTGCAGCTCCTGGATTTCTTGCTCTAGGCGCGCGGCGCGCTCGATCAACAGGTCGTGGCGGGCATTGCCCAGATCCTGCAGTTGGCTGTTGCTGGTCATTTCCTGGCGGCGCAGAGCCATGCGTGCATTGAGCGCGGCCAACTCGGCGTTGAGCTGGTTGCGTTGGTCTGCGGAAATCGGTTTGCCGCCGTCCTTGCCCGATTTTAGGCTGCTGTTGATCTGCTGGATGCGGGTCTGGCTGCTGCTGATTTCGGCCTGAGCCCGTTCAGGGCGGGTCTGGGAGTTGATGATCAGGCTGTTGGCTTCGGAGAGCGCTTTTTGCAGTTCGCCTTGCTCAGTGCTGCGCTCGCTGAGCATCTGCTCCAGCTGGGGTACGGCCAGGTTGGCATAGCGCTCAGCCACCGGCACGCTCTTGGTTTGCTTGAGCTTGGTCAGCTCGCGTTGACCGTCACGGATCTCGTTGGGCGCGCTGGCCAGCTGCTGTTTGAGCTCGGCGAGTTTCTTTTCGCTGTCTTCCTTGCTGGCGAGCAGGACCAGGGTCTGCTCGAGCACTTGCTGCAGGGCCTTCTGCTCGGCTTCCGGAAGTTTGCGCTCGGCGATCTTGTCGAGGCTGTGCTGGACGCTGGCGGTGGTCGGGACCTCGGCCGCCATGACGGCGAACGAGAGGGACAGGCACAGCCCGAGCAGGGCTGCGCGGAGGGACACACGCAGGGACATAGGCAGAATTCTTGCGAAACGAGGCAAATCGAAGTTTAGAGGAACAACCCGGGGCCGGGTCGAGTACCTTCCGGGAATCTGACGCCCACTTTCTGGATCTTGTTCCCGTCCATGGTCGCCACAGTCCAGATCGTACTGTTCCATTCGACCTGGTCGCCCACTACTGGAGCGCCTCCGACCTTCTGTCGGATGAACTGGGCAAGCGGCATTTTCGCGTCCAATCCGTCCAGCTTAAGACCATAAAGCGCCGCCACCGCGCCGAGCTCGGCATCGCCTTCGAGCACGAAGTCGCCGAAGAAGCGCAGGTCCAGCCCCCGCTGCGGCGCCTGGCTGAACAGTTTGCCCAGGGCCGGCAGGTTGTGCTCGTGGCCGATCACGCACAGCATGTCGCCGACCTCCAGCACGGTGCTGCCTGAGGGGTGCAGCAGTTGCTCGCCGCGGAACAGTGCGGCGATACGGGTGCCCTCTGGCATCTTCAACTCGCGCAGGGCGGCGCCAATGCACCATTTTTCAGCACCCAGGCGATAGACGAACAGCTCCCACTCGCTGGTGATGTGCACCTCCAGAGCGGAGCGGGAAATCGGGGCCGGGTCCGGCGGCACGGTGACTTTCAACAGCTTGGCCATCCACGGCAGGCTGGTGCCTTGCACCAACAGCGAGACCAGGACGATGAAGAAGGCCAGGTTGAAGAACAGCTGGGCATCGGGCAGGCCGGCCATCAGCGGGAACACGGCAAGAATGATCGGCACCGCGCCGCGCAGGCCGACCCAGCTGATGAAGGCTTTCTCGCGGCCGTGGAAGGCCTTGAACGGCAGCAAGCTGGCCACCACCGACAGGGGGCGCGCGAACAGGATCATCCATAGCGCAAGGCCCAGCGCTGGCAAGGCGATCGGCAGCAGATCGTGAGGCGTGACCAGCAGGCCCAGCACCAGGAACATGCCGATCTGCGCCAACCACGCCATGCCATCGAGCATGTGCAGAATGCCGTGACGGCTGCGGATGGGGCGGTTGCCCAACACCAGGCCGCACAGGTAGACCGCCAGAAAACCGCTGCCGTGCAAGGCGTTGGTCAGCGAGAACACCACCAGGCCGCCGGCGATCACCAGGATCGGATACAGCCCGCCGGCCAGGTTGATGCGATTGACCAGTTGCAGCATCAGCCAGCCACCGCCCAGGCCCAGCAGGCTGCCGATGCCGAACTCGCGCACCAAGTGGGTCAGCAGGCTCCAGTGCAGGCCGGTCTGGCCGCTGGCGATCATGTCGATCAGGGTGACGGTGAGAAAGACCGCCATCGGGTCGTTGCTACCCGACTCGATCTCGAGCGTCGCGGTGACACGCTCGTTCAGGCCCTTGCCACCGAGCAGGGAGAACACCGCCGCGGCGTCGGTGGAGCCGACGATGGCGCCGATCAGAAGGCCTTGGATGAGGCTCAGGTCGAACAGCCAGGCGGCGACCATGCCGGTCAGCCCGGTGGTGATCAGCACGCCGACCGTGGCCAGCGACAACGCGGGCCACAGCGCCACGCGAAAGCTCGCCACCCGCGTGCGCAGGCCGCCGTCCAGCAGGATCACGGCCAGGGCCAGGTTGCCCACCAGATAGGCGGTCGGATAGTTGTTGAAGATGATGCCGCCACCATCGACGCCGGCGACCATGCCGACGGCGAGGATGATGACCAGGATAGGAATGCCAAGGCGCGATGACAGCGAGCTGACCAAGATACTTGCTCCGACCAGCAGTGCGCCGATCAGAAACAGGCTGTTGATGGTGCTCGCATCCAAAGGCAGTACTCCGGTACATCGCGGGGAAAAAGGACTTGATAGCGTTGACTAGCAGGTCGCGTGCCAATCGATTCTAACCTGATGAATTGGCAGCCTGTAAAGCGTTTCTGAAAATGAAAAAGGCACCCCGGAGGGTGCCTTTTCAGGTGTTGCCAGTACGGGCGCTATCGCGGGACAAGCCCGCTCCTACAGGTACTGCGCTGCGCTTATGGGCAGCGATATCCCTGTGGGAGCGGCGTTGGTCACGGACAAGCCGGGACAGGTTCAGCCCTGCTTGACCTCGCGCATAGGCTTGCCCTTCACCGGTGCGCCATTGGCCACGTAGTACTTGGCGGTGCTGCGCGGCAGCGGCTTGCGGCCACGGATCTTGTCCGAGATTTTCTCGGCGATCATGATCGTGGTGGCATTGAGGTTGCCGGTGATGATGATCGGCATGATCGACGCGTCGACCACACGCAGGCCCTGCATGCCGTGCACGCGGCCTTCGCCATCGACCACCGCCATGTCGTCGGTGCCCATCTTGCACGAGCAGGACGGGTGGAAGGCGGTTTCGGCGTGCTCGCGGATGAACTTGTCCAGTTCCTCGTCGGTCTGCACGTGGGCGCCCGGGCTGATCTCGCGACCACGGTATGGATCCAGCGCCGGCTGGGCCATGATCTCGCGGGTCAGGCGGATGCCGTCGCGGAATTCCTGCCAGTCCTGCTCGGTGGCCATGTAGTTGAACAGGATGCTTGGGTGCTGGCGCGGATCCTTGGACTTGAGTCTGATGCGGCCACGGCTAGGCGAGCGCATCGAACCCATGTGGGCCTGGAAACCGTGTTCCTTCACGCCGTTGGAGCCGTTGTAATTGATCGCAACCGGCAGGAAGTGGTACTGGATGTTCGGCCATTCGAACTCAGGACGGGTGCGGATGAAACCGCCTGCCTCGAACTGGTTGCTGGCGCCGATGCCAGTGCCGTTGAACATCCATTCAGCGCCAATGGCTGGCTGGTTCCACCACAGCAGCGACGGGTACAGCGAAACCGGCTGGGTGCACGCGTATTGCAGGTACAGCTCCAGGTGGTCCTGCAGGTTCTCGCCGACGCCTGGCAGATCGTGGACGACCGGGATGTCGAGGCTTTCGAGCAATTCGCGCGGACCGACGCCGGAGCGCTGCAGCAGCTGCGGCGAGGCGATGGCGCCGGAGCTGACGATGACTTCCTTGCGGGCACGGGCTTCGACGCGCTCTTCGCTGTCGCCGACCAGGTAGGTCACGCCGATGGCGCGCTTGCCGTCGAACAGCACGCGGTCGGTCAGGGCGTGGGTGACGATGGTCAGATTCGGACGCTTCTTGGCCTGGTCCAGATAGCCGCGGGCGGTGCTGGAGCGACGACCGTTCTTGGTCACGGTACGGTCCATCGGACCGAAGCCTTCCTGCTGGTAGCCGTTGAGGTCTTCGGTACGTGGGTAACCCGCCTGCACGCCGGCTTCGACCATGGCGTGGAACAGTGGGTTGTTGCCGGCTTTAGGCGTGGTCACGCTGACCGGGCCTTCGCCGCCGTGGTAGTCGTTCGGGCCGATATCGCGGGTTTCGGCCTTGCGGAAGTACGGCAGGCAGTCCAGGTAGGTCCAGTCTTCGAGGCCTGGCAGTTTCGCCCAGCCGTCGAAGTCCATGGCGTTGCCGCGGATGTAGCACATGCCGTTGATCAGCGAAGAGCCACCCAGGCCCTTGCCACGGCCACACTCCATGCGGCGGTTGTTCATGTGCGGCTCAGGATCGGTTTCGTATGCCCAGTTGTAGCGACGGCCCTGCAGCGGGAAGGCCAGGGCGGCTGGCATCTGGGTACGGAAGTCGAAGCGGTAGTCGGGGCCACCGGCTTCCAGCAGCAGTACAGTGACGCCGGCATCTTCGGTCAGGCGGGTCGCCAGGGTGTTACCGGCGGAGCCGGCACCGACGATGATGTAATCGTATTCTTTGGACATGAAAGTACCCTCATGTTGGCGGTGATCAGGGAGCGGAAACGCCCGTGCGCAGCGGCACGGGCGTGGCTAGCTAGACAGGGTTCAGAAAACCGAGTTGTAGCCGCCCAGCTCGACCTGGACCGACTTGATGCGAGTGTATTGAGCCAGCGAGCTGACACCGTTCTCACGGCCGACACCCGACTGCTTGTAACCGCCGACCGGCATTTCGGCCGGCGATTCGCCCCAGGCGTTGATCCAGCAGATGCCCGCTTCGAGCTTGTGGATGATGCGGTGGGCGCGGCTGATGTCGTTGGTGCAGACGCCGGCGGCCAGGCCGTACTCGGTGTCGTTGGCGCGACGGATGACTTCTTCTTCGGTTTCGTAGGTCAGGATGCTCATGACCGGGCCGAAGATCTCTTCCTTGACGATGGTCATGTCGTCGGTGCAGTCGGTGAAGACGGTCGGGGCAACGAATGCGCCCTTGGCGAAGTCACCGGCCATCAGACGCTCGCCGCCGCACAGGACGCGGGCACCTTCTTCCTTGCCCTTGGCGATGTAGCCCAGGACGCTTTCCATGTGCGCGAAGCTGACCAGCGGACCGAAGTTGGTGTTCTCGTCTTCCGGGTTGCCGGCACGGATGCGGGCGACGCGTTCGGCGATCTTGGCTTCGAAGGCCGCTTTCATCGACGACGGGATGAATACGCGGGTGCCGTTGGTGCAGACCTGACCGGAGCTGTAGAAGTTGGCCATCATGGCGATGTCGGCGGCCTTGTCCAGGTCGGCGTCGTCGCAGATGATCAGCGGCGACTTGCCGCCCAGTTCCATGGTGACTTCCTTGAGCGTGGAGCTCGAGGCGCTGGCCATGACTTTCTTGCCGGTGGTGGTGCCGCCGGTGAAGGAGACTTTCTCGATGCGCGGGTGCTCGGTCAGCCAGGTGCCCACTTCGCGACCGCTGCCGGTCAGGACGTTGAACACGCCGTCCGGCAGGCCGGCTTCGGTGTAGATCTCGGCCAGCTTCAGGGTGGTCAGCGAGGTGACTTCCGAAGGCTTGAAGATCATGGCGTTGCCGGCGGCCAGGGCCGGGGCGGATTTCCACAGGGCGATCTGGATCGGGTAGTTCCAGGCACCGATGCCGGCAGTCACGCCCAGTGGCTCGCGGCGGGTGTAGACGAAGGAGCTCTCGCGCAGCGGGATCTGCTCGCCTTCGATGGCAGGAACCAGGCCTGCGTAGTATTCCAGCACGTCGGCGCCGGTGACGATGTCGACGTAACGGGTTTCGGAATAGGACTTGCCGGTGTCCAGGGTTTCCAGCATGGCCAGCTCGTCGTTGCGCTCGCGCAGGATCTCGACGGCGCGGCGCAGGATGCGCGAACGCTGCATGGCGGTCATTGCGGCCCAGACTTTCTGGCCACGCTCGGCGCTTTCGACGGCGCGCTCGACGTCAGCCTGGGTGGCACGTTGCACGTGGGCGAGGACTTCGCCGGTGGCCGGGTTGATGGCTTCGAAAGTGGCGTCGGTGCTAGCGTCGACGTAACCACCATCAATGTAGAGTTTTTGCGTTCCGAAACGGGCCATAGTGTCCTCGCAAGTGCAGTGTGTGGTTGGCTACCGCGTCACGCTCCTGCCTGGTTGGCAATCGCCGCGCGCGGTTGTTCAGAGGCCTGGCCGGTAGTGTCCAGACTCTGCTGTTTAGCCAGTTGTAGATCCATGTATTCGTAAGCAATCCGTATTGCCTGGTCGGTGTCGAATGCATCACCGGACAGCGCGCCACGCAGCCACAGGCCATCGATCAGGGCCGCCAGTCCGCGGGCAGCCTTGCGCGCATGGTAGAGCGGCAGGACGCGACGGAACTGGCAGCACAGGTTGGAATACAAGCGGTGGTCGTTGATCCGCTGCAACCTGTGCAGGTCTGGCTGGTGCATGCTGGAGGCCCAGAAGGCCAACCAGGTTTTCATTGCCGGGCCGTTCACCTGGCTCGCATCGAAGTTGCCCTCGATGATCACTTTAAGGTGGGCGCGCGGGCTGTCGTCCGTCAGTGCCTGGCGACGCGCCGCAACGCCTTCGTTGAGCATGCTCATGATGTAACCCATCGTCGCTGCGATCAGGCCGTTCTTGTCCCGAAAGTAGTGACTGATGATGCCGTTCGACACACCGGCCAAACGGGCAATCAGCGCAATGCTGGCATCTCCCAGTCCCACCTGATCGACCGCCTGCAACGTGGCTTCGATCAACTGCTGGCGGCGGATGGGTTGCATACCGACCTTGGGCATGTTGCATATCTCCTCAGGCCTGCGAGCAGACGACGAGCGGCTGCCTCGGCGAAGGCCAGTCTATTTTGTTTTGATTGAACGTTCAATCAATAAAGAATAAGCTCTGCGACAATTTGTGCCATTGACAGTTTTTCAGCTGATCGAGAAGGCACGGATTGACACCCCAGGAAATCGCGTAACCCCCGGAATACAAGGCGTTGACGGGCAAGAGCGATGCGAAATGCAGATTCCGCCGAGCGGTCATGGGCCGCGCGGGCAGCCACTGGAGCGGGCTTGGATCTGTTTTATTTGCAACGATTCGATTCGGGATCGCGATTTCCTAGGTGCTTTTATAACACCTGATGCTGTGGGGCTATTGCACCATTTGCTCGGGAAAGACTGATTAGCCTCCACTCCCGCACTGCCCGGAGCATTCGTGCAATGAGTTCTGCCTCCCTAACCAACCCTCCCGCCGAACGGGTACGGGTCAACCGCGTTGTGTTCTATACCTCCGCGTTGCTGGTCCTCGTTTTGACCGCCCTGCTTATCGCTGTCCCTGAAACCGCCGGCCGTGTGCTGAGCGTGGCGCAGGCCTGGCTGACCCGTACCTTCGGTTGGTACTACATGCTGGTGATCTGCGGATACCTGCTGTTCGTCGTCTATCTGGCCTTCTCCGACTTCGGCAAGCTCAAGCTTGGCGGCAAAGATGACCAACCCGATTTCAGCTACGGCGCCTGGGCCGGCATGCTGTTCTCCTCAGGTATCGGTATCTCGCTGCTGTATTTCGGCGCCTCCGAGCCGCTGGACCATTATTTCAACCCGCCTGAAGGTGCCGCCGCGAGCCATGAAGCCGCGCGCCAGGCGCTGCAACTGACCTTCCTGCACTGGGGCCTGCATGGCTGGGCGATCTACGCCCTGGTTGGCTTGGCCGTGGGCTACTTCGCCTATCGCCACAACCAGCCGTTGGCCCTGCGTTCGGCTCTGTACCCGCTGGTCGGTGAGCGCTGGGTCAAGGGCGCTGCCGGCAACGCAGTGGACATCTTCGGCATGTTCGTCACCTTGCTGGGCCTGGTGACCAACCTGGGTATCGGTTCGATGCAGGTGGCGTCGGGCCTTGAGTACCTGTTCGGCATCGACCACAGCAAGACCAACCTGCTGGCGGTGATTCTGGTCATGGCCGGCGTGGCGACCGTGGCTGCGGTGTCGGGCGTGGAAAACGGTATCCGCCGTCTGTCCAACCTGAACATCATGCTGTTCAGTGGTCTGTTGATCTTCGTTCTGTTGGGTGGCAACACCCTGCACCTGCTCAACGGCTTCGTGCAGAACATCGGTGACTACCTCAATGGCATCGTGCTCAAGACGTTCGACCTGTACGTCTATGAAGGCGACGGCGCCAAGTCCGAGCGCTGGCTGGGCCTGTGGACCGTGTTCTACTGGGCCTGGTGGATCTCCTGGGGCCCATTCGTCGGTATGTTCATTGCCCGTATCTCCAAGGGCCGTACCGTGCGCCAGCTGGTCAGTGGCGTGCTGTTGATCCCGCTGGGCTTTACCCTGGCGTGGCTGTCGATCTTCGGCAACACCGCGCTGGACCTGGTGGTTAACCAGGGCGCTGTGGAGTTGGGCAAGACCGCGTTGGAACAGCCGTCGATGTCGATCTATCAGTTGCTGGAATTCTTCCCGGCAGCCAAGTTCGTCATCGGTGTGGCGGTGTTCGTCGGCTTCGTGCTGTTCCTCACCCCGGCCGACTCCGGTGCAGTGATGATGGCCAACCTGTCGTGCAAAGGCGGCAAGGTGGATGAAGACGCCCCGCACTGGATGGTGGTGTTCTGGTCGGTCGTCATTACGCTGGTAACCATCGGCCTGCTGTTCGCCGGTAACTTCGAAGCCATGCAGACCATGGTGGTTCTGGCTGGCTTGCCGTTCTCCGTGGTGCTGGTGCTGTTCATGTTCGGTCTGTACAAGGCCATGAAGCAGGACGTTGCGGTCGAGCAGGAGCGTGCCGAACTGGCTGCCCGTGGCCGTCGTGGCTTCAGCGAGCGCCTGAGCC
This sequence comes from Pseudomonas sp. CK-NBRI-02, assembly GCF_008124495.1. Classification (NCBI taxonomy): domain Bacteria; kingdom Pseudomonadati; phylum Pseudomonadota; class Gammaproteobacteria; order Pseudomonadales; family Pseudomonadaceae; genus Pseudomonas; species Pseudomonas sp. CK-NBRI-02. The sequence goes on along the minus strand of NZ_VSJH01000017.1, from coordinate 26,424 downwards.
AGATGGATTTGCAGCCGAGCCAGGCCGTGGTCCAGCGCTTCATGGACAAGTACGTCAGCCCGGCGCTCAAGGAAGCCGCCGCGCAGATGCGTAACCAGGGCTTCGATGTCGAGGCACGTGCCGGTCACTCCCGTTCGCTGATGGGTCTGCGCGTGATGATGGAAGAGGGTAATCCCTTCGTCTACGAAGTGAGCCTGGATGGCTACCAGGCCGCGCCGAGCGAGGCCGCGGCAGAAGGTGATGCAGAAGTGCGCCAGCGTTTCTACCGCGCTGAGGTCTACTTGCATGATGGCAGCCAGGAATACGACCTGATGGGCTTCACGCCGGAGCAGATCGTGCGCGACGTGCTGGATCAGTTCGAAAGCCACCGCCAGTTGCTGGGGCGTGTCTATAGCTGATAGCGCCTGAGCTTGTCATGACAAAGGCCCGACTCGCGAGAGTCGGGCCTTTGTCGTTTCAGGGGGCTTGCAGGAGCAACAGGTCTTCGCGTGGCGCCGAGTGGTGTTTGGCGATGTCCTCGGCTTTGGTGCAGAGCTTCAGGGGCAGGTCCTGCCATTTGAATTCCTGGCTGGCATGGCGAAGCATTTGGTAGCCAGCCGGCTCGTTGCAGTCGAGGGTCCCGTGCGGGCCGTGCTTGATGCGATAGCACTGAAGGTCCGGCGGGGCGATCTTCCAGGTGACCTTCATGTCGCCGTTGTCGAGGCGCTCTAGGGTCATGTCCGGATCGGGAACGGGCGCTGGCCAGAGCATCCGCGCAGAAGGCCAGGCCTGCTTGCCGGGCACTGGGCCGGCCAACGCAGGCGAGGCAATCCAGGCGAATACCAGCCCTAGGCAGATCGAATGTCGCGCGAGCATGGTGACCCTCCTTATTTGTGTAGAAGGGTCACTGTGAGTGCTGAAAGTGAGCGCAGCGCGGTACATCTTTAGTGAAGCGTGATGGCTTCAGCGGTTGCTGTAACGGCCATGCTTGCCATGGGCGGGCATGGCCTGGTTGCTCCGTTCGGCGATCATCTGGTGAAGGCCGATCAGCTCTATGCCCTGCTGCTTGAGTCGGGGAAGTTCTCGTTCCAGCACGTCCAGGGTCTGAGGGTAGGGGTGGCCGATGAGCACTGCCGAGCCTTGTCTGCGGGCCAAGGCCACGCCCTGCTGCAGCTGCGCGGAGATGGCCTCGGTGGTGCGGGTATCGTCCAGGAAGACATCTCGCGAAACATGCGCCAGTCCAAGTGCCTGGGCCTTGGCCGCGGCCACGGTGGCGGCACTGGTGCGGCTGTCGACGAAGAACAGGTGGCGCCGCTGCAACTCTGCCATCAGCCAGGTCATGGGCTCGGCCTGGGAGGTCATGCGGCTGCCCATATGATTGTTGATGCCGGCGGCGAAGGGCACTTTGGCCAAGGCGGCATCCAGGCGGCGGGCGAGCTCTTCGATCGGGGTGCCTGGGTGCCAGGCGTACGGGCCGGTGGCAGGGTCCATGGGCATGTGCAGGATCACCGTGCGCCCGGCTTTGTGGGCTTGGCGGGCGAAGTCGGTGGCATGGGGCGTATCGGGCATGATAGCCATCGTGATCGGGCCCGGCAGGGCGAGGGTGCGGCTGTCGCGCTCGCTGCTCTGGCCCAGGTCGTCGATGATGATGCTCATGTAGGCCTTGGCCGGCGCCGCATGGGCGGTGCCGGCCAACAGGCAGAACAGCGTCAACAGCAGGTAACGCATGAGACGGGTCAGTCGCCCTTGGTGATGTTCAGGCCTTTGAGCAGGCTCAGGGCCTGGCTGAGCTGGAAGTCACCATCCTGCGGCCGCTCCTTGCGCTTGCTGCTGCCGGTCGGACGGTCGGCACCGCCGTTGCCGTTGCCCAGGTGGCCCTGCAGGTCGGCTTCCTTGAAGTTCTCGGTGTCCGCTTCGGCGGTGAGCTTGGCTGGGCGTACCTCGATGTCCGGGACAATGCCCTGGGCCTGGATCGAACGGCCGTTGGGCGTGAAGTACAGCGCGGTGGTGAGCTTGAGCGCGCGGTCGTTGTTCAGCGGCAACACGGTCTGTACCGAGCCCTTGCCGAAGCTGTCGGTACCCATCAGCACCGCACGCTTCTGGTCCTGCAGGGCGCCTGCGACGATTTCCGAAGCCGAGGCGCTGCCGCCGTTGATCAGCACCACCAGCGGCACGCCTTCGCTGGCGTCGGCCCGGTCGGCGGAGAAGCGCAGCTCGGAGTTGGCGATGCGGCCCTTGGTGTAGACGATCAGGCCTTTGGTGAGGAAGTGGTCGGCCACTTCCACCGCCGATTGCAGGACGCCGCCGGGGTTGTTGCGCAGGTCCAGGACCACGCCGCGCAGTTTCTTGCCGTTGTCCTTGCGCAGCTTGGCCAATGCCTTGCCGACTTCCTCGCCGGTCTTGACCTGGAACTGGGTGATACGGATGTAGCCGTAGTCGTTCTCCAGCAGCTGACTCTTGACGCTCTTGACCTGGATCACCGCGCGGGCGAGGGTCACGTCGAAGGGCGTGCCGCCGTCGCGGACCAGGGTCAGAGTGATCTTCTCGCCCACCTTGCCGCGCATCTTGTCCACGGCTTCGGTCATGGTCTGGCCGCGGGTCGGGGCGCCGTTGATCTTGACGATCAGATCGCCTGCCTCGATGCCGGCGCGCGAGGCCGGGGTGTCGTCGATCGGCGACACCACCTTGACGAAGCCGTCCTCCATGCCCACTTCGATCCCCAGGCCGCCGAACTCGCCGCTGGTGCTTTCCTGCAGCTCTTGGAAGTCCTCTGGCCCCAGATAGGCCGAGTGAGGATCGAGATTGCTCAGCATGCCCTTGATGGCGTTTTCCAGGAGGGTCTTGTCGTCCACCGGCTCGACATAGGCGGCCTTGATGCGATCAAGGACCTCGGCGAAGGTGCGCAGCTCATCCAGCGGCAGCGGCGCCTTGGCGGTCACCTCGGTGGCCGGTACCGCCGCGCGGCTGGCCGGTGCGGCCGGCTCGGCGGCGGAAACCAGGGGCGCGCCGACCACCAGGGCGATGGTCAGGGCCAGCTGGGTGAGGCGAGACGAGTGCAGCATGTCGAACGAACTCCTGATCCTGTTGGTGCTCCCTCGAAGGAGCATCGGCGCAGCTGTGGCTATGCCGTAAAAAAGGTGACTAACCGCGGCACCACTGCGAAGGGTCGGTGGGGCGACCCTGCTGGCGAATGGCGAAATACAGGCCCGAGCTGTCCTGTCCACCGCTGTCGCCAACGGTGGAGATGGCCTCTCCGGCCTTGACGATGTCGCCGGCGCGCTTGAGCAGGCTCTGGTTGTGGCCGTACAGGCTCAGGTAACCATTACCATGGTCGAGAATGACCAGAAGTCCAGCGCCACGCAACCAGTCGGCGAACACCACGCGCCCGCCGTGTACGGCGCGCACCTGGGTGCCCGGGTTGGCGCCGATCATCACACCGTCCCACTTGGCCCGGTCATCGCCACCGCGTGCATCGCCGAAGCGTGCCAGCAATCGACCATTGACCGGCCAGGGAAGTTTTCCGCGGGCAGCAGAAAAAGCGCCGCCGTAGCTTGCGCCTTCGCTGGAAACGAGGGGGCCGAGGGTGGTGCGGGTTTTTTTCGGGGCTTCTTCTTCGTTGGCGGCAAGGGCCTGCTGCTGGCGGCGCTGCTCTTCGGCCTGCTGCTGGGCCAGCAAGGCTTTCTTGCGGGCTTCTTCGGCTTCGCGGGCCTGGCGGGCGAGGGTTTCCTCGATGGTCTTGAGGACCTTGGTCAGCTCGGCCTGATCCTGCTGGCGGGACTGCAGTTTCTGGTCGCGAGCCTGCATGTCGGTGTTGAGCTTGGCCAGGACTTGCCGGCGTTCGTTGCGCACGGCCTCAAGTTCCTGGCGGCGGCTGTCGAGGTTGCCACGCTGGGCCAGCAATTGCGCCTGTTGGCGGCTGATGTCCTGCTCGACGTTGGCCAGCTGGCGCAGGGTCTCGTTGAAGGTGCGCAGTTGTTCGAGGCGCGCCTTGCTCAGGTAGTCGTAATAGGTGAGGGTGCGGGCGAATTTCTCGGGATTCTGCTGGTTGAGCAGCAGCTTGAGGTATTCCTCGCGGCCGCTCTGGTAGGCGGAGCGGGCCTGGATGGCGATCAGTCGCTGTTGTTCAACGCGGGCGCTCTGGAGTTTTTTTTTCTCGGTATCAAGGCGCTCCAGCTCGCCCTCGGTCTTTTTTAGTTCTTGTTGCAGAGCCTCCACCTGCTTTTCCAGGTCGCCGATTTCGGTCTCGGTGGACTTGAGGTCTTTTTGCACGCCGGACTTTTCCTCCTGGAGCTTGCCCAGCATCTTCTTCAGCTCGGCGATGTCCTGGCGGGTGGCTTCCAGTTGTTGCTGGGTCTGCGCGCGCTCGTCGGCAAAGGCCGGGCTGAGCAGGCAGGACAGGGCGAGTAGGATCAGGGCGCGAAGCATGGAGTTGGGCGTACCAGGGATGGAGACTGGCCTAGTATGCCCGCCTGGGCCTGCAAAAAAAACGTCTCGCAGTGTCAGCGGTCAGCTTCAAGCTGCAAGTGTCAAGAAACAGCGAGCGCTGGCCCGCTTTTTATTGCCACTTGCAGCGTGTGCTTCGCGACGTGTGGATCAGTCGTCGACGAGGATCGACGTACCGGTCATTTCGGCAGGCTTTTCCAGGCCCAGCAGCTTGAGCATGGTTGGCGCCACGTCCGCCAGCACGCCGCCTTCGCGAACCTTGAGGTTGCGCTTGCCGACATAGATGAACGGCACAGGCTCGGTGGTATGGGCGGTGTGCGCTTGGCCCGTGCAGGCGTCTTCCATCTGCTCGACGTTGCCATGGTCGGCGGTGATCAGCGCTTCGCCGCCCACCTTGTCCAGTGCCTGGACGATGCGTCCGACGCAGCCGTCCAGCGCCTCGACCGCCTTGACCGCGGCTTCGAACACACCGGTGTGGCCGACCATGTCGCCGTTGGCGTAGTTGACCACGATCACGTCGTAGCGCTGCTGCTCGATGGCCTCGACGATACGATCGGTGACTTCCGGTGCGCTCATTTCCGGCTGCAGGTCGTAGGTGGCGACCTTCGGCGATGGGATCAGGATGCGCTCCTCGCCTTCGAACGGCTCCTCACGACCACCCGAGAAGAAGAAGGTGACGTGGGCGTACTTCTCGGTCTCGGCGATGCGCAGCTGGGTCTTGCCCTTCTTGGCCAGGTATTCGCCGAGTACATTGTCCAGGCTGGCTGGAGCGAATGCGGCCGGGGCCGGGATCTTGGCCGAGTATTGGGTCAGGCCAATATAGGCGGCCAGCTTGGGCAGACGGGCGCGAGGGAACTCGTTGAAGTCTGCCTCGACGAATGCGCGGGACAGCTCGCGGGCACGGTCGGCACGGAAGTTCATGAAGATGACGGCGTCGCCGTCCTCGACCTTGACGGCTTCTCCGATGCGGGTGGCCTTGACGAACTCGTCGCTTTCATCACGGGCGTAGGCCGCTTCCAGGCCGGCCAGGGCCGATGGCGCGGTGTAGTCGGCGACGCTGTCGACAATCAGGTTGTAGGCGGCGCTGACACGGTCCCAGCGGTTGTCGCGGTCCATGGCGTAGTAGCGGCCGATGAGGCTGGCGATGCGGCCCTTGCCCAGTTTGGCGAAGGTGGCATCGAGCAGTTCGATGGACGACTGCGCGCTGCGCGGTGGAGTATCGCGGCCATCGAGGAAGGCATGCAGGTAAATCTTGTCGGCGCCACGCTGTGCGGCCAGTTCGGCCATCGCGATGAGGTGATCCTGGTGGCTGTGTACGCCACCGTCGGACAGCAGGCCGAGAATATGCACGGCCTTGCCGGCGCCCACGGCCTTGTCCACCGCGCCGGTGAGCACCGGGTTGCTGAAGAACTCGCCATCGCGGATGGCCTTGGTGACCCGGGTGAAGTCCTGGTACACCACTCGCCCGGCACCGAGGTTCATGTGACCGACCTCGGAGTTGCCCATCTGGCCGTCGGGCAGGCCGACATCCATGCCGGAACCGGAGATCAACCCGTTGGGCTGGCTGGCGCGCAGGCGATCGTAGACCGGTGTATTGGCGGCGAAGATGGCGTTGTATTCGGGGCTTTCGCTATGCCCGAAACCATCGAGGATAATCAGGACCAAGGGTTTTGGCGTGTTCGTCATCAATCCTACTCACGGTTGCAAGATGATAAAGACACGCATTTTAGGGCAAATCGGCCAGCGGCGGCCAATTTCCTCCAAATGAACGGGCAGTGCCCGACAGGCTGTCGATACGAGGGATTTTCCAGTGGGGCCGCCGGGCTTTGGCGGGCCTGGGGGGCTGTGTATACTGGCCGGCATTTTCAATCGCGTGGAACACCCTCAGATGGTTGCTAACCTGATTCAATTTGCGACAAACCACTACATCCTGGTGGCGATCTTCGTTGTTCTGCTGGTCCTGCTGCTCATCAACGAAATCCGCCGTGGTGGCCAGAGTCTGAGCAACGGCCAGCTGACCGCGCTGGTCAACGCCGACAAAGGCGTGGTGATCGACATCCGTCCGAGCAAGGAATACTCGTCGGGCCATATCGTCGGCGCCCTGAACATCCCGCAGGACAAACTGGTCAACCGTATGGCCGAGCTGGACAAGCACAAGGGCAAGACCCTGATCGTCGTGGACAGCATGGGCCAGCAGTCCGGCACCATCTGCCGCGAGCTGCTCAAGGCTGGTTACACTGCCGCCAAGCTCAGCGGTGGCGTTTCCAGCTGGAAAGCCGATAACCTGCCCCTGGTGAAGTGATCATGAAGCCTGTCATCGTCTACTCCAGCGACTATTGCCCCTATTGCATGCGTGCCAAGTACCTGCTCGAGAGCAAGGGCGTGGCCTTCGAGGAAATCAAGGTCGACGGCAAGCCGCAAGTGCGCGCCGAGATGAGCCAGAAGGCGGGCCGCACCTCGGTACCGCAGATCTGGATCGGCACCACCCACGTTGGCGGATGCGATGACCTCTATGCATTGGAGCGGGCGGGCAAACTCGATGCCCTGCTCGAGGCTTGAATCACAGCTCTTACATAACCATTAGGAAAAGATCTGCCATGACTGACCAGCAGAACAACGGCGCCGCCGACGACAATTCCCCGCAATTCTCCCTGCAGCGCATCTACGTGCGCGACCTGTCCTTCGAGGCGCCGAAGAGCCCGCAGATCTTCCGTCAGCAGTGGGAACCGAGCGTCTCGCTGGACCTCAACACCCGCCAGAAAGCCCTGGAAAGCGATTTCCACGAAGTGGTGCTGACCCTGTCCGTGACCGTCAAGAACGGTGAAGAAGTGGCCTTCATCGCCGAAGTGCAGCAGGCCGGTATCTTCCTGATCAAGAACCTCGACGCGGCCTCCATGAGCCATACCCTTGGTGCGTTCTGCCCGAACATTCTGTTCCCGTATGCCCGCGAGACCCTGGACAGCCTGGTGACCCGTGGTTCGTTCCCGGCGCTGATGCTCTCCCCGGTCAACTTCGACGCCTTGTACGCGCAGGAAATGCAGCGCATGCAGGAAGCCGGCGAAGCGCCGACCATGCAGTAATCGCTGTAAAAAAAAGCAAAGGGCGACTTCGGTCGCCCTTTTTTGTCGGTGAGTTCCCGGTTCGCGGGTTTGCCCCCGAACAGGCTGGGCATCAACTGCCGGCAAAGCCCTGCTGGCGCCACGCCTCGTAGACGGTTACCGCCACGGTGTTGGACAGGTTCAGGCTGCGGCAGCCGGGCCGCATGGGCAGGCGCAGGCGCTGCTGCGCAGGCAGGCTGTCCAGCACCTCGGTGGGCAAGCCCCGGCTCTCGGGGCCGAACAGGAAGGCATCGCCCGGCTGGTAATCGACCTCGTGGAAGGCATGCGAGCCTTTGGTGGTAAAGGCGAACAGTCGCGGCTGGCCGAGGCTCTCCAGGCAGTCAGCCAGGCTCTGGTAGCGCTTGAGCGTGGCATACTCGTGGTAATCCAACCCTGCCCGGCGCAAGCGCTTGTCGTCCAGCTCGAAGCCCAGCGGCTCGATCAGGTGCAGGGCGCAGCCGCTGTTGGCGCAGAGGCGGATAATGTTGCCGGTATTCGGCGGAATCTCTGGTTGAAAGAGGATGACGTGAAACATGCACGGCTCCAGGCGTGAAGATGACGAGCATTCTACCCTTGAACCCGACCTGCGTTCGAAGGCTTGGCCACGTGTGCTGTTGTCCCTGGCAATCGTCGGCATGATGGTGGGGTTGATGATCGGACGCCTGACTGCGCCCCAAGAGCGGGTGCTCGAACAGGTGGAAGTGGTGCAGGACGGCCTGGATTTGTGGTTCAACGACGAGCCCAAGCTGCACGGTGAAACGGTGCAGGGCACGGTGGCTGTTGTGTTCCAGGCCGAGGGCCAGCCCCAGCGAGGCCAGTTGCAAGTGCAAGGAAAGCCGGCTGGCTGGCGGTTACAGAACAGCGAGGAAGGTTTGTTGCTGACGGTAGTCGCCGCGCGCCCTCTGCACGGCGAGTGGAGCGGTGCACAGGACGCTGGGCGCTGGCGGGTGCAGGTGAGGCTGCACGAATAAAAGAGGGGATATCCCGGCCTGCCTGTACCGAGGTCCCCGAAACTGGAGATATCTGTCTTATTGCAGATGCCGTGCCAGTTTCTGAACCTACAGAAACGCTGGGTATTGAGCGGTTTTGGCGGGGTTTTTCGAGATTTTGTGCCTCGGTGCGGTGCAGAAGGCACAGGATCGGTGCAGATGGAGCCTTTGGGGCTGCTGGGGGCCGCGGTGCGGCCCCACAATAAATGGCGGATTCAGCGAGGATCAATGATCGTCGCCATCTTCCTCATCCCCGCCGTCGACGCGCATTCCCAGCTCCTTGATCTTGCGTGTCAGGGTATTGCGTCCCCAGCCCAGCAGTACGGCGGCATCCCGGCGGCGGCCTGCGGTGTGCTTGAGGGCGGTCTCGATCATGATGCGCTCGAAGCTGGGCACGGCGCTGTCGAGCAGGTTCGACTGGCCGCGGGCCAGGGCCTGGTCGGCCCACTGGCGCAGGGCCTGCTCCCAGTTGGTGACCGGTGCCGAGTCCTGCGGCAGGTTGAGCAACTCCGGCGGCAGGTCGCCGATCAGCACTTCGCGGCTGGAGGCCATGACGGTGATCCAGCGGCAGGTGTTCTCCAATTGGCGGACGTTGCCCGGCCAGGGCAGATTGCGCATGAACTCTTCGGTTTCCGGCTTGAGCAGCTTGGGCTCGACGGCCAGTTCCTTGGCGGCGCGGCCAAGGAAGTGCCGCGCCAGGGCAGGGATGTCCTCGCGCCGATCGGCCAGGCGCGGAATATGGATACGGATCACGTTCAGGCGGTGGAACAAGTCTTCGCGAAACTTGCCGGCCTGCACCAGCGACTCCAGGTTCTGGTGGGTCGCGGCGATGATGCGCACGTCCACCTTGACCGGCACATGACCACCCACCCGATAGAACTCGCCGTCGGCCAGGACCCGCAGTAGGCGGGTCTGGGTGTCGGCGGGCATGTCGCCGATCTCGTCGAGAAACAACGTACCGCCATCGGCCTGCTCGAAGCGGCCGCGGCGCAGGTTGGCGGCCCCGGTGAAGGCGCCTTTCTCGTGGCCGAACAGTTCGGATTCCATCAAGTCCTTCGGGATTGCCGCCATGTTCAGGGCAATGAAGGGTGATGCCGCCCGCGGACTGTGGCGGTGCAGGGCGTGGGCGACCAACTCCTTGCCGGTACCGGACTCGCCGTTGATCAGTACCGTGATGTTGGAATGGCTGAGGCGACCGATCGCGCGGAACACCTCCTGCATCGCCGGCGCCTCGCCGATGATTTCCGGCGTGCGGGCCAGGCTTGTCGGCACATCGAGTGCCTGTTGCTCCTGGGCATGCTGATTGGCGCGCTTGACCAGCGAGACTGCATCGTCCACGTCGAACGGCTTGGGCAGGTATTCAAAGGCGCCACCTTGATAGGAGGCGACGGCGCTGTCCAGGTCCGAATGGGCGGTCATGATAATGACCGGCAGGCGCGGGTGTTGCTCGCGGATCTGTGCAAGCAGGTCCAGGCCGCTGGTGCCGGGCATGCGGATGTCGGAGATGATCACGTCCGGTTGCTGGCGGGCCAGGCGGCCCATGACGCCGTCGGCGCTGTCGAAGCTCTGGGTGGTCATGCCTTCTTGCTGCAGGGCTTTTTCCAGTACCCAGCGGATGGAGCGATCATCATCGACGATCCAGACGGTTTCACTTCGGCTCATGAGGCGGTGGCTCCTTGTTCCAGGGGCAGGTAGATCGAGAAGGTGGTGTGGCCGGGGTGGCTGTCACATTCGATCAAGCCCTGGTGCTGGCTGATGATGTTCTGAGTGATGGCCAGGCCAAGCCCGGTGCCGTCCGGGCGGCCGCTGACCATGGGGTAGAAGAGGGTGTCCTGCAGTTGCGCGGGGATGCCCGGGCCGTTGTCGGTGATCTCGACCCGCGCGACCAACCGATGGCGCACATGGCCAATGGTGAACTGGCGCACCGCGCGGCTGCGCAGGGTGATGCGGCCCAGGCGCAGGTCGTTCTGGCTGGCGATCGCCTGCATGGCGTTGCGCACGATGTTGAGCACTGCCTGGATCATCTGTTCGCGGTCGACCAGCACATCCGGCAGGCTCGGGTCGTAGTCGCGCACCAGCGTGATGCCGCCCTGGCTTTCGGCTTCCACCAGGCTGCAGACCCGCTCCAGCACTTCGTGGATGTTGGTCATGGCCAAAGATGGCAGTTTGTTGGAGCCGAGCATGCGGTCGACGAGGTTTCGCAGGCGGTCGGCCTCCTCGATGATCACATTGGTGTAGTCGCGAAGGTCGTCATGCGGCAGCTCCCGGGCCAGCAGTTGCGCCGCCCCGCGGATGCCGCCGAGGGGGTTCTTGATCTCGTGAGCCAGGCCGCGTACGAGCAGCTTGGTGGTTTCCTGCTTGCTCAGCTGGGCTTCTTCTTTGGTGATGCGCAGCAGGCGGTCCCGGGGATGGACCTCCAGCAGCAGCAGGGTCTGGCCCTGGTGCAGGATCGGCGTCACGGCGTAGTCGACGGTGATGCTCTGGCCGGTCAGCGAGGTCAGTTGCGCTTCGCGCTTGGTGAACGGGTGCGCCTGCTCCACGGCCAGGCGCAGAGAGTTGAGCGCTTCGGCCGACTCGGTGAACAGCTCGCTGATGAATTGCCCGTGACTGCGCTGACCACTGACCGCTAGCAGCATTTCGGCGGCAGGGTTCATGTACTCCAGGCGCAACTCGGCATTGAGCAGGAGCGTGGCGGTGGTCAAGTTGTCGAGGAGCAGTCGGTGCTGTGCATCGCTGATGGTCATAAGGCGTCGTCGACCTCTTTTGGCGCTTGCCAGGCACTGTTTTGGAAGGGCCGGGCGCGGGATGGATCCGCGGGTGCGATTCCGTCCTTTACAAAATGCAAGAAACAAACCAAAGCTCTGAAAAGATGCGGCATTTACCGATAAAGGCCTGAATTTGCGCAAATCCGGACCAGAAACTCTGGGTGAAGCGTTTCATTTGAACCAGATTGGGGAACAGTCTGCGGTTAGGCGCACTGGCGTGCACCAAGATAGAGCATAGCGTGGTGGGGAAGGTTTCTGCGTGGGCAGAAACGAAAACGGCCTCCCGAGGGAGGCCGTTTTTGATCATGTCATCGGCGCGAGGCGCCGATCAGATCAGCAGCTGTAGTACAGCTCGTATTCCAGCGGGTGAACGAAGGTACGGACCTTGATCTCTTCCTCGCTCTTCAGCTCGATGAAGGCATCGATGAAGTCGTCGGAGAACACGCCGCCCTTGGTCAGGAACGCACGACCTTTGTCCAGCTCTTCCAGGGCTTCTTTCAGGCTGCCGCAAACCTGCGGGATGTCCTTGGCCTCTTCAGGCGGCAGGTCGTACAGGTTCTTGTCGGCAGCATCGCCTGGGTGGATCTTGTTCTGGATACCGTCCAGGCCGGCCATCAGCAGGGCTGCGAAGGCCAGGTACGGGTTGGCCGATGGGTCCGGGAAGCGCGCTTCGATACGGCGGGCTTTAGGGCTGCCGACGTAAGGAATACGGATCGAGGCGGAACGGTTGCGAGCCGAGTAGGCCAGCATGACCGGGGCTTCGAAACCTGGGACCAGACGCTTGTAGGAGTTGGTCGATGGGTTGGTGAAGCCGTTCAGGGCCTTACCGTGCTTGATGATGCCGCCGATGAAGTACAGGGCGGTGTCGGACAGGCCGGCATAACCTTCGCCGGCGAAGGTGTTCTTGCCGTCTTTCCAGATCGACATGTGCACGTGCATGCCCGAGCCGTTGTCGCCGTACAGTGGTTTCGGCATGAAGGTGGCGGTGCGGCCGTAGGCATCGGCAACGTTGTGCACGACGTACTTCAGGGCCTGTACTTCGTCAGCCTTCTTAACCAGGGTGTTGAACTTGACGCCGATTTCGTTCTGGCCGGCAGTCGCCACTTCGTGGTGGTGAACTTCGACGGTCTGACCCATTTCTTCCAGTGCGTTGCACATGGCAGTACGGATTTCGTGGTCGTGGTCGAACGGTGGGACCGGGAAGTAGCCGCCTTTGACGCCTGGACGGTGGCCTTTGTTGCCGCCTTCCACGTCGGCGTCGGTCATCCACGAGCCTTGCTCGGAGAAGATCTTGAACATCGAGCCGGAGATGTCCGATTTGAACTTCACTTCGTCGAAGATGAAGAACTCAGGCTCCGGACCGGCGAAGACGGTGTCACCGATGCCGGTGCTCTTGAGGTACTCTTCGGCGCGCTTGGCGATCGCACGTGGGTCGCGGTCGTAGCCCTGCATGCTCGAAGGATCGACGATGTCGCAGGTCAGGATCAGGGTCGGCTCTTCGGTGAACGGGTCCAGTACGGCGGTTTCATCGACCGGCATCAGGATCATGTCGGAGGCTTCGATGCCTTTCCAGCCAGCGATGGAGGAACCGTCGAACATCTTGCCGACTTCGAAGAAGTCGTCTTCCAGCGCATCGCGCGCCGGCATGGTCACGTGATGCTGAGTGCCTTTGGTGTCCGTGAAACGCAGATCAATCCACTTGACGTCATGATCTTTGATGAGTTGAACCGACTTCGACATAGTGTCCTCCGGATGGTCTAGGGCGCGGTGGGCCGCTGCCCTGGAAAAAGGGTGTCGCCGGGCGCGGATAGTCGGCCAAGCTTGCCTGCCTCACAAGGGAGCAAATTGCATGCCAGTGCCCGAAAATGGCGAAGGCGGGACAAAAGGGGGCGGTTACAGGCAATTGGGGCCCCCGGTGCGGCGAGAAATGCACTCTTGCGAGGCGTGCTTTTAAGTGCGCGCACCAAATGTGTGCATTCTTTGGGTGGCGTGTTTCCCTTGAGGTCCGTTCGCGACTAAAAGCGCTCCTGCAAGGGGCGCACACCGGCTGCAATTCATGCTGACCCTGGCGGCAGGGGCATTACCCCAAAAGGGGCAGCACAGGCAGCGCAAAATGCGCCTTCGGCAATATCTGGAAGCTTCTGATCAAAAGTTGCTCAAAGCTTGAGCAATTTCCGCTATAATTCGCGCCCCTCATTTTCGGCAGGCCCGGTGCGCGCTGTTAAACCAATGAAACTTATCGTCAAAGTCTTCCCAGAGATCACCATCAAAAGCCGGCCGGTGCGCAAGCGTTTCATCCGCCAGCTCGGCAAGAACATCCGCGTCGTGCTCAAGGATCTGGATCCTGAGCTCGCGGTCGATGGCGTCTGGGACAATCTCGAGGTGGTCACCCGCGTCGAGGACGAAAAGATCCAGCGCGAGATGATCGAACGCCTGACCTGCACGCCGGGCATCACCCACTTCCTGCAGGTGGAGGAGTATCCGCTGGGCGACTTCGACGACATCGTCGCCAAGTGCAAGCACCACTTCGGCCACCTGCTGGCCGGCAAGCGCTTCGCCGTACGCTGCAAGCGCGGTGGTCACCACGACTTCACCTCCATGGATGTCGACCGTTATGTCGGCAGCCAACTGCGCCAGCAGTGCGGCGCCACCGGCATCGACCTCAAGACCCCGGAAGTCCTGGTGCGCATCGAGATCCGCGATCAGCGCCTGTACGTGATCCATAACCAGCATCAGGGCATCGGCGGCTATCCGCTGGGCGCCTTGGAGCAGACCCTGGTGCTGATGTCCGGTGGCTTCGACTCCACCGTCGCGGCCTACCAGATGATGCGCCGTGGCCTGATGACCCACTTCTGCTTCTTCAACCTTGGCGGCCGCGCCCACGAGCTCGGCGTGATGGAAGTCGCCCACTACCTGTGGAAGAAGTTTGGCAGCAGCCAGCGCGTACTGTTCATCAGCGTGCCGTTCGAAGAAGTGGTCGGCGAGATCCTGAACAAGGTCGACAACAGCTACATGGGCGTGACCCTTAAGCGCATGATGCTGCGCGCCGCCGCACGCATGGCCGACCGCCTGGAAATCGAGGCGCTGGTCACCGGCGAGGCGATCTCCCAGGTTTCCAGCCAGACCCTGCCGAACCTGTCGATCATCGACTCGGCTACCGACAAGCTGGTGCTGCGCCCGCTGCTCGCCAGCCACAAGCAGGACATCATCGACACCGCTTATCAGATCGGCACCGCCGAGTTCGCCAAGCACATGCCTGAATACTGCGGCGTGATTTCGGTGAACCCGACCACCCATGCCAAGCGCCACCGCATGGAGCACGAAGAGAAGCAATTCGACATGGCGGTGCTCGAGCGAGCCCTGGAGCGCGCCAAGTTCATCTCGATCGACCACGTCATCGACGAGCTGGGCAAGGACATCGAGATCGAGGAAGTGGCCGAGGCCTTGCCAGGCCAGATCGTTCTCGACATTCGTCATCCCGATGCCCAGGAAGACGAACCCCTGGTGATCGACGGCGTCGAAGTCCAGGCCATGCCGTTCTACGCGATCAACAGCAAGTTCAAGCATCTGGATGCCAACCGCCAGTACCTGCTGTATTGCGACAAGGGTGTGATGAGCCGTCTGCACGCACACCACCTGCTCAGTGAGGGACATGCCAATGTGCGTGTTTATCGTCCGGCATAAGACGCCAGGGCTGTATGGCGGCAGCATCCGCCATCGCCCTCCCGACCATCGGGCCCGCTGAGCCTCAAACCGTACATATTCGCCGCCTACACTGGCGGCAACCGAATCCTCTGATCGAGATACAGTTGTGATCGAAAATCTGCGTAACATCGCCATCATCGCCCACGTTGACCATGGCAAAACCACCCTGGTCGACAAACTCCTGCGCCAGTCGGGCACCTTGGAGCGTAACGAGCTCAACGACGAGCGCGTGATGGACTCCAACGACCAGGAAAAAGAGCGCGGCATTACCATCCTGGCGAAGAACACCGCCATCCGCTGGAACGACTACCGCATCAACATCGTCGACACCCCCGGCCACGCCGACTTCGGTGGCGAGGTCGAGCGCGTGATGTCGATGGTCGACTCCGTGCTGCTGCTGGTCGACGCCCAGGACGGCCCGATGCCGCAAACCCGCTTCGTGACCAAGAAAGCGTTCGAAGCCGGCCTGAAGCCGATCGTCGTGATCAACAAGGTTGACCGTCCGGGCGCGCGTCCTGACTGGGTTCTGGACCAGATCTTCGATCTGTTCGACAACCTTGGCGCCACCGACGACCAGCTGGACTTCCAGGTGGTCTACGCCTCGGCCCTGAACGGCATTGCCGGCCTGGACCACACCAACATGGCCGAAGACATGACCCCGCTGTACCAGGCCATCGTCGACCACGTGCCGGCACCGACCGTCGACGTCGACGGCCCGTTCCAGATGCAGATCTCCGCACTGGACTACAACAGCTTCCTGGGCGTTATCGGCGTTGGTCGTATCGCCCGTGGCCGCATCAAGCCGAACACCCCGGTCGTCGCCATCGACACCGAAGGCAAGAAGCGCAACGGTCGTATCCTCAAGCTGATGGGTCACCACGGTCTGCACCGCGTTGACGTCGAAGAAGCCACCGCCGGCGACATCGTCTGCATCAGCGGTTTCGACGAGCTGTTCATCTCCGACACCCTGTGCGACATGAACCACGTCGAAGCGATGAAGCCGCTGACCGTCGACGAGCCGACCGTTTCGATGACCTTCCAGGTCAACGACTCGCCGTTCTGCGGCAAGGAAGGCAAGTTCGTCACCAGCCGTAACATCAAAGAGCGTCTGGACAAAGAGCTGCTGTACAACGTTGCCCTGCGCGTTGAAGAAGGCGACTCGGCCGACAAGTTCAAGGTTTCCGGTCGTGGTGAGCTGCACCTGTCGGTTCTGATCGAAACCATGCGTCGCGAAGGCTTCGAAATGGCCGTAGGCCGTCCTGAAGTGATCATCCGCGAAGTCAACGGCGTCAAGCAGGAGCCGTTCGAGAACGTCACCATCGACATCCCTGAAGAATCCCAGGGCAAGGTCATGGAAGAAATGGGTCTGCGTAAGGGCGACCTGACCAACATGGCGCCAGATGGCAAAGGCCGTGTGCGTCTGGAGTACAACGTTCCGGCCCGTGGCCTGATCGGTTTCCGTAACCAGTTCCTGACCCTGACCAACGGTGCAGGCATCCTGACCTCGATCTTCGATCGTTACGACACCATGAAGCCAGGCACCATGTCGGGCCGTCTGAACGGTGTTCTGGTTTCGATCGAGACCGGCAAGGCCCTGACTTACTCGCTGGAAACCCTGCAGGCTCGCGGCAAGCTGTTCATCGAGCACGGCCAGGACATCTACAACGGTCAGATCATCGGCCTGAACAGCCGTGACAACGACCTGGGCGTGAACCCGACCAAAGGCAAGAAGCTCGACAACATGCGTGCTTCGGGCAAGGACGAAGTCATCGCTCTGGTTCCGCCGGTTCGCCACACCCTCGAACAGGCCCTGGAATTCATCCAGGACGACGAGCTGTGCGAAGTCACGCCGAAGTCGATCCGTCTGCGCAAGAAGATCCTCGACGAAGGCGAGCGTACCCGCGCTGCCAAGAAAGCCAAGGCTTGATGTACTAGCCTGAGCTGAACGAAAACGCCCCCGGTCGAAAGGCCGGGGGCGTTTTTGTTTGTCTTATGTTCTGGTATCGCCCTGGCTGTCGGAAACCGCGCCCACAGGGATCCCAGTGACCGCTGTGGGGGGGTGAGCCGCGAACAGGTCGTTACAGGCAAGCGATCAGCGGGTGGTCGCCTTGGGCTTGTAGGCGCAATACCCGGGGCGTGGCCCGATTTTCGGGTGATTGCGGCAGGTGTCCGGGCGCTTGTCGTAGATGGTGCACAGCCGGCTCTTGCGATCCAGGTACAGGCAGTCGTCGTTGCTCATCCGGGTCAGGGTGAAGATCCCCGACTTCTGGTTGAAGCGCTCGATGATGCCGTCCTTTTGCAGGCGCTTGGCGATGTTCTTCGGGGGTTCGTCCTTTTCGAACTCGTCCACCACGCCGATGCGGATCAGGTCCTTGATCTTGACCTCCACCGGCAGGGTGCAGCAGGTCGAGTGGCAGCCCCCGCACATATGGCTGGCATAGCGTTGCCAGGTTTCCAGGCGGTCGACTTCGGCGGCGGCGATCAGGGTCGGTTTCATCGTTGTGTGGGCGTATCACAGTTGGGGCGCGCGATAATACCGGAGTTGTTCAAATTGTGAACAACCTTTCGCCCGAATCGCCGAGTGGATGTGAAAACCGCGAACCCACGCTGTCGCTCTGTGTCGAAGCGTCTAGGCTGAACAACCTGTGCTTTCGTCAAACTTGCCCGAGGATGCCGCATGTCCCAGGAACCCAAAGCGCGTGATGCAGAAGTGGCTGAGTTCCGCGCCGCTGTACTGGCCAAGCTGACCTACGCGGTCGGCAAGGATCCGGAGCATGCCTTCGATCACGATTGGTTCGAAGCCATTGCCCTGGCTGCCCGCGACCACATGGTCGATCATTGGATGGACCACACCCGCCAGGCGTATCGACGCAGCCAGAAGCGGGTCTATTACCTCTCGCTGGAATTTCTCATCGGCCGGCTGCTCTACGACAGCCTGAGCAACCTCGGACTGCTGGACATCGCCCGCGAGGCCCTCGAAGGCCTGGACGTAGACCTCGAACGCATCCGCCTGCTCGAGCCGGATGCTGCGCTGGGCAATGGCGGCCTGGGGCGGCTGGCGGCCTGCTTCATGGAGAGCATGTCGACCTTGGGGATTGCCGCCCATGGCTACGGTATCCGCTACGAGCATGGTCTGTTCCGCCAGGCCATGGTCGATGGCTGGCAGCAGGAGCAGACCGAGAACTGGCTGGATTTCGGCAACCCTTGGGAGTTCGAGCGGGCCGAGGTGATCTACCCGATCAGCTTCGGCGGCAGCGTCGAGACGGTGCAGGACACCCACGGCCAACCGCGTCAGGTCTGGTGGCCGGGCGAGACGGTGCGGGCGGTGGCCTACGACACGCCGGTGGTCGGCTGGCGCGGGGCGAGCGTCAACACGCTGCGCTTGTGGCGCGCCCGGGCACTCGAAGAGCTGCACTTGGAGCGCTTCAATGCCGGGGACCATTTGGGCGCTGTGGCCGAGGTGGCACGGGCCGAGAGTATCTCGCGGGTGCTGTACCCGGCCGACAGCACCGAGGCGGGCCAGGAACTTCGCCTGCGCCAGGAGTACTTCTTCGTGTCGGCCTCCCTGCAGGACCTGTTGCGCCGCCACTTGAACATGCATGACAACCTGCTCAACCTGCCGGACGCGGCGGCCATTCAGCTCAACGACACGCACCCATCCATAGCTGTGGCCGAGTTGATGCGCCTGTTGGTGGATCAGCACGAGATCCCCTGGGATACCGCCTGGGAGCTGACCGTCAACACCCTGGCCTACACCAACCACACCTTGCTGCCCGAAGCCCTGGAAACCTGGCCGGTGGCGTTGATGGAGCGCATGCTGCCACGGCACATGCAGATCATCTATCTGATCAACGCCTACCACATCGATGCGCTGCGGGCCAAAGGCCTGCATGACTTCGACGTGCTGCGGGCGGTGTCGCTGATCGAAGAGGACAACGGCCGTCGGGTGCGCATGGGCAACCTGGCCTTCCTCGGCTCACACAGCGTCAACGGCGTGTCGGCCCTGCACAGCCGGCTGATGCGCAGTACGGTGTTCGCCGAGCTGCACAAGCTCTACCCGCAACGGATCAACAACAAGACCAACGGCATCACCTTCCGACGCTGGCTGTACCAGGCCAACCCGCAGCTCACCGCGATGCTGGTCGACGCGCTGGGCCCGGAGGTGCTGGACGACCCGGAAAGCAGGCTCAAGGCGTTGGTGCCGTTTGCCGAGAAGGCGACCTTCCGCAAACAGTTCGCCGCCCAGCGCCTGCACAGCAAGCGGGCGCTGGCCAGCATCATCCAGGATCGGGTCGGGGTCACGGTCGACCCGCAGGCGCTGTTCGACGTGCAGGTCAAGCGCATCCACGAGTACAAGCGCCAATTGCTCAACCTGCTGCACACCGTGGCCCTGTACCAGGCCATGCGCGCCGAGCCCGGGACCGACTGGGTGCCGCGGGTGAAGATCTTTGCGGGCAAGGCTGCGGCCAGCTATCACCAAGCCAAGCTGATCATCAAGCTGGCCAACGACATCGCCCGGGTGGTCAACAACGACCCGACCGTGCGCGGCCTGCTCAAGGTGGTATTCCTGCCCAACTACAACGTGAGCCTGGCCGAGAGCATCATTCCGGCAGCCGATCTTTCCGAGCAGATCTCCACGGCCGGCTATGAGGCTTCCGGCACCAGCAACATGAAGTTCGCCCTCAACGGCGCGCTGACCATCGGCACCCTCGACGGCGCCAACGTGGAGATGTGCGAGCAAGTGGGAGGCGAGAACATGTTCATCTTCGGCCTGACCGCCCAGCAGGTGGAGGAACGGCGGCGCTCCGGTGACTTTGGTGCCGGCGCTGCGGTCTCGGCGTCCAGCCGCCTGGCCGATGTGCTGCAAGCGATCCGCAGCGGGGTGTTCTCGCCGGATGATCCGGCGCGATACACCGGGCTTGTGGACGCGCTGGTGGCCTACGACCGTTTCCTGGTGTGCGCCGATTTCGATGCGTACTGGGACGCCCAGCGGCGGGTCGAGGCGTTGTGGCATGCGCCGCAGGACTGGTGGCGCATGGCGGTGCTCAACACGGCGCGCATGGGCTGGTTCTCCTCGGACCGGACCATTCGCGAATATGCCAGCGAGATCTGGAAGGCATTGGACTGAGGTGTCGCCATTCGCGGGTAGACCGCCTCCACGGGTGCATCGCAGGCCTGGGGGGAATGCGGTCCTTTGGGAACCGGCCCGCCCGCGAATGGACCCTAACGCCGACCACCGGCCTGGCAAGGGCTGAACTACCCACCTATTGTGCCGTCTGAGAGCCGTGGCGAGTCTCATCGCTCGCTAGCCCGCAACTCTCCCTGTAAACTGCGGGGGTTTTTCTCCCCCTTTCCATTTCGGAGCCATACATGTCCCGCGTTACCCTGAGTCGCTATCTGATTGAGCAGACCCGCAGCAACAATACCCCTGCCGATCTGCGCTTCCTGATCGAAGTGGTGGCGCGTGCGTGCAAGGAAATCAGCCACCACGTTTCCAAGGGCGCCCTGGGCGGTGTCCTGGGCAGCATGGGCACCGAAAACGTGCAGGGCGAAGTGCAGAAGAAGCTGGACGTCATCTCCAACGACATCCTGCTCGAAGCCAACGAATGGGGTGGCCACCTGGCCGGCATGGCCTCCGAGGAAATGGACAACGCCTACCAGATTCCGGGCAAATATCCCAAAGGCGCCTACCTGCTGGTCTTCGACCCGCTCGACGGCTCGTCGAACATCGATGTCAACGTTTCGGTCGGCACCATCTTCTCGGTACTGCGTTGCCCCAACGAATACCTGAGCCAGAACGAAACCCTCAACGAAAAAGCCTTCCTGCAGCCCGGCACCCAGCAGGTCGCCGCCGGTTACGCCATCTACGGCCCGCAAACCATGCTGATCCTGACCCTGGGCAATGGCGTCAAGGGCTTCACCCTGGATCGTGAACTGGGCAGCTTCGTCCTGACCCACGAAAACATCCGCGTACCGGAAACCACCGCCGAGTTCGCCATCAACATGTCCAACCAGCGTCACTGGGAAGCTCCGGTCCAGCGCTACGTGGGCGAGCTGCTGGCCGGTGAGACCGGTCCGCTGAAAAAGAACTACAACATGCGCTGGATCGCTTCGATGGTGGCCGATGTGCACCGGATCCTGACCCGTGGCGGCCTGTTCATGTACCCACGCGATGCCCGCGAGCCGAGCAAGCCGGGCAAGCTGCGCCTGATGTACGAGGCCAACCCGATGTCGTTCATCATCGAGCAGGCTGGCGGCGCGTCCACCAACGGTTACGATCGCATCCTCGACATCCAGCCAGAGAGCCTGCACCAGCGTGTGTCGGTGATCCTCGGCTCGAAGGAAGAGGTCGAGCGCGTCACCGCCTACCACAAGGAGTAAGTCATGCTCGCACCTTGGCAGCCGTTACTGGAATGGTGGTTCGGATGGGGTAGTAGCCCCCAGGCCGTGGCTGACGAGAAGAGCTCGCTGTGGTTCGGCAAGCACCATGACGATGAAGCCCGTGAGTATTTCGGCGAGCTGGTCGAGCATGCCCTGGCCGGCGGCTTGGACGAGTGGCAGCAAAGCCCCCAGGGTTGGCTAGGCCTGCTCCTGCTGCTCGATCAGCTGCCGCGCATGATCTACCGTGACACGCCGCGCGCCTTCGATGGCGACCGTCGTGCCCAGGTGATCGCCATGCAGGGCCTGCAGAAGGGCTGGGACTACCAGCTGCTGCCGATCCAGCGTGTGTTCGTGCTGCTGGTGCTGGAGCATGCCGAGGTGCTGGACTGGCAAAACCTGTGTGTCGAGCGCTACCAGATGCTGCTCGACGAGCAGCCCGAGGCCAATGCCCGGTTGTTCGAGGGTTTCCTCGATTATGCCGAGCAGCATCAACGGGTGATCGCTCGCTTCGGCCGCTTCCCACACCGCAACCTGGTGCTGGGCCGACCGAGCACCAGCGAAGAAATTGACTTTCTGCTGGAGCCGGGTTCGCGTTTCTGAGCATTTGAATCGATTGCGGGGCAGTTCGCTCCCACGCTTGTCGTGGACGTGAACTGCCCCGCAATCGTTTCCGCTGTGATCAGCGTCTCACGGCGCGCGCCAGCCGACCAATGGCGTAGGGTGAAAACCAAGGGACTAGGGAACCGAGGCGGCTTTTTGTCTTCTAAGCTGTCTGCAGGCCACCATGCCTGTGCCTTCATCTCCAGGAGTGTCCCTTCATGTCGTTGCGTTCCCTCGCCCTGTTGTCCTTGTGCGTCGTCCTGACCGCTTGCAGCAAGATCAACCAGGAAAACTATTCCAAGCTCAAGACGGGCATGAGCAAGGCTGAAGTGGAGCAACTGCTCGGCACCCCGGCTGAGTGTTCGGGCGCGCTGGGCATGAGCAGCTGTACCTGGGGGGACGAAAAGAGCTTCATCAGCGTGCAGTATGCGGCGGACAAAGTCCTTATCTATTCCGGGCAGGGTCTCAAATGAAGCGTTTGCACCTGCTGTTGGCGTTCTGCGCGGTAGTCGTCCTGGGTGGCTGCGCCACTTCGGCGACCGATCCTCTGGTACCCAAGACTGCCGGAAACATCGACCTCAAGCGCTATGAAGGCAAGTGGTTCGAGCTGGCACGCTTGCCGATGCTGTTCCAGCGTGACTGCGCCCAGTCCGAAGCCCACTACAACCTGCGGCCCGATGGCACGATGGGTGTGCTCAATCGCTGCCGCATGTTCGATGGCGAATGGCTGCGCGCCGAAGGTTCGGCCTGGCCGCAGGAGCCGGGGCACAATGACCGGCTGTGGGTAGAGTTCAACAATTGGTTCACGAAGCTGGTGCCGGGCGTGGCCAAGGGCGAGTACTGGGTGTTGTATGTGGACGAGCGCTACCGCACGGCGATTGTCGGCAGCCCGGACCGCAAGTACCTATGGCTGCTCTCGCGAACCCAGACCCTGCCGGCGGTGGAGCGCGAAAGCCTGCTGGCCAAGGCGCGTCAGCAAGGCTATGACACTACCCGCCTGATCTGGCGTGCCTCGGACAAGCAGATCGTCGCTTCGCACTAATTCAGGCAGGTTGAACGCAATCGCGGCGGTCCGGCATAACGGGCCGCCGCGATTGCGTTTGGGCAGGTGACGGATCAGTCCAGCAACTGACGCAGTACCTCCATGAACGCTCGAGCGCTCGTTTGCTCCTGCGCGTGGCGGCCCTGGCGCACAACCCATTGCCCATTGACCATCACGTCGCGCACCTGGCGATCGCCCCCGGCGAACAGCCAGCGATTGAGGATCCCATCACCGCTGGCTGTGGCGAGGTAGGGGTCCTGTCCATCCAGCACCAGCCAATCGGCGCGTTTGCCGACAGCCAGCTCGCCGACAGCCTGGCCCATCGCTTGGGCGCCGCCGACCAAGGCTGCGTCGTACAAGGTACGACCGACCATTGGCTGGTCGCCGCGATACAGCCGGTTGCGGCGCTGGTCACGCAGGCGCTGGCCGTATTCCAGCCAGCGCAATTCCTCCACGACGCTGAGTGACACATGGCTGTCCGAGCCGATGCCCATGCGCCCACCTTGGGCCATGAAGTCGACGGCGGGGAAGATGCCGTCGCCCAGGTTGGCTTCGGTGGTCAGGCACAGGCCGGCCACGGCATGGCTGCGGGCCATTGCGCTGACCTCGTCGGCCTCGGCGTGAGTGGCATGGACCAGGCACCAGCGCGCGTCTACCTCGACATTCTCATAGAGCCACTGCAAGGGACGGCGACCACTCCAGGCCAGGCAATCGTCGACTTCCTTCTGTTGCTCGGCGATATGGATGTGCACGGGGCACGCCTGGTCGCCGGCAGCCAGCACTTCGGCGATCTGCTGCGGCGTGACTGCGCGCAGGGAGTGGAAGCACAAACCCAGGCGCTGGGCTGGCTGGGCCGCCAGGTGCGGGGCGAGGCGCTCCTGCAGACGCAGGTACTGCTCGCTGGAGTTGATGAAGCGGCGCTGGCCCTCGCTCGGCGCCTGACCGCCGAAGCCTGCGTGGCTGTAGAGCACGGGCAGCAGGGTCAGGCCGATACCCGTGTCGGCGGCGGCGGCGCTGATACGCAGCGACAGCTCGCCCGGGTCGGCGTAGGCGTGGCCGTTGTGGTCGTGGTGGACGTAGTGGAACTCGGCGACCGAGGTGTAACCGGCCTTGAGCATCTCGATGTACAGCTGGCGGGCGATGACCTGCACTTGCTCGGGGGTAATGCGCCCGACCAGACGGTACATCAGGTCGCGCCATGTCCAGAAACTGTCGTTAGGGTTGCCAGCCACTTCCGCCAGGCCTGCCATCGCACGTTGGAAGGCGTGGGAGTGCAGGTTCGGCATGCCCGGCAGCACCGGACCACCCAGGCGCTCGGCGCCTTCGGCCGAGGCGTCGGCCTCGACATGGGTCAAGCGGCCATCCTCGGCAACTTCCAGGCGGACATTGCTGGCCCATCCAGTAGGCAGCAGGGCGCGTTCGGCGAAAAAGGCAGGCATCGGGGAAAATCCTGTTATTGTTTAACTTGTATATACATATACAGGCGTTTGCCTGCCGGGTAAACTGCGGCAAGCTACCGCTCAATCAAATTGCACAAGGATTCAACGCCGTGCCGACACCTCCTGTCTCCGCGCTGGTTGCCCAGATGGGCGAAGGGCCGGCGCCGCTCTACGCCCGGGTCAAGCAGATGATCGTCCAGCAGATCGAAAACGGCAGCTGGCCGCCGCATCACCGGGTACCGTCCGAGAGCGAGCTGGTCAGCCAACTGGGCTTCAGTCGCATGACCATCAACCGTGCCCTGCGAGAGCTCACCGCAGAAGGGCTGCTGGTGCGCATGCAGGGCGTGGGCACGTTCGTCGCCGAGCCCAAGACCCGTTCGGCGCTGTTCGAGGTCAACAACATCGCTGACGAGATCGCCGGCCGTGGCCATCAGCATAGCTGCCAGGTCATCCGTCTCGCCGAGGAGACCGCCGGTTCCGAGCGCGCCCTGGCCTTGGACATGCGCGAAGGCCAGCGGGTGTTCCATTCGCTGATCGTGCACTACGAGAACGGCGTGCCGGTGCAGATCGAAGATCGCTACGTCAATGCCCAGATCGCGCCGGACTACCTCAAGCAGGACTTCACCCAGCAAACGCCCTATGCGTACCTTTCGCAGGTCGCGCCACTGACCGAGGGCGAGCACGTGGTGGAGGCGATCCTCGCCGAACCCGAGGAATGCCGATTGCTGCAAATCGAGCAAGGTGAGCCTTGCTTGCTGATTCGCCGCCGCACTTGGTCCGGTCGCCAGCCGGTGACTGCGGCGCGGCTGATCCACCCCGGTTCCCGTCATCGCCTCGAAGGACGATTCAGTAAATGACTCATTTGCAGTTGCTGCGTGCCAAAGATTACCCGCGCATGCCTTGGAAGAACGGTGGCGGTTTCACCGAAGAGATCACCCGCGACGCCGGCGAAGGCCTGGATGGCTTCGGCTGGCGCCTGTCGATCGCCGACATCGAGGAGTCTGGTGGATTTTCCACCTTCGCTGGCTATCAGCGGATCATCACCGTGCTGCAAGGCGATGGCATGCGTTTGCTGGTCGATGGCCAGGCCAGCCGGCCGCTGCTGCCGTTCGACGCCTTTGCTTTCAATGGCGAAAGCCAGGTCAGTTGCAAGCTGCTCGGTGGCGCGATCCGCGATTTCAACCTGATCTACGCGCCGCAACGCTACCGCGCGCGGTTGCAGTGGTTCGACGGCACCAGCCGGATATTCAGCTCGGCCTCGACGGTATTGCTGTTCGCCGCCAGCGGGCAGGTAGAGGTGTCGGCATCGGGACAGGCCAAGCAGCAGCTCGGTTTGTATGACTGTCTGCACCTGGAAGGCAATGACGGATTGCTCGGGTTGGATGTGCAAGGGCGGTTCTGCCTGATCGAATTGATGCCGCGGTAAACCCGGCATTGTGAAAGGGGCTGCTGCGCGGCCTGATCGCGGGTTTTCCTGCGGTTGGGTCGCGCAGCGGCCCTTTTTGTTTTTCGGCTTCCCGAGGAACGGTACGAAAAATTTGGTTGTCCATGCTTGTACATACAAGTAAAGGTGTGTTTGTATATTCACATCGACACACCGCCGTCGACCTGACCGCAGAGGACATTCCCGTGACCGACAACAACAAATACCGTGACGTAGAAATCCGCGCCCCGCGTGGCAACAAGCTGACCGCCAAGAGCTGGCTGACCGAAGCGCCGCTGCGCATGTTGATGAACAACCTCGACCCTCAGGTCGCCGAGAATCCGAAGGAGCTGGTGGTCTACGGCGGTATCGGCCGTGCCGCACGTAACTGGGAGTGCTACGACAAGATCGTCGAGACCCTGACCCGCCTGGAAGACGACGAGACCCTGCTGGTCCAGTCCGGCAAGCCGGTCGGTGTCTTCAAGACCCACGCCAATGCCCCGCGCGTGCTGATCGCCAACTCCAACCTGGTGCCACACTGGGCCAACTGGGAACACTTC